>JAPLJY010000074.1 GCA_026388345.1 Deltaproteobacteria bacterium
TCCTGGCAGAAATGTCTCGGCGGGGAGGCTGCTCACGGGATGCTCGTCCTTGGCCCCCGCGCCGTGGATCGTCTGGATTCCTACGATCCGCCCTGGCCGCTTCCCAAGATCTTCCGCCTGAAAAAGGGAGGAAAGGTCAACCGGGCGATATTTGAGGCGGACACGATCAACACGCCTTCTATGCTGTGCGTGGAGGATTACCTGGACGCGCTGAAGTGGGCGGACGGGATCGGCCTTGAAGGCCTCATCCGGAGGAGCCTGGCAAATCTCAAAATCGTCGAGGAGTGGGTCGCAAAGAACGCCTGGATCGAATTCCTGGCCGAAACACCGGAGATCCGCTCCAACACCTCCGTCTGCCTCTCGGTGGTCAGCGCCAAGGTCAGGGCTCTCCCGAAGGAGGAGCAGGCCAAGTTCCTCAAGGGTATCGCAGGCGAAATGGGAAAGCGAAAAGCGGCCTACGACATGGGCTCCTACAAGGATGCGCCGCCGGGATTCCGCTTCTGGTGCGGCCCCACGATCGCCCCCGAGGACGTTCATGCCGCCGTGGAGGAACTGGAAAAGGTGTACCGGGAAAAGATCGCCGCGCTATAGACTGCCCTGAGGGAGAAGGAGACCCATGAAGAGAGTGCTGATCAGCGACAACCTGTCCGAAGAAGGAATCGAGATATTCAAAAAGACGCCGGGGATCGAGGTAGACATCCGAACGAAGATGACCCCCGACGAATTGAAGGCGGTGATCAAGGATTATGACGCGCTGGTCATCCGAAGCGCCACAAATGTCACGCAAGAGGTCATCAACCTCGCCGACCGGCTGAAGGTCGTCGGCCGCGCCGGCATCGGCCTGGACAACGTGGATATCCCGGCCGCCGGCAGACGGGGGATCGTCGTCATGAACACCCCCGGCGGCAACGCCGTCACCACCGGCGAACACACGATCGCGATGATGCTCTCCCTGGCCAGGAAGATCCCCCAGGCGACGGCATCGATGAAGGCCGGCAAATGGGAGAAGAGCAAATTCACGGGACACGAGCTGCTCAACAAGACCCTCGGCGTCATCGGCACCGGCCGCGTCGGCAGCATCGTCGCCGACCGCGCCCAGGGGCTCAAGATGAAGGTCCTCGCCTGCGACCCCTTCATCTCGCCGGAGGCGGCGGAGAAGGCGGGGTTTACGCTCGCGTCGCTGGACGAAATCTTCCGGACGGCAGATTTCATCACGGTCCACACTCCGCTGACGAAGGAGACCCGGGGGCTGATCAACGCGGCGGCCTTCGCGAAGATGAAGAAGGGCGTATGCGTCGTCAACTGCGCCCGGGGCGGGATCATCGACGAGAAGGACCTCTATGACGCGCTGGTCTCGGGCCGGGTAGCCGGCGCCGCCCTCGACGTTTTCGTGGAGGAGCCGACGAAGAATTCGGCCCTGATCGCGCTCGACAACGTCATCTGCACGCCCCACCTGGGAGCCTCGACGGATGAGGCGCAGATCAACGTGGCCATCGCCATCGCCGAGCAGATCAGCGCCTACCTGACGACGGGCGAGATCAGGGGCGCCGTGAATTTCCCGTCGGTGAGCGCCGAGATCCTCGCCGTCATCCGGCCCTACCTGACCCTGGCGGAAAAACTCGGGAAGTTCGAGGCCCAGCTCGTCTCCGGGGGAATCGTGGAGGTGGCCGTCGAATACAGCGGGGAGATCCTCAACTACAACGTCGCCCCCATCACCATCTCCCTGCTCAAGGGTCTGCTCACCCCGATCCTGAGCGAGGGCGTCAACTACATCAACGCGCCCTTTGTCGCCAGGGAACGGGGCATCCGGGTGGTGGAGGCGAGGAGCAGCGAGGTCAAGGACTACAAAAGCATGATCTCCGTAATCGTCAAAACCGCGAAAGAAACCATGTTCGCCGCCGGCGCCATCTTCGGGCGGCAGGAACCGCGTATCGTCCGGATCAACAAATTCACGGTCGAGGCCATCCCGGAGGGACGGATGCTCGTCCTGTACAACAACGACAAGCCGGGCGTCATCGGCAACATCGGCACGACCCTCGGCCAAAACGGGGTCAATATCGCTCGCCTCCACCTGAGCCGCGAACAGGTCGACGGGCAGGCCATGGTCGTCCTCGGCACCGACAGCGTTGTCTCTCCGGAGCTCCTCGACAAACTGCGGAAGCTGCCGAACATGATCTCGGTCACCGAACTGGAGATGTAAACACCCTTGGTCTGTCATTCCCGTGAAAACGGGAATCCGGTTTTTGCAAGCAGTTTCATGTCCTTCGGATTCCCGCCCGGGTGGGAATGATGACATTTTTGATAGAATTCGATTAGATAGGAGAATTGTCGTTATGGCAAACGTGGTTGTGGTCGGAACCCAGTGGGGTGATGAGGGGAAGGGGAAAGTAGTCGATATTTACGCGGAACACGCCGATGTGATCGCCCGGTTCCAGGGGGGCAACAATGCTGGCCACACCCTGGTCGTCGGAGGCAGACAGACCATCCTGCACCTCATCCCCTCCGGCATCCTCCACGCGCACAAGATCTGCATCATCGGCAACGGCGTTGTCGTGGATCCCCAAGTCCTGATCGAAGAGCTGGACGGCCTCCGGAAAAAGGGCCTGCTTCCCGAAGACATGCGGCTCTTCCTCAGCGAGAAGGCGCACATCATCATGCCCTACCACCGGCGGATTGACGTCGCCCGGGAATCCCACGATGTCGGCAAGAAGATCGGCACAACGGGCCGGGGCATCGGACCGGCTTACGAGGACAAGATCGCCCGGGTCGGCATACGCGTCTGCGACCTCCTTGACGAAGAGGTCTTCCGGGAAAAGCTGGAACGGAACGTGGCGGAGAAGAACTTCTACCTCACGAAGCTCTTCGGGGAAGAACCGATCGACGGTGCAGCGATTCGGGAAGAGTACCGGGTCTATGCCGACCGCATCCGCCCTTACGCGGCCGACTGCTCCCTGATATTGCAGAAGGAGATCGCGAGGGGAAAGAAGGTTCTCTTTGAGGGCGCCCAAGGGTCGCACCTCGACATCGATCACGGCACCTTCCCCTATGTCACCTCCTCCAACACCGTCGCCGGAAACGCCGCCTGCGGGACCGGTGTGGGACCGCTGGCCATCCGGTCGGTGGTCGGGATCTGCAAGGCCTACACGACACGGGTGGGGGAAGGACCCTTTCTGACCGAGCTCAAGGACGAAACGGGGGCCAGGCTCCAGCAGGTCGGGCAGGAATTCGGGGCGACGACGGGCCGCAAGCGCCGCTGCGGCTGGCTCGACATGGTTCTGGTCCGCCATGCCGTCCGCGTCTCCGGTATCAGCGGCATCGCGCTGACCAAACTCGACGTCCTCACCGGGATTGAAAAACTGAAGATCTGCACCGGCTACCGGACGGAGAAAGAGGAGTTCACGGAATCCGTTCCCGCCAACCTGCGCCTCTTCGCGCATTGCCAGCCCGTCTACGAGGAGATGGACGGCTGGACGGAGGATATCCGGGGGGCCAAACGGATCGAGGAGCTCCCCCGGAACACCCGGCGCTACATCGAGCGGCTGGAGACCCTGGCCGGCGTCCGGATGGTCCTCGTCTCCGTGGGCCCGGATCGGGACGAAACGATCAGCCTCGCCGACCCCTTCGCGGACTGACGCGGAAAGGATCGCGGATATCCATGTTTCCGCTTGACAAGAAAAGACCGTTCCTGTTAAAAGGTTCGGCTCAAAATCGAGGGGTCGTTAGCTCAGTCCGGTAGAGCAGCGGACTTTTAATCCGTTGGTCGCGGGTCCGATTCCCGCACGACCCACCAATGAATAAAGGGGTTACAGTTTACAGGCTGTAATCCCTTTTCCTTTACTGGCCGTTTTGTCCCGCTATAGTCCCGCATTGTTAATTTCTATGGGTCTGGATACGGGGCATCTGCAACAGACGGGATGATTACCTGAAAATATTGGCGAGGGGAGGAAATTCTTATGGAAAAAAGGATTCAAAAGCGTTAGGATGGCTGAGATATTCAGGAAAGGAGCGCCGGTCATGAAGCAGTTCAACGATCTGATCCTTGCTGCGGTGGGGGAAGGGTTTTCCGATCTCCACATCACCGGAAACCAGCCGATTGTCTTCCGGAAGAACGGGACCATTCATACCGACAAGGCCGTCCGGTGGACGCATTCGGAGATCGACAACCTCGTGAAGGAACTGCTCAACCCGGTCCACTTGCAGACCCTGAGAAACCGCTGGTCCGTGGATTTTGCGTTTACCGTGCAGCACGTCCGGATCCGGATGAATATCTTCAATACCATCCGGGGACTGAGCCTGGCCGTCCGCCTCCTTCCGGGGACGGTCCCCACCATCGGCATGCTGAATCTGCACCCGTCTCTTCAGCAGATCGGCGAACTCAAAACGGGTCTCGTCCTGATCTGCGGGACGACGGGCTGCGGCAAGACGACCACCATCGCGGCCATCCTTGAGGAAATTAACCGCACCCGTTTCGCCCATATCGTCACCATCGAGGATCCTGTGGAATACCGTTTCGTCTCGAAGCAGTCGTTCATTCAACAGCGGGAGGTCGGCACCCATGTCCCCTCCTTCCGGCAGGGGCTCCTCGACGTGCTGCGCGAGGACCCGGACGTGATCGTCGTCGGCGAGCTTCGGGAACCGGAGACAATCCGCCTGACCATCAACGCCGCCGAGTCCGGCCACCTCGTCATCGCCTCCATCCACGCCGCGCAGGCGGAAGACGCCATCTACCGTATCTGCAATTCGTTTCCCCTCGAAGCGCAGGACGAGATCCGTTTCCAGTTCGCATCCGCCCTTTCCTGGGTCGTCATTCAGCAACTGCTCTATGTCGAACGCCTCCGGTTCCGGGTGCCGCTGCTCTCCATCCTCCGGGGCACGCAAGCGGTCAAGGGAATCATACGGGACAACCGCCTTCCCCAGATCGAAAACGCGATGCATACGGGGAAAAAGGACGGTATGTACACAAGGGAACGGTATCTGGACGAATTCCTGGACCCAAGGGAGTCGTTCGTCCTTCCCAGCCAGAGTTTCCGCCCGACGCCGGAATTGCTCCCGGATGAGGCTTACAACTCCCCCCTGATCGGCGGGGACCTTCACAACATCCGTTCCGCTCCGGATGTCCCGCCGCAGATCGAACGGCAGGAAGTTGAAGCGTACACCCTGTCGCCGCCCAAGATCGACTTCCAGGCCGGTTCGGACGGCGAACCGCATTACATCATCGATGACAAAGAAAATCTGGAAGACCTGGTCGCCCAGTTGGACAAAGCAATCATCATCCCCGCGGAGAATCGTAACAAAAAAAAGATTATAAAAGACCGCCGACGCGCTACATCGGTCGCATAATGATTGGCAACGCACCCCATATTTCGTGGTCAAAATCCGCTTGACACACAAGATCCTTCTTCATATATTACAACCACGAAAAAGCAATATCTTATCAATGGGAAAAGGATGCGAGTCATGAAACGGTGTTTGGCGCTCACGATGTGTCTCCTCCTTCCGGTGTCCCTCGCCCTCGCCGACGGCGACGGCCCCACCCGGAAGATGACCAATCCGGAGGCCGCGGCCTTCAGCGCCCTCAAGAGCGCCTTCCAGGGCGCCCTGCCCAAGACCCCCGCGAACTATGCGCTCGCAATCCGCTCCGGGAACGATGCCGGCGAGATCATGCTGCCGGAGGCGATCAAGCCCGACCAGATGGCCCGGATGTCCTTCACGGCCACGTACACCCTGAGCCGTGAGTTCCAGGACGGGCAGCAGCGCGCCTCCCTCACGGACCGCACCAAGGGAACCCCCGAACAGCAGGCACGGCTCGCCGCCCTCGACGCGAAGGACGCCGAGCTGACGCGCGCCCGTGACAAGACCCGCGACCGCAGCGAGAAGGAGCGGATCCGGGCCGAGCTCAAGGCCGTCCGCGATGAGGGGAACAAGCTGCACGATCAGGTCATGGCCGACGTACAGGCGTGGATCGCCTCGGGGGGCGCGACGGCCGCGATGCAGAACGCGGACCGGGCCCTCCCCGCGAAGGAGCTCACCGTCCGGGCCTTCGTCAACCAGGAGGTGAACCTGAACGACAAGGCCGTGCCGTACAAGCTCTCGGGATTCCCGCTGGCATTCGAGCAGGGCGACGGGTGCCAGGACTACAACACCTGCTGCATCACGGTCCTCCTCGGCGCCTTCGAGAAGGAGAAGCGGGTCAGCGGGTACACGCGCTACAACCTGCGCAACGTAAACCTCGGCGTGCCCACGAAGCCCCGCGGCATGGCGATCTTCGTCGCCGGGCCGAAGGAAAAGCCGCAGAGCGTTCGCGACTTCCTGGGGCAGATCGACCTGGCGAAACTGAAAGCCGTGCTGCCATAGCCGGCGGGGGGCGCCTAACGGCCGGTCTTCGGGCTGGATTTTTTTGTGCTATTGTTTCATCTAATATAGAAAGGGGACAGGAGCATGGGCAATATCTTCAGCTACGTTCGGAGGTTGTTCGCACCCCGGTCTTACCGGCGTTTCATGGTCCAAAGCGGCACCTTTGTCATCGTGTCGCCCGGGACGGATAAAGAACAGAAGGTCCAGGTCATAGACATCAGCCAGGGCGGCGCGGCCTTCATCTACCAAGGGACCAAAGAAGACCTCGATGCATCGGGCGTCCTTAAAGTGCTTGTCGAGAATCCGAGCCTCGAAAAAGTGCATTTCGAAACGGTCTCCGATGAACCGGCCCCCGGATCTACGGATCCATCGTCACCCTACCGACGTCGGGGCGTGAGGTTCAAGTGGATGGGAGTCATGGAAACAGCGGATTTGATGAAGTTCGTCAAAAGCAACAGCATCTGACACACAAGATCGTTATTCTTATACTTCACCTGCGTAAAAACAGGTTTTTCAAACCAAAGCCGGGCTCATCCTTACAATCCGGAATCATGCAGATGATTCACTTCTTTACCCCCTTTTCTCATTCTTATGAAAATGGCTAAAGTTTTTTCGCAGGAATACCGAATGTATGGTTACAGGGTTGCAATATTTTTGTACCGACGGGAAACGGGACGGTTACCGGGGGAAACCAATCCGAAATTGAAACAAGAGGAAACTTGTCATGGATCGAGAGGATGTCACGGGAACGATGGAGACGGGAAAACGCAGGCTTCTATTGAACTGGTGCGCCGCCCACGGCGAACTGAAGCGGCTGGTCGAGAGCGGTGATCCGGACGACGGAATGGAAATCGGCAACGGCAGGGGCTGGACGTACTTGACATTCTTTCCCAAAGGAACCAGAGAGCGGGATATCCTGTACGATATCGACCAGATCCTGATACTGGCCCGGAACAACAATTACCATCTCTCCCGAGAAGTCATCACGCAACACAACAAGATCGTACTGACAGCGTATCCGGAAGGCGCATCCCAGGCCTCTATTCTAACGAAACTTTATTCCCTGGTGGCGTCTTTTGCGATCCGATTCAGTGATACGCTGCGGTACCCCTCGCACGGATTCTACGGAAAGTTCGGGGGAATCTATGAGCGGCCGGAAAAAGGAAGGGTGTTGGCGGTCTATTCCCAAAACGACGATGCCCTGCTTTCGATCTACGAATCCTTGGAGAAGCTTGTTTCGGAGATCCCCGCCAATGGGCTCAGATTCGACCTTCGCTTTTCCAACGGCCTCAGCGCCCTGCCACGGATGCTGCACGGTTTCGACGACCCCGACTACCGCCGCTCCGGCGCCAAAGACTACCGGATCACAGATTCCGCCCGATTTGCGATTCTTTTGGAGCAGGCCAAACAGGATTATGAGAAGTATCTCTTCGATCATTCAGCCATACAGACAGTAAATAAGTGAATTCACTAATATTCTCCACAGGAATGAAGAATGTATCTTTGCATTCCCGGGGGATCTATTTCAGAAAAACAGGCATAGGACGGGTATGAAGTAAAGAATGGAAATGACGATGACGCCCAGACAGATTTTATCGATCCGGGGATGACAGAGATATCGATCCTCCCAATCGGTCGATTCGATGAAATGTTGAAAGCGCTTGAGCAGGCTCCGTTTTGCTGCAATTTTGCAGTGCGCCGCTCCGGCCGGTCCGACCACTCTTGAAGATCCTGCTCTAACTGGAACTGTCGAGAAGGTTTTCATTTTTTTGTCCTCTTGGATATATTATCGGTCAAATATCACGAAATCTTTAACAGGCTGTTGAAAAACGCCCGTCTGCTCAAGTTTCCCTCATCCTTCGCCGTTCAACGTACCATAAAGTACGCCTCACGGCTCAGGATTTCGGGGGCCTTGCATCCGGACATTTTTGAACAGCCTGGATCAGTGACTTTTTTAAACATACTGTCAATGGCGGCTTCGTCGGTATTACTTGCAACGAATATTTGCGAGTTTTCCCCAGGCAGCCGCGCATCCCCCAAGGGGGAAATCACCCATTTCTCCTTTTTCAAGTTGCGATTGACTTCCGTGGACGCCTGCATTATGGTTTTCGTCTGCGACCTGCCTGCATTCAACAGGAGGAATGGCATGAACGACAAGACATTCAACAACGGAACCCGAGAAAAATAGGAAAGTCTATGTTTGCCGTCATCATGGCCGGGGGAAAGGGGGCGCGGTTCTGGCCGCGGAGCCGGGAGCGGATGCCCAAGCACCTCCTGGACATCCAGGGTGAGCGGACGATCATCCGCGAAACCGTCGACCGGATCCGGCCGCTGGTTCCGCCCGAACGCACCCTGATCGTCACCGGCCGGAGCCATGCCGCCGAACTGATCCGCCAGCTCCCCGAGATCCCCGCGGAAAACATCCTCATCGAGCCCGTCGGGCGGAACACCGCCCCCTGCATCGGCCTCGCCGCACTCCATATCCAACAGCGGGTTCCGGACGCGGTCATGCTGGTCCTCCCTTCCGACCACCGGATCGGCGATGAAATCGCGTTCCGCCGCATCCTCGCCGAGGCCGGCAAGGTGGCTGCCGTTGGAAACCCGCTCGTCACGATCGGCATCCGTCCGACCGGACCGGAGACGGGATACGGTTATATCGAACAGGGCGATCAATGGGGACATGATGCCGCATCGTGTCCCCATTCTGCAGGGAAGATCTACCGGGTCCGCTCCATCCGGGAGAAACCGCCCCTCGAACAGGCCAGGGACTTCCTGCGGCAGGGCGGCTTCTGCTGGAACAGCGGCATGTTCGTTTGGAAGGCCTCGACGATCCTGCAGGCGATCAAACGATTTCTGCCCGAACTCCACGAGGGGTTGTTGCAGATCCGTGAGGCGCTCGGAACCGAACGGGAAGAGGAGATCGTCGGGGAGGTCTATTCGGCGCAGAAGGCCGTCTCCATCGACTACGGCGTCATGGAAAAGGCGGAGGATGTCCTGGTCGTTCCGGGGGATTTCGGCTGGTCCGATCTGGGGAGCTGGGACGCCCTCTGGGAGGTCTCGGGGAAGGATGAAAACGGGAACGCCGTCCGGGGCCCCTTCATCGGCATCGACGCGGGCGCTTCCCTCGTCCACAGCCCCGGAAAACTCGTCGCCATCGTCGGGGTCCGGGACCTCCTTGTCGTCGAGACGGACGACGCCCTCCTCATCTGCCGCCGGAGCCGGTCGCAGGATGTCCGGAAGGTCGTGGAGATTCTCGAAAGGAAGGGTCTGAAGGAATATCTGTAACCGGGCAATGCCGCTCTCGAAAAAAGCTCCCTTCTCTGACGGCTTCGTAAAATCGGGAGGGGACCCCTTTTTTCGTTTTGTACGAAGCCTTCAAAAGATGGAGGGATGGGATGGCCGGGGAGAAGGCGGGACAAACAGGAAAATGGCCGGCCCACGGCCCAATCGGTCTTGCCCTGATCGCCCTCTTCTGGATACTGAACTGGTCCCTACCCGGGACGCGCACCCACTGGGGCTTCTTCCCGCTCTGGCTCGGTTACAGCCTCTCCGCAGACGCCATCGTCTTTCGCAGGAAGGGGCAATCCCTCCTCACCCGGACACCCGGCGTCTGGGCGGGCCTCTTCCTGGTATCAGCCCCCGCCTGGTGGCTTTTCGAACTCATCAACCTCTGGACGCAGAATTGGATCTACCTCGGAGAGGAGAGCTTCTCGACCTTTGAATATGCGGCGTTTTCCACGCTCAGTTTTTCCACGGTGATGCCCGCCGTCTTCGGCACGGCGGAGTGGGTGGGAACCTGGGAATGGGTGCGGCGACTCGGCCCCGGCCCGGTCATCCGGAAGACGCCCATCCTCCTGCGCGGCCTTTTCGCCTCCGGCTGTATCATGCTGCTCCTCCTGCTGGCCTGGCCGGAGCTCTTCTTCCCGCTGGTCTGGGGATCCATTTACTGCATTCTGGAACCGCTCAACGTGAGGCTGGGAAACCGCTCACTCCTGGATGATCTGTCCAGGGGTGACTGGCGGCCGGCGATCGCCCTCTCCGTCGGCTGCCTCATCTGCGGCTTCTTCTGGGAGATGTGGAATTTTTATTCGTGGCCGAGATGGGTCTACCGGATCCCGTACGCCGGCATTTTTCACCTCTTCGAGATGCCGCTTGCGGGTTACCTCGGCTACATCCCCTTCTCACTCGAGCTCTTCGCCCTGTATCACCTCGTCACGGGACTCTTCCGACGGGACAAGGCCCGGAGCGACCTCCGTCTGTGAGGTGAGGGCTGTAAAAATGTTGCCTGTTTGTCATTACGAACGAGGAAATATTTCTGAACAAACCTGATCTTGTCCCATCGTTTACGGGAATGATCCGCGGCAACTCATTTTGCTTCTCGGACCCGGGGAGATTCGATCTCCGTCTCCCCACCCGGCCCCTGGAGCTGATCGGCAGGCACGTGAACGACCTCGCCGTCCCGCCAGACCGCCAGCGGCTCCCCGGACCTCCTGTGTTTCTCCACGACACGGGCCACGGCCTTCTTCAGAGCCTCCTCGGCCATCTCCCCTAAAGACATTTTTTTAAGATCTTTTCTCACTTCATTCTCCGTCCATGCATAATTGTTCGTAAAGCCCGGAATCAAAAACTCTCAATTGTCCATCGTACTCGGCGATCGCTCTGGGCTTTTCCGAAGAGTTGTCAAACAGATGCCATGTATCCGCCAACACCAGATAATAATGCGTGAAATTGAACAGGCTCTTTCCAAACCGCCTGCGGACCGTCTCCTCCGGCACGGAATGTCCCCCTTCCCTCACACGATCGGCAATCCGCGCCACAGCAAGGTCCACGCTACGAATCCACAGGTAGAAAATGTGGATGTTATAGCCATTTTTCTTGAAATTCCGCAGTAACCTGATTTGCGTTTTTCCGGACAGCGTTGACTCGAATCCGAAATCCCGGCGATTTCGGCCAAGGGTATGAATCTGCTCCAAAACGATCCTTCCGGCCCGGATCGCGGCCCGTTCCGGTGCAAACGGGGAGATTCCGTCAGCAATGAGATCGGCGTTGATGAATTCCAGGCAGTCCACATAGTGGGGCAGGAATTCGCGGGCAAATTTCGTTTTCCCGACGCCATTGGGGCCGGCAATAATATAGAGATTCGGTCTGAGAGCTGCCATTTTGTTTATCCGATCGGCCAGCCGCCATGTGCGGCAATGGTTTCATCGACGCCCGCCATCAGGTGGATGGTCTCCACCAGAACTGCAACGATCCGCTGATAATGCGTAATGTCATCATAGGTCAACAACCGCCCTTTGCGGTCCTTGAGCCACTTCTGACAGACCTGATAGCCGCCGATCTGGAAGGCCCAGACCTCCGGTGGAACCACTTCGCAATACTGCGTCTTGTTGATCCAGTCCCGGCCCATCTCCGAACCCTCC
>JAPLJY010000117.1 GCA_026388345.1 Deltaproteobacteria bacterium
CCGAGGGAACCGTCAAATCGCGGCTTTTCCGGGCCAGAAACGCCCTGAAAGACGGCCTGTTCCGGGTACTCGGTGATTTGTGATGACGTGTAACGAGATCGAAAATCGGCTTCCGGCCTATCTGGAGGATCTTCTCTCCCCGGAAGAGAGAAAAAGCATCACGGGGCACCTCACCTCCTGTCCCCGCTGCAGCCGGGCCTTTGCGGGCCTGAAGAAAGCGGAACAGCTCGTGCACGGTCTCGGAGAGGTGGAAACGCCGCCTTTCTTTGAGCAGAGGATCATGTCCCGGGTCAGGGAAGAGGCCGGGCGGAAACAGGGGATCCTGCGGAGGCTCTTCTATCCGCTGCACATCAAGGTCCCCATTCAGGCCTTGGCCACGCTCCTCGTCGCCGTCCTTGCCATCTATGTCTACCAGACAGGCGATCCGGAAATGAAACAGGTGGCGCCGCGTCCCATACCCCTGGCCGAACTTGGCAAGGACCGGATCATGGCGGAATCCCCCAAGACCCTTGCAGCCCCTTCCGCCGTCACGCCGGTCAAGCGGGCGCCTGCCGGGGATCTTCCCGAAAAGAACGAGCAGCGGTTTGTGGCACCCCCGTTCGAAAAAGGTGGGAAAGAGGAGAGGATGGCCGATTCACGGGCGCCGATACGGGAAGAGCGTCCATCGGCCGTGAAACCCGCGGCCCCGGTCATGGCGGCCAGAGAAAAGGATGTTCCGCCGGTCAGCGCGGAGGCGTTGAGCAGGGCGCAGGACAGGGCAGGAAAGCAGGATGCCGACAAGGCGCCTGAAACTCTCCTGCCGGAACAGAAACGGAAAGAGAGGATGACCGATACCGGCGCCGCGGCCGACGAAAGCAGAAAAACGATGTCCGCGCCTTCTCCGTCACGAATGACGGCTGCGGCAGCCATAAAGCGATCCATCATTGACCTGACGATTCAGGTCGGAGATACGGACGTTGCCATCCGGGAGATCGAAGCGCGCCTCGGTCAAGTCAACGCCCGGATCATCGAAAGGCAGCACCGCAAGGGAAGTGAATTTCTGAAGGCTGAAATCGCAGCGCAAAACGTCGCCGCGTTCCTGGATCTACTCGAAGCGATCGGCAGGGTTAATCTGGAAATGAGCCCCCTTGTCGTTCCTGATGGGAATGTGACCGTCAGCATAAAAATCGTCAGTCATCCGTGAACGAGGTGATTCTGGGGATACTTTCAAAAAAATCTTATTTTCTGACCCTGATATCCTTAAACGGCAGGTCCGCTTCGCTCCATTTGAAGAAAACCAGACGGATTGCCATAAAGGGGTGGAGGTTCAGCAACTTTACCACCTGCGTGGCGGGCGGTATTTCATTGAATATCATCTCCACGGTGACCGACTGTTTGCCCTCCACGGGAATGCCTCTGCTGGCATCATACGCGCTGGTCTTTCGATCGCCCTCCCACAGATAAACCTGTTTCACTTCGTGCGACTTACCGGTATCATCGATCAGGGTGGACTTTGTATATCGCGATGATTGATCGTAAACCGCGAGATATCTGGCCTTTTCCGTCTTGTTGACAGCGTCAATCAGAAAGGTCAATTCTCCGCCGGACATCTTCACCGACATTAATTCAAAGAGAAAATCATCCGTTTCGGCAGAGGCGATCGCTTTGGAGCTTCTCTTGGGCGCAGCCATCGTCTTTGCCGGTTCTGAAAATGGTTTCTTTTCTTCGGCAACCCGGGGGGAGACTGACGGCGGCTCTATTATTGCGGCCGGTTTCGGGGCCGGTCCCCCGGCGCTTTCTTTCTGCAGCGGCTCCTTTTTCCTCTCCTCCAGTTCCGTTCGGACGCGAAAGGCCATTTTGACCAGGACGCTGTCGCCCTGGTTGATCAAGGAGATCAGGCGGACACCGATAATCCTGGCCTCGGTCACGGCCTGACTCGAAGATTCGCCGATAACCTGAAAGTTCATCACATCGGTCGTGGAACTGGAGTGTTGCGTTCGGGCGTCATTGCGCACCTCTTCGAGCTTGTCGATGACCGCCTCGGCCGAAGCTTCGGCGGGGGTCTGGGAACCCCTGGTGGTGGCCAGGCTGGTCTTGATGATGATCGATTCGTGAGTTCGCTTGATCTCATGGAGGACGGTCTGTGAATCGTGAAGCGCCTTCTCGGCGCTATCCTTTCGACCTCTCAGTAGATCGAGATCCGCCTGTAACTTGCCCAATTGGGCGTCTTTTTTCAGAAGCTGCGTCATTTGGGGATCACGATCGGAACGTGCTCCGGCGATCTTCTCCTGGAGGGCGCCGATTCTTTCCCGGAAGGATTGAACCTGCTCCCGCAGGCCCTCCTCTGCCTGAGAGCTGTTCTGAGAGGTCTCACGGATCATTGCGTCCGCTCTGCCCAACTCGTAATTCCCCGCCGGGTAACTGTTCTGTGAAAGGAAGGCGTGCAGATCCTTCATGGATGTCAGCACGAGCGCCCTCATTTTGCGGGCCTCCGCCGACGGCTTGCTCCGGCCTGTTTTCAGAGCCTGGAAGGGGTAGAGCTCGTAACGCTTGATCCTCAGATAGGTCGTCCCGCGGTTTCCCTTTTCAAGTTCGACGCGCAACGGCTCTTCCTGGTTCCACTTGGCCGTCCCCTCTTCGATGGCACGAATGAAATCGGTGGAGAGGACATTGTTAATCACCTGGGTAAAAGATTGGATATAGGTTCCCATATGCTGGGCCATGAGTGCAGCAGAGGCCTGATCGGCGAGGCTCTCAAGGTCATGTTCCTTATCCTTGAATCCCCGCGTATAGATGACCGCCACCATGGCCTCTCCCTGCTTTTCCGTCTGCAGCCATTTTTTCAGGGAATCCTGTTGGATCTTGATATCCTGCTCGTATCGGGCAATCTGGTTGCCGATGTTTTCGATGCTGCTCCGCATCGTTTTGACATTTTTCTGAAATTCCTCAAAATCATAGGCGGCTGTCTGGTATTGGGTGGTAAGGTCATCCCGCCGCTTCCTGGAACGGCCAAACTCCCTGTTGGCGGAATCAATGGCGCTCTTGTAAGCGGCATTCTCCTTCTGCCTCTCTTCTTCCACCATTCGGGTATTGAGTATTTCATCCTCCTGGACCGAGAAACCGTCACGGCTCTCAACCTCGGACTGGATAATACGCTTGATCCGGTTCTTCAAGTCCGAATCCAGGGAGACCCATTTGCTTACGGGCGTTGCAGAATAGGCCTGAGAGGCAAATACAAGGAGAACCATCGAAATAACGACATTTCTTAAGGGTGCCATCGGATCGAACCTCATGTTGAACGACTCGGATCTGCGATCAGGTGCAGCATCCCGAAGTTAAAGCACTGATAAGGCATTGCTTTCTCACGGCGGGAGTATATGAAGAATGGCCTTGTGTGTCAATTGAATTTTGGCCATATGTCAAGCCAAAGTAGAAATGTCCTATTCCTAGCAAAGTAGAAATGTCCTATTTGGTCAATAGGCAGATATCCTCCGTTGTCGGGAGGGCATCCAGTCTTTCCAGCTCTTGTTCCAGGGGTGATTTTTCGCTGGTTTGGG
>JAPLJY010000240.1 GCA_026388345.1 Deltaproteobacteria bacterium
GAGAGGATCCAGAGCGTGCCGGTATGGGAAATGAAGAATCCCGATGCAAAGGCGGTTCCGATCATCCAGCATCCCGACGTCCGGAGGGACCTCCTCTGGATGAAGGCCCATGTGGAAGGGATCCGGGCGCTGAACTATTTCGCGGCCTACTGCATGGACATGGCGAAAGCCAATCCGGCGGAAAGGGAGAAGTGGCAGGGGTTTGTGGAACTGCTGACGCCGGTCTGCAAGGCCTATTCCTCCGACAAGGCGATGGAGGTCTGTTCCAAAGCGATCGATGTTTATGGCGGTTATGGGTATTGTCAGGAATATCCGGTAGAGCAGTATATGCGGGATTGCAAGATCGCCTGTCTCTATGAGGGGACGAATGGGATTCAGGCCCTCGACCTGGTCGGCCGGAAGCTTGGCCAGAAAAAAGGGATGAATGTGATGGCCATGTTCGGCGAAATCGGTGCGACCGTGGCCAAGGCCAAAGGCATTGACGAACTGAAGGTTTATGCGGCCCGTCTGGAAGAGGCCTATAACGCCCTTGTCGATATGACCATGACGCTGGCCCAGCTCGGCAAGAGCTCCAGCTTTCTCATCCCCATCCTGAACGCCTCTTCCTATCTCGACATTTTCGGCGATCTCCTGGTCGGTCATTTCCTCCTTCAGTCGGCAGCCCTCTCCACGGAAAAACTGAAGGCGATCTATCAAGAGAAGGGGGCGGAGGAATCCAAGGGTAAAAAACGGGCGCTGATTCATGAGAATGCCGATGTCGCCTATTACACGGGAAAGGTTGCAACGGCGAAGTTCTTTGCCGTAGAGGTACTTTGTACGGTGAAGGCAAGGTGCGAGGCGATCAAATCGGAGGAGAAGATCCCCATCGAGATGGCGGACGAATCCTTTACCTGTTAGTCGATTCGGAGCGCTCAAAGGCATACGGGTGTGGCGGGCGCCGATTGGATCTGCGGACATAAATCGGCCGCTTGTTCACAGACGAAAAAGAGGAGGAAAATTATGGCATACGAAATCAAGAAAGCAGCCGTTCTGGGTGCGGGGGTCATGGGCGCCACCATTGCCGCCCATTTGACCAATGCGGGGATCGAATGCGTCCTGCTGGATATCATTCCTTTTGAACTGACCGAGGCCGACAAGGCGCAGGGGCTGACGGAAGAAAGCCCGGCCTGGCGGAACCGGTTCGCGGCGAACGGCCTGGCCGGTGTCGTGAAATCAAAACCATCCGGATTCTTCACCAATAAGAACGCCTCAATGGTCAAGGTCGGAAATTTCGAAGACAACCTGGGTTGGCTCGCCGATGTCGACTGGGTCATCGAGGTCGTCATCGAGAACCTGAAGATCAAGCAGGAACTCTTCGCCAAGGTGGAAAAGGTTGTCAGGCCGAATTGCATCGTCACCACGAACACATCCGGTATACCGATCAAAGACATCACCGCAAAATTCGGGGCGAAGCTCAAGGAACATTTTCTCGGGACACACTTCTTCAATCCGCCCCGATACATGAAGCTTCTGGAGATCATTCCGGGACAGGAGACGAAACCCGAGGTCATGGCGTACATGACCCTGTTCTGCGAGCAGGTGCTGGGGAAGGGTGTAGTCATCTGCAAGGATGTGCCCAATTTCATCGGCAACCGGATCGGTATCTTCGATTTTTCCAACGCCATCCACTTGACGATTGATAAGAATCTGAGGTTCGACGAGGCGGATGCCATCATCGGCAAGGCGCTGGGCCGGCCGGGAACTTCCATCTTCGGAACCATAGATCTCGTCGGTCTCGATACGGGCCATCACGTCATGAAGAATCTCTATGATGCGGTTCCGGATGATGAGATGCGGGAGATGTTCGTTCCGAGTGATTTCTGGAATAAGATGATTGAGCTCAAGTGGCTCGGCAACAAGACCAAGCAGGGGTTCTACAAGAGGACAAAGGACGCGAAGGGCAAGAAGGCCAAACTCATGCTCGATTACCATACGATGGAGTATGTCCCGGCCAACAAGCCCAAGTTCGCCTCCGTTTCCGATGCCAAAAAGAAGAGCGATGAAGGGGTCGCCGCATCGCTCAAGGTGATGTTCAACGGGACGGACATTGCCGGGGAGGTTGCCCGGGAATACCTCTGCAACAACTTCATCTATGCCGCGAACCGAGTTCCGGAGATCTGCGACGCAATCGTCGGCATCGATAACGCCATGAAATGGGGTTACAACCACCAGTTGGGGCCCTTCGAGACCTGGGATGCGGTCGGCGTCCGCGAGGCCGTCGATGTGATGAAGAAGCTTAAGAAAAAGGTCCCCAAGAAAATCGAAGAGATGCTGAAGAAGGGTTGCGAACGCTTCTATGAAAAAAAGGAGGATGGACTCTATTTCTACGACTTCGAGAAGAAGGGGTATGTGAAGTTAGAGCCGAATCCCCGGATCATCCTTTTACCGGAACTGAAGGCGCAGAACAAACTCATCAAGAAAAACGCCAGCGCATCGCTCATCGACATCGGGGACGGCGTGGCCTGTCTGGAATTCCACACCAAGATGAACGCCGTCGATGACGGGATGATCGAAATGATATTTGCCAGTTGCGACATCGTCGAGAAGGACTTCGTCGGGATGGTCGTTGGAAG
The DNA here is from genome assembly GCA_026388345.1 of Deltaproteobacteria bacterium. The sequence continues at coordinate 2,613 of JAPLJY010000240.1, forward strand.
CCACGCAACCAACTTCTCGGCCGGGGCGAATATCTTCAAGGTCCTGCTGTGCATTCAGAGGGGAGACTGGGATATTCTCGAGCAGCTAAGCGTAGGTTTCCAAAACGCCAACATGAGGATGAAATACCTCTCCAAGCCGGTGGTGAGTGCGCCGGCAGGTCTTGCCCTCGGCGGCGGTTGCGAAATGGCCATGCACGCGGCGAAATGCCAACCCTGCGGGGAAACCTACATCGGCCTGGTCGAGGTCGGCGTGGGGGTCATCCCGGGCGGCGGAGGCTGCAAGGAGCTGATGGTCCGGGTGACGGAAGGTCTTCCCGACGGCGTGCTCGATGCGGGTCTGAACCTGCAGCACGTTTACGCCAAGGCCTTTGAAAACATCGCCATGGCCAAGGTGGCGACGAGCGCCGTCGAGGGAATGGAACTTGGCTATATTCGGAAGACGGAGAACATCAGTCTGGGCCGTGATCAGCAACTCTGGGACGCCAAACAGGTTGCCCTGGGACTCGCGAAATTTTACAAGAAGCCCCGCCCGGCCTTGATCCCCGTGATGGGCGAGAACCTCCGCGGCATGACCGACGCGATTCTCTACAACATGCGTCAAGGGAACTTTGCCTCGGAATACGATGTCCATGTATCACGGAAGGTGGCCCATATCCTCTCCGGCGGGGACTGTGCGGAGGGGACCCTGGTCACGGAAGAGGAGATCCTTGCGCTGGAAAGGGAAGCCTTCCTGAGCCTCTGCGGAGAAAAGAAGACGCAGGATAGGATCATGCACATGCTCAATACCGGCAAACCACTGCGCAACTAAACAGGGGCGGAGGCCTGAGGCCGGTTTGTGGGAGATATCGCAAGCCGGCCAATCAGGCCGAAGGCCATTGAAAAGGAGGAATACGATGAGCGATGCTGTTATTGTCGAAGCGGTCAGAAGTCCAGGCGGTCGTTACAAGCGCGGCGGTCTTGCCGGTACACGGGGGGATGAGATCGGGATCCAGGTCATGAAGGGTCTTCTATCCCGGGTTCCCGCGCTCAAGCCAGAGGACGTAGATGATGTGATTGTCGGCTGTTCCTTTCCGGAGGGGGAACAGGGGATGAACTACGGCAGGATCATCGCCATGGGCGCCGGTCTGCCGATCTCGACGTCGGGGATGACAGTCAACCGTTTCTGCTCTTCCGGCCTGCAGTCCATTGCGGACGCCACCGCGAAGATTCGGGCGGGGTGGTCCGAGGTCATGATTGCCGGCGGCTGCGAGACGATGTCCCACATCCCGATGGGAGGGAGCATCTTCCGTCCCAGCCCGGAATGGGCATTTGACGGGACGATGCCGAATGTCTACGTCTCGATGGGAGTGACGGCCGAAAACGTGGCCGCCAACTATAACGTCTCCCGGGAGGACATGGACAAATTCGGTCTCGAAAGCAACCGCAGGGCCTATGAGGCGATCAAGGCGGGAAAGTTCAAGGAAGAGATCATCCCGATTTCGGCTTACAAATACAAGGTCCTCAAGAACGGGAAGCGGGTCCGGGAAAAGGTCGTCTTCGATACGGACGACGGCGTGAGATGGCCCGCCAAACTGGAGGACATGGCCAAACTGAAATCGCCCTTCAAGCAGGGGGGCACGGTGACGGCCGCCAATTCCTCACAGATGACGGACGGCGCCGCCTTCTGCCTCCTGATGACGGCGGAGAAGGCGAAGGCCATCGGCGTGAAGCCGCTTGCCAGACTGGCGTACTTTGCCGTAGCCGGCTGCAAGGCGGAAGAGATGGGCGTTGGTCCGGCCTATGCCATTCCCAAAGTGCTCAAAATGGCGGGCCTGACGACGAAGGACATCGATGTCTACGAGATCAACGAGGCCTTCGCCTCGCAGGCCCTATATTCGGTCAGGGCGGTCGGGATTGAGGACCGTCTGAATGCGGGCGATATCAATCCCAACGGCGGCGCCATCGCCCTCGGTCATCCCCTGGGATGCACGGGCGCCAAGCTGACCGCCCAACTCCTCCATGAGCTGAAAAGGCGGAAGGCGAAAAGAGGAATCGTTTCGATGTGTATCGGTGGCGGTATGGGTGCAGCGGGAATCTATGAAATGCTGTAGGAATGTGCTGAATCTGACCTCCTGTGGAAGCGGAATCTGAATCTGAACCTCTTATGCTCATGTTCATGTTGAAGTTGCGCTAACCGCTGTCCTGCAAGCCGTAAACCGAAGTTGGAAAAGCCATGGTCGTATGATCATGGCTTTTCCTTTTATCGCATCCGATCTTTACAAGACGGAACCGCAGGTTTAAGATGCTGGCATCATTTCATCCGGAGGCGAACGATGAGGGTGGGGTTCATCCAGTTTATGCCAATTCTTGGCGATATTGACCAAAACAACTTTAATATATCCAGACTTGTGGATAGAACCGATGCAGATCTGGTCGTCCTTCCGGAATTGTGCAATACCGGGTATCATTTTGTCTCGAAGCAAGAGGTTAAGACGTTGGCCGAAGAGATCCCTGTCGGAAAGACCACGGAGACCCTCTGCCGGCTGGCGAAGACGAGGAGAGCTTATATCATCGCCGGTATGATCGAAAAATTCGGAGACAAATGCTACAACGCATCGGTTCTGGTCGGTCCGGCGGGATATATTGCGACCTACCGGAAGATACATCTATATTTTGAGGAGACCCTCTGGTTCGATCCGGGGGATCAGGAACCTGCCGTCCACGACATCGGCATCTGCCGCGTGGGGCTCATGATATGCTTTGATTGGATCTTCCCGGAAACGGCGCGGATCCTGGCCCTCAAGGAAGCCGATGTGATCTGCCACTGCGCGAATCTCGTCCTTCCCTACTGTCAGGAGGCGATGGTTACCCGTTGCCTGGAAAACCGCATTTTTGCCGTCACGGCCAACCGGATCGGGACGGAAACCCGAGGGGGAAAGTCGCTTCATTTTACAGGACAAAGTCAGATTACGGGTCCGGACGGGTCGATCCTCTACCGGGGGGGGGAGGCGACGGAAGAGAGCGGTGTTGTCGAGATTGATCCAACCCTCGCGCGAAACAAGGCGATCAACCCATACAATGACGCGTTCGGCAGCAGAAGGATCGAATATTATGGGGAACTGATGAAACAGCGGCCGCGGTGATTTTTCGCTTGAAAACCGGATTTCTTTAGGATATAGGATACCCCGTTTGGGCGGTTAACTCAGCGGGAGAGTGCTACCTTCACACGGTAGAAGTCACTGGTTCAATCCCAGTACCGCCTACCATGAAAATAAAGGGGTTAGCCATTTACGCTTAGCCCCTTTTTTTCGTTTGTGACCCAATTATGACCGGTTGCTGAAAAAAGGTATTTTCCAGCCTGCAAGCGGCCTCTTGATTTTCCCTTTCATAAGATGTGCATAAACATTCAGTGTCACCGTGGTGATAAATTGCCCATTTGCGTCCGGATATATTTGACGTTCTCTACCTGAGCAAGCAGCATGCTTGCAGCGGAACAGCGGGAACGGTGTATTCTATGCTGTCATGGTTTGGGCGGCCGCTGTCCCTTTGGAATATTCTTCATCAATTCACCGATATTCCCCATACCACCTGCGCCCATCACTTCCTGTACACTGTTGACCTTCTTGTAATCACGCGGCACTTCGAACATGGAGGCTGTGGCCGCGCCTAACTTGATGTCTTTGAATTTCATGACCATCTTACCCCCGGACCCCTGATATTTCGGGTTCGCAGGGACGGTAATTTCAGTTTGAATATTGAAATCTTTGAGATCC
>JAPLJY010000335.1 GCA_026388345.1 Deltaproteobacteria bacterium
TTCGCGCCGACAGTGTGCTCGGAGATGAGGACCTTGGAAAGACGCACCCAAGGCTGTGTCTTAAGGGTACCCTCAACGTCTTTTTCGTAAATGACTGTGCCCATTGATATTCTCCTCCTAAAAAATGAAAATCAAACTGACATTTGTGCAACGCTTTTAACAAATTCCGGGACCCGGCATCACCCCCCGGAGAGGATCGGAAAGAGCTCGACGAGATCCTCCGCTCCGATCAGGCAGTTGATCCGGTCCATCCTCCGGTTTCTGACGATGATCCCGACCTCTTCCTCCGGCACCCCGATTTCGGCCAGTAGCTCCGGCAACGGCAGGGGACTGCGGCCAGCCTCCAGAACCAGTTCCTTGGTGCCGCCGGCCATCTCGATCAAGGTCAGGTGCAGACGGACCACAGCCATGACTTACACGATCGCCCTAAGCATCTCCTCTTCGGAGAGATCGAACACCTCGTTGGTCGGCGGCAGCGGTTCCACATAGACATACTCCGGCAACTTGTCGCTCGCCGGGGAGAGCCCTGCACGGATGTTGAACTCCCGTTCAGTTCTGATCGTATTGATACCCGCAATTTCCCATAGCTGATCGGAATTGATGTCGGTTCCCAAGAGTGTATTCACCAATGTCGTCAGACGCTTGGGATCCTTGAAGAGTGGCGGGCGGGCAAACATGCAAAAACCCAGGCTGTCCAGTGCGCATATCTTATACTGAAGGCTCCGGGATAGATCCCCCTGCTTTTCTCTCCCCAGCGGATTCACCTCACCCCGTGATCCGAAACAGTTGCCGGCGGTATGGTCGCCGCCCATGGTACACATCGCATAGGTCACGCCGTTGCCTTTGAGGGCTCGTGGATCGTAACCGGCGAAGGCTTGACCCTTGGCCGCGGGAATCCTTCTTGAACCCAGGACGTCGCCGGTCACCTGCGCTCCGTGGCCCAGGACTTTGCCTAGGAGGGTGTTGTTGCGGATCTCCTGCATCATCTCCATGCACCGATCCAAGTCTCCCCATTTCCCAAGACCCATATCGAGCGCCACTCCGAGCGTCGCTCCTGCCTCGATGGCATCCACCCCGATATCGTCGCATTCATAGTTCAACTTGGCCACAGAATCGAGATCCGTGAAACCGAGGTTCGGTCCCAGCAAGGCGATGTTTTCGTACTGCAGTGTGGAGCAGATCTTCTTGCCCGAGGCATCGGGGTAAATATTGCTGCACTTGATCAAACAGCCGTCCATGCATGCGATGCCGGTCTTCCCGTGGCCACCCCGGCTGGTGATTGTTTCATACATCTTTTCACCGCTGAGACCTTCCACACCGTCGATGGAACCCTGCCGGAAGTTATGAGTTGGAAAGGCGCCCATCGCATTGACGGCTTTGACGATCGATGCCGTGCCAGTTTTCTGGTTCACATTCTTGTACTTGGGATCGTTGATGAATTCGGTATGAATCTCACGCACCATGTCCATGAAGGCCTGCCGGTCGTGATAAACCAGATGTTGGAGGGTCTTGTCCGCCACCACTGCCTTGAGCCCTTTGCTGCCCATGACCGCGCCCAAACCACCCCGGGCGGCGAACTTCAGCTCGCCGTGGGGATCGGATGATGCGATCGCCGCCATTTTCAGACGGTTTTCACCGGCCGGACCGATGCAAAGTACGCCGACATCCTGGCCGAACTTGGCGCGGAGCCTCTGATCAGTCTCGTAGGTCCCCAGAAGTTTTAGTTCATCCATCGCCAGCAGGGAGGCGCCGTCTTTGCCGATCTTCAGCACATAGGCATGACTGTCCGTCGGCAACCCCTCGATCACAACAGCCTTGATCCCGAATCGGCCGAGGAATAGACCGATGTTCCCACCGCAATTGGCCTCCTTGATGCCGTTCGTCAAGGGACTCTTGGCTCCGCACGAGACCCTGCTGCCGCACGTGATGGGGGTTCCTGCCAATAGACCGAGGGCAATGACCAGCTTGTTCCTCTCGCCGAGCGGCTCGCAGTTCGGCGGCACTTCATCGAGCAGTATCTTGGCCGAAAGGGCCCGCCCGCCCAAGAGTCTGTATGCCGGATTATCAACGGTCGTAATTTCCTTTTTGGTCATGTTGACTTTGAGAATGACTGACATGGTGAACACCTCTCTCTAAAAGTTATTACCGCGGCAATTATACATAGCAATAATTGCAATTATATGATATGGAGTGTGCATGGAAAAGATAGATGCACGCACACATAGTCCTAAGACGCAGCACGAGATCAGAAAAAAAGTTATTCGTCTTCGAAAACAGGGGATTCAGAACCAGGTTTTGGCAGAAGGTGTCGGAATCAGCGTTAGCCACGCCAGCAGAATTTGGCAAAGCTACTTGAAGGGGGGTAGCAAAGCCATCAAACTGAGGGTGCGTGGTCGCCAGAAGGGGGAGAAACGCACCCTTACGACTGAACAGGAAGCCCAGGTAAAGCGAGACTTGATTGACAAGACACCGGACCAGTTGAAGCTTCCCTTTGCCCTGTGGACGCGAGAGGCGGTAAAGTTGCTGATCAAAGATCGATTTCGCATTGCGATGCCGATCCGGACAGTCGGGGAGTATCTCCAGCGTTGGGGATTTACTCCTCAGAAGCCGGTCAAGCGCGCTTACGAGCAGAGTTCTCAGGCGGTACAGAAATGGCTGGAGAGGGATTATCCGGTCATTTTCTCCCGGGCGAAACAGGAAAAAGCTGAGATTCACTGGGGCAATGAGACGGGGATTCAGACAGGCGCCAACCGAGTCAGAGGTTTTGCCCCAAGAGGGGAGACCCCGATAATCAGGATGGTGGCCAAAAAGAGCCATGTCAGTATGATATCGGCCATCACTAACGGTGGTAAGGTGCGTTTCATGATGTACTGGGAGGCCATGAATTCCGAGCTCTTGATCAAGTTTATGACCCGACTGACAGAGGATGCCGGTCGTAAGGTCTTTTTGATTTTGGATAATCTTCCTGTTCATCATGGCAAAAACGTCAAACAGTGGTTGGAGGAGCACCGGGAGCAAATCGAGGTCTTCCATCTCCCCTATTATTCACCAGAACTCAATCCGGACGAATACTTAAACAGAAATCTCAAGAACAAAGTCCACTCGGGGAAACCTATTCGCAACCGAGAAGATTTGGAGAAGAAAACACGCTCATTCATGAGAACTCTTCTGAAGAGACCAGCTTGAAATAATTGGATTCTGGTTTTCACCGGAATGACGATTTGCTGAGCTTCAGGAGATATTCAAAGGTCTCCGTTCCTTATTAATAATAACTCGTTAGGGAAGGAGTCTCTTAAACGGCAATCTGATGATTTCCGTCTGCTCGTGTAGTTCTGACCGGTATGTCTGCGCATGTAAAAGTTTCAACATGTGAAATTATATTCTATACCTTAAAATAAACTGTTTCCTTATATTTTGTCAAGAAATATTTTAATGCTGTGGCACTCCCCACAGCAAGCCGACGAGGATTCTCTAAATGCCTACCCACAGCCGCCACCGCCTGCTCTGCTAAAAAGCTGCGGTGCCGGCTATGGACAACTCCTTGAGGTGAACTGGCAAAGGTGCTATCTAAAAACAACTTGATGGATACAGGAATTTATGGATATTGCAAACAAGATGTAACTTATCAACATCAATAAGATAATCAGATTTTGTTACGTATAGCAATAAATAATTGATATAATCTTGAAACGATAAATGTTAATTGGAAGTAGGTGAATAGAGTGCTCAAAAGCGGCCCATTTCTTTAAATCAAAAGTACACTCTTCTGCCTTATGAACCATATCTAATATGGACACAACCGCGGACACAAAACGTGGTGTCTGTGATGCTTCTAATGACGCTCATGTAGGAGAAAAATGAGGAAAATTAAGCCTGCTGGGGTGGTATGGAAGCCCTTTCACGCCGGCGACCGGGGTTCGAATCCCCGTGGGGCCGCCAATAATAGATTCAATGGGTTACGGTGTAAATCGTAGCCCCTTTTTTCATACTGATTTTCATTCCCCACCATATTCCCCACATCGGAAGGTAATAAAAAACCCCGGATCGCTCCTGGGGTCGATGACTGTCGGGCATGTACTATGCGTCCCCCTCAGGTGCCTTTCCGCCCCATTGTGGTGTTATCAGCCATTCGTTTCTACCTGAACTGCTTTTTTCTAATTCGGTCCATCCATACAACATTTCTGTCGATAATAATTGAAATAACGCAGAATCTTAACTTTAAAGAGTGGATTTTAAAATACTTTACATATAATATTATTCTCAATGATAAAATTATTTCTGAAAAGACAGATCTTAAAGTACAGAGCTTTGATATTCCAAGAAAGCCAGCATATGGCGGAATTTATTCTACTTTTGATGAAACGGAGAAATACAGGGGGCAAATGGACGGGAGAAGAAATAACTCGACTTAAATCTCATTTAAAACATTTATCTCTTTATGTGCCCGTCTTGATCATTTTTGTTCTTCCGTTCGGTTCATTTTTGCTCCCCATTCTTGCGGAGATCCTCGACAGACGAGAGAAAAGTCGAACAAATTGAAGAATCTCTTTATAAAACCTGACCAACGAGAGATTAACTCCTTTTATCCGCAAATCATCAACCTATGTGAAAACACAGAACTTCAGAGAAAGGCATTCACCGGGCTGTGTTACCAACAAGGTCAGCCAATGGAAGCGAATTGACATAATTCCCTAACCGGAAATTTGCTGCGGTCATTTTCTTGTCTTGACGATCACTGCCCCCTCGGAAAATTCCGCCTGCTGTTGAGCCTTTCCCGGCGAGACGTCTTTGATTTTAATGCTCCTTGTTTTGATGCCGATATCCTGCGGTTTTGTTTTTACCGCATAGACGCTGCCTTCTTGTTTAAGATTTAAATCTCCCAGCTCAGAAACACTGGCATAAATCATAATGCTTTCCTCGCCGAAGGGCGGGTTCACTTCCAGTTCAAATTTATCCGTCCCGGACGGAATTTCATAAATCACACCGCCCTGAAAGTAATTATCCTGCCGGTAGGGATTGGGCAACAACTGAAGATTATTTTTCGCTGCATCCCGATAGATCACCCTGGCGAAGAAAGGTTTATTGCCCTTGAGATAAATCTTGATTTTCTCGCCTTCGCGATAGATTTCTTTATCCGTCCACGCTTTCACGGCCAGCGGCAAAGACGGATCATCCGGCGCGATATCCTTTGCCTTCTTCATGGCCTTTTCATCAGGGATGACTTCTGTCTTGATCTTGACCTTGTAGCAGTCGCCCAGAGATGGGTCTTTATACCAGCTTTTCCCCAGCTCTTCGATCACCTCAACAGTGGCATTGGCATAGGCGGAAACAAGGTCTTTCTGAAGTTCAAAGTCCTTCACTTCGGTTGCGGAAGTTATGTAGGTTTTGACCGACTCGATGGCGTTTCTCTTGGCATCGGCCATGGCCGCAGTTTCGGTTTGCTTGCGCGATTTGTCATCTCCCATGCAGGCGGAGCCTTCCGCTATTTTAATCGTGGATTGCGCGGCGTAAACCGAAGCAGCCAGAAAAATACTGATAGCGACAAAAAATACAATCTTACGCATAGAGCCTCCATCCGTAGTTTACTTGGCTATAACCAGCGGGAAATCCCTTTGGTCTTTACCCAAAAGAACCCCGGAAGCGGACCTTCCGGGGTTCTTTTGGGATGTTCAAAGCAGATCGGGAAGTTTCTCCAAAGCCCGCTCCAGGAGCTCCGGCTTCGGACCTCCCGCCTGGGCCATGTCGGGCCGGCCGCCGCCGCTCCCGCCGACGAGCGGGGCGATCGACTGGATGATCTTTCCCGCATGGTACCGGTCGGTAAGGTCCTTGGTGACCAGGCAAAGGAGCATCGCCTTCCCGTCAGCCCGGCTCCCGAGGAGGATGATCCCGGAGCGAAGCCGGTCGCGGAGCTTGTCGCCGAAATCCCGGAGGGTCTTGACGTCGGAGGCCTCCACGACGGTAGCCAGGACCGCAACTCCGTGGATCTGCCGGACGCGTCCCATCAGATCGCCGGAATCCTTCGCCGCCAGTTTGCCTTTGAGCGCCTCGATCTCCCTCTCCAATTCCCGTTCCCGCCGGAGAAGCTTTTCCGTTCTGTCCGCCGTTTCCAGCAGACCGATCTTCAGGAGTCCGGCCGTCTTCCGGAGTTCGTCCTCAAGGCGTCGCACATGGGCGACAGCCGTTTTCCCCGTCACCGCCTCGATCCGGCGGACGCCGGCGGCCACGGACGATTCATGAACAATCTTCAAGAAGCCGATGTCGCCGGTCTTTGCCACATGGGTCCCCCCGCAGAGTTCGCTGCTGAATCCGACCATCCCGACGACACGGACCGTTTCCCCGTACTTCTCGTCGAAGACCGCCGTCGCCCCCGTCTTCACCGCCTCCGCGAGGGGCATGACAACCGTCTCTACAGGGACGTTCGCCCGGATCATCCGGTTGGCCTCGCTCTCGATCCGCGCCAGTTCTTCCTCTTCGATCCGGGAGAAATGGGTGAAATCGAAGCGGAGCCGTTCGGCGTTCACCAGGGAGCCGGACTGCTTGACATGCTCCCCGAGGACCTGCTTCAGTGCGGCCTGAAGGAGGTGGGTGCCGGAATGGTTGGCCTCGGTCGCCCGGCGCTCCTCGTCGAACACCTGCAGGCCCACCGTATCCCCCTTCCGGAGCCTTCCGCCAGTGAGTCTGCCCACATGGGCGATGAGGGTGTCGAGGGGCCGCTTCGTATCCGTCACATTGAAGACTGCCCCGTCGCCGCTCATGATGACCCCCGTATCGCCGACCTGACCGCCGATCTCGCCGTAGAAAGGGGTCTCGGCGACGATCACCTCCGCTTCGTCCCCTTCTCCAATCTCCTCCACGGGCTGACCATTTTTCAGGAGCGCCGTCACCAGCGACATGATCCCCTGACCATGGTGTCCGTATCCGACGAACTCCGTCGCGACCCCTTCGACGGAGAGATGGTGGTAAACCTCGGAGATCGCCTCCTGGCCGCTCCCCTTCCAGGATTCGCGCGCCTTTTCCCGCTGGGCGTCCATCGCTTTCTCGAAGCCCTCCATGTCGAGGGAGAGGCGGTCCTTCCGGACGATGTCCGCCGTGAGGTCCGTGGGAAAGCCGAAGGTGTCATAGAGCTTGAAGACGATCTCGCCGGGGATCACCTCTCCCCCGGCCGCTTTCAGGGCGGTCACCTCCTCCTGGAGGATCCGGAGGCCGGCGTCGAGCGTCTCGATGAAACGCTGCTCCTCGCTCTCCACGACCTTCCGGATAAAGGCGGCCTTGTCGACCAGGTCCGGGTAGGCCCCCTTCATCTCGTCGATAACGACCCCGCACACCTCGTTGAGGAAAGGCCGGTCCATGCCGAGGAGTTTCCCGTGGCGCGCCGCCCTCCGGAGGATCCGCCGGAGCACATAGCCGCGCCCCTCGTTGCTCGGCAGAACGCCGTCGCCGACGAGGAAGGTCACGGCGCGGCTGTGGTCGGCGATGACGCGGATGGAGATATCGTCTTCCCCGCTCCGTTTGTAGGTCCGGCCGCTGATCTTCTCGATGAAACGGATGATTCCCGTGAAGAGGTCGGATTCGTAGTTGCTCGTCACCCGCTGGACGACGGCGGCCAGACGCTCCAGTCCCATCCCCGTGTCGATGTTCGGCTTCGGCAGGGGGGTCAGCTTCCCGGAGGTGTCGCGGTCGAACTGGGTGAAGACGAGGTTCCAGATCTCGAGGTGGCGATCGCATTCGCAGTGTACGTCGCACGTCGGCTTTCCGCAGCCCGTCCCCTCACCTTGATCGAAGAGGATCTCGGAGCAGGGACCGCAGGGACCGGTCTCCCCCATCATCCAGAAATTGCTCTTCTCCCCCATCCGGACGATCCTCTCCGTCGGGACCCCCATCCCGTTATGCCAGATCCGGAAGGCCTCATCGTCGTCCGTAAAGATCGTGACCCAGAGTTTCTCTTTCGGCAGCCCCATGGTGACGGTGAGGTACTCCCACGCCCAGGCTATGGCCTCCTTTTTGAAGTAATCCCCGAAGGAGAAGTTCCCCAGCATCTCGAAGAAGGTGTGGTGGCGCGCCGTGACGCCGACGTTTTCCAGGTCGTTGTGCTTCCCGCCCGCCCGGACGCTCTTCTGGGAGGTCGCCGCCCGCCGGTATCCCCGGTCTTCCAGCCCCAGAAAACAGTTCTTGAACTGCACCATCCCCGAATTGGTGAAAAGGAGTGTCGGGTCGTCTTTGGGAACGAGGGAAGAACTCGCCACCCGCATATGACCCTTTCCCTCGAAATATTTCAAGAAACTCTCCCGGATCTCACTCCCCGTCATCGCCATGGAACCCTTCCTCCTCTGTTTTTTTTAGTGTCTTCAAGATAAGGCCCGTGGGAAATCCCTTTCCCATCAGGCTTCTGGCCAGTCTGGCCTTTTCCCGATCGTTGAGCGCGGCGACCGGCCTTCCCCGGGTCTTCCTCCGGAGCAGCCGCTCCGCCGCCTCCTCTTCGCCGAGTTCCCCGCGGACCTCCGCAATCACCCGCGCCGAGAGCCCCGCGTCGATCCCCCTCTCCCGGAGGTCGAGGGCAATCCGACGGTCCCCGGCGAGACGGCTGACCGCAAGCACCCGCGCCCGCTGCCTCGCGAAGGCCTCGTCGTTCAGGTAGCCGAGCTCCCGGCACCGCCGGATCACCTGTTCGACAATCACATCCGCGAAACCGCTCACCCGCAGTTTTGCACGCAACTCCTTTTCGCTGTGCGCCCGGAGGGTCAGGAGGCGGAATGCCTTTCCTTCGGCCCGGCCGAGCTCGCGCTCCTCATCCATACGCTATTTCGGTTCTTCCCTGACCACGGCGGTCTTCGGTTTGATGCCGAGCTTTTCGCGGACCTCCGCCTCGACCTGCGCCAGGATCACTGCGTTGTCCTTCAGGAAGGTCCGGGTGTTGTCCCGTCCCTGGCCGAGACGCTCCCCCTTGTAGGAGTACCAGGCGCCGCTCTTTTCGATGATCCCCTTGTCGGCCGCGAGGTCGAGGACATCGCCCTCCATCGAGATCCCCTCGCCGAAGATGATGTCGAATTCCGTTTCCCGGAACGGCGGGGCGACCTTGTTCTTGACGACCTTGACCTTGGTCCTGAAACCGATCACATCCTGGCCCAGCTTAATGGCGTTCACCTTCCGGATGTCGAGACGCATCGTCGCGTAGAACTTGAGCGCGTTGCCTCCAGTCGTCGTCTCGGGATTGCCGAAGAAGACGCCGATCTTCATCCGGAGCTGGTTGATGAAGATCACGGTCGTCTTCGACTTGCTGATGCTCCCCGTCAGCTTCCGGAGGGCCTGCGACATCAGGCGCGCCTGGAGCCCCATCTGGGCGTCCCCCATCTCCCCCTCGATCTCGGCTTTGGGGACGAGGGCGGCCACGGAATCGACGACGAGGACGTCCAGCGCCCCGCTCCGGACGAGGGTCTCGGAAATCTCGAGCGCCTGCTCTCCCGTGTCGGGCTGGGAGATGAGGAGATCATCCGTGTTGACGCCGATCTTCCGCGCGTAGGTAACGTCGAGGGCGTGCTCGGCGTCGATGAAGGCCGCAAGCCCCCCGAGTTTCTGCGCCTCCGCGACGATGTGGAGGGCCAGGGTCGTCTTTCCGCCCGATTCAGGGCCGAAGATCTCGATGATCCTCCCCCGCGGGACCCCGCCGGTGCCGAGCGCAATGTCGAGACTGATCGACCCCGTGGAGATCGCGGGGATGTCGGAGATCACCTCGGAGCCGCCCAGCCTCATGATCGCACCCTTCCCGAACTGCCTCTCGATCTGCATAATCGCCAGATCAACTGCCTTTGCCCTTTCCGTATCCGCTCCCATAGACACCTCCTTCGTCCCTGTCCCTGGTTCATGCTGTTGTTTGGATTTTGCCATCACCTTCCGGCCTACGCCCCCTCCTGTCCCGCAAAAGGATACCCTGCGAGCCTCGTGTAGATCGCCCCTCGGGGTGTTAGATCGCTTTTGAACAGGCCGAGACCGGATGCGGTAAACCGTCCCGCCGTATATGTTTCTCCCTTTTCCAGCACCCCCGTAAGACCGATCAGCCCCTTCGGGGTCTTGATCCGCCCCAGGGTGAGATGCGGCCGGAAGGGCCGCTCCTCCCGGGGAAAGCCGATTTCCTGGAGCGCCCGCTCCATCCCCTGCTGGAAGGTCACCAGCCGCGCCACCTCGCCGTTCATCCCCAGCCAGATAATCCTGGGCCGGTGCGGATCGGGGAAAACCCCCGCGCCGCCGATTGCCAAATCGAACGGCCTGACCTCCGCCGCGGCCTTCCCCGCGACGGCCGAGATGTTCGCTACGTCACACTCCGGAATGTCGCCGAAGAATTTCAGGGTCAGGTGGATCGCCTCCGGCCGGAGCCAGCGGACATCCCCGTGGATGAGTTTCCGCAAACTGTCCTGAACCCGCCCGATCTCCCGGAGGATCTCCTCCGGCGGATCGAGGGCCAGAAAGGAGCGGATCATCCGTTCATCCGTCATCGCGCAACTCCCCGCAGAGATATCGCCAGAGCATCAGGAGGGCGGCCTGGGAGGCCATGACCTTGTTCCGCCGCCGGTCCCAGCGGAAGGCGTAGGGACGGCAGACGGTCTTCCCGCTGTCGGTCAGCGCGATGAAGACCGTCCCCACCGGCTTCGCCTCCGTCCCGCCGGAGGGACCCGCGATCCCCGTCACGGCGAGACCCAGATTGGTTCCCGCCGACTTCCGGACCCCTTCCGCCATCAGACGCGCCGTTTCGGCGCTCACCGCACCGTGCTCGCGGATCACCGCCTCCGGAACGCCGAGGAGGTCGGTCTTGGCCGCGTTGCTGTAGGTCACGACCCCGCGTTCGAGAAAGGCGGAGCTGCCGGGAATGTCCGTGAGACGATCCGTGATCAGACCGCCCGTACAGGACTCGGCCACGGCGAGCGTAAGGTTCTCCCCGATCATCCGTAAGGCGACATTACCCGCGAGCGTCTCTTCGCCCCTCGCGAAGATGTGTTTCGCAAGCCTCGCCTCGACCATCGCCCTCGCCTCGCGGAGCTTTTCTCCGGCCACGTCCGCGGAAACCTCCCGCGCCGTCAGAACGAGGTGGTTTTCCGGAAAGTTCGGGTAGAAACCGATCCCTATGCCGAGGCCGGCGAAATCCACATCGGCCATCGCCTCATCCACCGCCGACTCGGGGATCCCGAAGAGCTTGAAGGTAAACGTCTCCACGTGGAGCGCGGCCTCCGGAAACGCCTTCCGGAAAAGAGGGATCACCCCCTCAAAGAGCATCCGCCGCGCCTCGGCGGGGACGCCCGGAATGACCGCAACGATCCTGCCCGCCCGCCGCAGGGCGAAGCCGGCTGCCGTCCCCGTCGGGTTGGCGATGATCTCCGCCCCCTCCGGAAAGAGGGCCTGTTTGGCGTTGTTCTCCGTCCAGTGAAGCCCTCGTCCTTCAAAAATACCCCGGACATGCGCGAGGACGGCGGGATCGCTGTACAGCCCCAGACCGAAGGCCTTGGCCAGGGCCGCCGTCGTGATGTCGTCGGCCGTGGGGCCAAGCCCCCCGGTCACGATCACCGCATCAACACGCGCCAGCAGATGGACAAGCGTATCATGGATGGCGCCGTCGTCATCACCCACGGAGATCATCCCCGCAACCGCCCATCCCTGCTCCTGCATTGTGCGGGAAATCATGGCGGAATTCGTATCCTGGATCCGGCCGCTCGTCAACTCATTTCCGATCGTCAATATGCCGATTTTCATGCAATACCCCTATATCCATTTTCTGCGCGGGGGGCGCCTTCGCACCCCCCGTTCTCATATCCCCAACCAGTGGATCAGGGCCTGGAGCACCAGATTACCATAGACGCCCGCCGCCAGATCATCCGCCACCACCCCGCAGCCGCCCGGAAGCTTCTCCTGAAAGAGCCGCGCCGGGAAGGGCTTTACGATATCGAACAGCCGAAACAGCACAAAACCCAGGGCAATATGGGGAACCGTCGGCTCAACCAAAAAGAGGGTCCACTGGAGACCGGCAATCTCGTCGATCACGATGCACTGAGCGTCCTTCCGGCCGAAGAGCTTCTCCGCCTCATCCGAGACATGCCAAGCAAGGCAGGTGAAGGCCAGAACCGTGATCAGCCAGATCGGCCACGGGAGGGCCGAAAAGACTAAATACAGGGGGATGCCGACCAGCGTTCCCGCCGTCCCCGGCGCCAGGGGCGCAAGCCCGCTCCCGAAACCGGTGGCCAATATCTTGATCCATCTTTCGTTCAGGGGACACCTCGCGGCTGTTGAAAAACGCCCGTCTGCGGCGTTCCCTCATCCTTCGTCGCTGCGACGTACACGAAAGTACGTCTCGCTCCTTAAGGATCTCGGAGGCCTTGCATCCGGACATTTTTGAACAGCCTTTTTTCAACCATCTTCTCAAGCAGAACCGGATGGGAAATGCCGCATACCGGCGGTAAACTAACCTCTTTTCCCCTGCCCTGTCAATGACGACTTGCCGACTTTTTGCAAACCCTTCCCGGCTTTGAAAAATCCCTTGACAATAGAACGATGGTTCTATTATACCTGAAGCCGGGAAAAGGCAAGCGGTTTTTTGTTCGGAACAGGCAGCACCATGAATGAGACCATTTTCAGCCTCCACAACTGGCCGCGGGCGATCCTCCACGTCGACGGGGACGCCTTCTTCACCTCCTGCGAGGAGGCGATCCATCCGGAGCTGAAGGGGAAAACGCTCATCACGGGGGGCGAACGGGGGATCGTCGCCTGCGCGAGCTACGCGGCCAAACAGATGGGGATCAAACGGGGGGTCGCCCTCCACGAGGCGAAGCGGATCTGTCCGGGGCTGATCGTCCTCCCCTCCGACTACGAGACCTACAGCCTCTTCTCCCGGCGGATGTTCAACATCATGCGCCGCTTCACCCCCCAAGTGGAGGAGTACTCCATCGACGAGGCCTTCGCCGACCTGACCGGGATGAGGCGGGCCCTCCGGGCCTCCTATGAATCGATCTCCATGAAGATTCAGGCGGAGATCGCGCGGGAGATGGGGATCACCGTCTCCGTGGGCCTCAGCGTCACGAAGGTCCTCGCCAAGGTCGCCTCCAAACACCGGAAGCCCATGGGCTTCACCGTCATCCCCGGGAGGGCCATCGCCTCCTATTTGGAGACGCTGCCTGCGGAGAAGGTCTGGGGGATCGGCCCGGCGACGACGGACTACCTCTCCAAAATGGGCGTCAAAACCGCGCTGGAGTTCGCCCGCCTCCCCGAGAAGACGATCCGGGAGAGGTTCACAAAGCCCGGCGAGGAGATCTGGCGGGAGCTCCGGGGGGAATCGGTCTATCTCGTCCTGCCGGAGGAGAAGAGCGTCTATACCTCCATCAGCAAGACGAAGACCTTCGCCCCGCCGAGTTCCGACCGGGATTACCTCTTCGCCCACCTGCTGCGGAACCTGGAGTCGGCCTGCATCAAGGCGCGGCGCTACGGCCTCGCCCCCCGGCGGATCG
>JAPLJY010000121.1 GCA_026388345.1 Deltaproteobacteria bacterium
GCGCCATCAGAGGCTTGACAACATGACTCCCGATGAGGTTTACTGGAACACCATACCGAAGTTGACGGAAGCGGTATGAACCAGGGCAGCTCAACACTTATAACCCGCTCCAGGTTGTCTAAAGAAACCAGACCACCTCTAGCGTCACGATACAGGATAGCTATAAAATTCAGCATCAGCTCCTTTTGGAGGGTAGCGAAGAGTGTATGATAATCAAAGAGATATTCGCTAAAACCGTCCTGTCAAAATCTCAAATATATGACTACGCCATAAACCCCTATGTGGGTTGCGGCCACTCTTGCAGGTATTGCTATGCCTCGTTTATGAAGAGGTTTACAGGTCACCGGGAAAGGTGGGGCGATTTTGTTGACGTCAAGATCAATGCCCCGGAGGTCTTAGCCAAGGAGATCATGAAGAAACGGGTGGGGAGGGTCTGGGTAAGTGGAGTTTGTGACCCGTATCAGACTGTAGAGAAGAAGTACAAACTTACAAGAATGTGCCTTGAGATCTTGGTGGCAAGAAACTGGCCTGTGACAATTCAGACCAAGTCATCCCTGGTCTTGCGAGATATCGAGATACTGGAAAAATCCAAAGACGCTGAGGTCGGCTTTTCCATAACAACCGCAGATGAAAGGATGAGAAAGATCTTTGAGCCTGGGGCTCCACCGATCAAAGAAAGGATCAATGCCCTGGAAGTCCTTCATTCAAAAGGGATTAAAACCTTTGCCATGATAGCCCCCATCCTTCCTGGAGCAGAAGGATTGATCAAAGAGCTTGCGGGCAAGGTTGGCCATGTCCTGGTGGACAGGCTGAATTATCATTATGCAAACCGGATCTACCTGGAAAACAAAATGGAATGGGCAAAAGAAGAGCCGTTCTTTATTCAGGAGAGCGATGCGTTGAAAAGAGGATTTGAACGGAATGGAATTACTGTTCAGACGCTGTTTTGAAATGGTTACCGGCAGTCCGGTTTTAAGCCTCTTTGCTATGATCTCCTCTGACGAAATCCATAAATTCCTGCCACTTCGGCACATCTATGAACATTGGCCAGTCATTAAGTAATGGCTTGTTGAAATTTAACGGACTTCAAATCCGGAGTGGGGCGCTCATGTCGTAAGGTTAAAGAAGATTAAAGTCAGGTTAAAGGAATGTCTTCGCGAAATATCGAATATTGTGAATAAAATGGCGGAAGTGCATGGGAATCGAACCCACCTGGGAGGGTACTAGCCCCCCACTCCGGATTTGAAGGGCACAATTTCAGAATCCGCTCACCGCCGAATATCGATTAAAAACAAATAAATACAAAACTTTATCTAAACGTTCTTCCGCCCGAAAGTTGGCAGGAGTGGGGCTGAATTGGGCCTTTTTTGATCCTGGTGGGCACAATTTTGGGCACAATTTGATGCGGCACCTTGCTCACCTTGTCGGCAAACCCAGCTTGTCAAAAAAAGCCCTGTTTCGCTGTTTGGCGCCATTGACAAGTCTGTCAAATGATATCACTTCAATGTAGGTTTTATAGCTCTTGTTATAACCAAAGAAGCCGAGTCCATCACTTGTAATCGTCAGATCATGAATACCACAGCGTCTCTTTATCGCAGGAGTAATGTCACAGACTACATAGCAAAATCCTGGAATGTCCTGAGAGTTTCCAAGAGGTCGGCCACTTTTCGTTGTTACATGGCCGTCGCGTATTCGTTGGAGATAACCGAGGCACTGTTCAATTGGGTCTTTGTCTTCGCCTTCGGTCGCGTCGTTCCTCATTGGTCGTTTGAATTCAATAATAGTTAATGAAGCAAAGGGTGGGTGTTGCTCTTCAGATACGAGAATAGGCTCGTTCGTCACATAGAGAGAACAGATGTCGGGCTCTTTTGTGTCTTCTGCTCCGGTAATCGGCATGGCAGTGATCGTCTTATCTGAGGCGAGGTAATCGTGGAATGTTAGCCGCTCATCTAATAACCAAAGATTCATGCCGTCGGATTTCATGTCCGCGGAGTCTTTTCTCATTGGCATCACCAGCCCATGGATGAGATCTTCACGCGCATACTTACCATCCTGATCACGCTGGATTGCCCTCTCCAAAAGGTCTAAGATGACCCTCCTATGGGACACGTAGTTTGCAAGATCGGATTTCTTAATGTCCTCGGCTGTCCTAAGATATTCTTGAAGACGTCTTTGGTATTCGGGATACTCTTCATTATCTTTCGGATTCATTATCTCATGCCCGTCAATGAGTAATTTTTCCTCGATTTCAGCAAGGTGCTTATGAAGGGTCAGATCAAGCTCCTTGTCGGAAATGTTGGGATCGATAATCAGCTTTTCTGCAGGGATTCTTGCTAATATTGGACGATATTTCGGGGCCTTCGTGGAAACGAAGGCTTCAACACGATCTCTAGCCTTGGTCTTGTTCCCCTCTAAATATTTTGAAAGATGTTCGGAAACCTTTTCAATAACTGCGTCCCTGATTTCGCTGAATGATATTTCTGATTCAGCGAAGAGCTCTCCATGGTTCTCAGTGATATTGAATCCAGTCCGTTCAGCTCGAACAGTTTCATCGAGGAACGGAGACGTGACGTAACAGGCATAGACGAAATCACCGGATTCATCATGAAGTTTGCCGTAAAGTCCTGGTATTTTCCCTGAGATGTTTTCTTCTCTTACTAGCCGCTTTGCGGCGCAAAATGCGATGACGTGAGACTGTGATGAGTGTGCCCGTAATTTGACATGGGTGAGATCAAACACCTTATCTTTGATCTTGATGGATTCGGTCGTAGCCGACGAGACCATATGTTCATGATAAACATCATCAAGATTAATGCTTTCAGTGTCATCATTGATCAAGATCTGGGGTGCACCACCATCTCGTACGAAATACCATAGGCAGTGCTCAAATAGACTGTTTGCTATCGTTTGCGTGGTTTTGCTTGATGCTGCTCGGTATCTTTTATCAAAATCGTCAAGATGGATGCACGTTAACCTCTGAGTGTCATGCTTAACTTCTTTCTCTTCCTGTTCGCTTACACCCAAGGCAGCAGTGAATGTGAACTCCCGTAGTTTGACTTTATCTTCTCCGTCTTTGTAGACGCTGCTGACTTTGGCCTTTTTAAAAGCTTTCAACCATAATAGCCTGCCGATACCTCGACCACCCTTGTCTGCCTTATAATCACTATCAAGGGTCAGGAATGATTTCATGTTGAGGCCATTGAATCCAACGCCATTGTCATTAATTTTGAAACCAAGAATGTCTTCGTAGGCATCGGGACCCCTCTTTTTGGGTTTGCTTTTGAAATCAAGGGGCGCTTGGTCACTCCGCAAAATTTCTATGGAAATGTTTCCTTGCTTTGATGAAAGCCTGGCCTCTTCGAGAGCGTGAATTGAATTGACAACTGCCTCGAACATCGGCAGCAGCCCTTGGTTGAACGGCAACGACGTGTTGCGTAAGCGTCCCTGTAAGTTGGTCTCCATGCCCATAACGCAACCTCCCTTTTCACATAACTAAATCAAACGACGCAGGGATACTATCGTGTCCGGTATTTCTGTTGCGGCAATGTCCCACAACGATTGTAAATTGTCAATATTGGCTACCGATGACCGCCGAAAGGTTAATCGAAGACAAATTGTTTTCCTATAGCCTCTATAGCTCCTGTGTTCTTTGACTTTCTCCGACGTGAGCTTCTACCATCCACTCAAAAACGGAGGCTCATATGGAAAATACAGGAAACGACACGGGCAGCGTGACAGGCAGCCGGGTAGCAGTCACGGCAAAATGGACCTTCATGGTCTACATGGCCGGGGACAACAACCTCGACGGGGCGGCCCTCCGGGACATCGCGGAGATGGCCCGGGCGGGATCCACGAAGGACGTCAACATCCTGGTCCAGCTCGACCGGATCGAGGACAATCTTACCCGCCGCTTCCGGATCACCCAGGGCGGCGGGTTCAAGAAAGACTGCATCGAAACTTTCGGCGATACCAATACCGGCGATCCGCAGATCCTCTATGAGTTCGTCAAATGGGCGGCGGACAACTATCCCGCCGACCGGTACGCCCTCATCCTCTGGAACCACGGCAGCGGCTGGTGGGAGGATGCCAAGAGCAGGGCGGCCGGTCCCGCCGGCAAGAAACCACGCCGGCGCCTTTTCCGGCAGCCCGTCCGCAACCCCGTCCCACAGGAACACGTCAACATTCCCGCCCCTCAAGAACACCGCAGCATCTGCTATGACGACACTTCCGACGGAGACGCCCTGGACAACCGCGAGCTGAGGATCGTCCTTGCCGGGATCTGCGCGCTCCTGGGACGGAAGATCGATCTCCTGGGCATGGACGCCTGCCTCATGAACATGGTGGAGGTGGCCTACCAGCTCCGGGAGTCCGTGAACGTCATTGTCGGCTCGGAGATCGAGGAGCCCTTCGACGGCTGGCCCTACGCTGAGATCCTGACCCGCCTGACAGCCAGGCCTCGCCAGGACGCCGCCGCCCTCGCCCGCTGGATCGTCAAAAGTTACCTCCTCTCCTACAAAGGGAAAGACGAGACGGTCACCCAATCTGCCCTTGACGTGAGCCGGATTGGAGAGATGACGGCCAAGGTCGATGCCCTGTCGGCAAGCCTTCTTGCCGCCCTCGAGACCGACGCCAAACTCATCGAGGCCGCCTGGCGTCGGAGTCCCCGGTTCTATGACGACAACTACATCGATCTGGCCTGCTTCACGAAAAATCTGCGGAAAAAGGTTGGCGCCGAAGTCCAGGCTAAGGTGGACGATCTCATTGCTGCGCTGAAGGCCGGGAAAGGGAGAGCCATCCTTTGCCAAGGGAAGATCGGCCGGCAGGTCCGGGGGACTTGCGGACTGTCGATCTATTTCCCCGGAGACAGGATCAACACCGCCTACCGAAACCTTGATTTCAGCGGGGACTGTAAGTGGATCGCGTTTCTGGAAAGGTACCGGTCGTAACCGCCGCGGCCCACGGGAGGGCCCAGCACGGTGCTGAAGTAACGGTAACAAGGAAGGAGGTGACTCGAAACCATGACCGACGGGCAGGACGGGGGAATCGACCGGTACACGCAGCTTCTCCTGGAGAGCATTACAAAACTCTCCGGCCAGACGGAGGAGCTGAGCCGGCACTATGCCGCCCTCGACAAGTCGATCTGCCTCCTGAAGCAGGCCTATGAGGCCAGCCTCCAGGCCGACCGGCAGATCATGGGCGACCTGCTGGCCCAGGTCCGGCAGATCACCGTCATTGTCGAGGAGCTCGCCTGCCGGGAGCATGCCCGGCGGATCCGGGAGTTTCAGGGCCGGATCGCTGCCTTGGAAGCGTACGTCACCCCGTCGAAGTGGGCGGTGCGTTTCATCGGCGCGTTCTTCCAGAAAACCGGCTGGATCTTCGGCGCCCTGATCATCGGATCGATCGGCTACGCGATCTATCTCGTGGCCGTGAGGATCATACAACCCTAAACCAAAAAAGGAGGTACCAAACCATGGCAAAAGCAAGAAGCAGAGTCGGAAAGAACGATCTGATCGGCAACGTGGCCGGGACCGCGGAGCTGACCAAGGAGAACGCCAAGAAGGTCATCAACGCCGTCCTGGAGGGGATTTTCTCGATCCTGAAGCAGTCGGGGAAGCTCCAGCTGGTCAACTTCGGGACCTTCACCGTCAAGAAGACGAAGGAGCGGCAGGGGATCAACCCCAAGACCCAGGAGCCGATCACCATCCCTGCGGGATACCGGATGGGCTTCAAGGTCTCCAACAGCTGGAAGGAGGGGATGAAGCCAAAGGGCAAGGTCCCCGCACCCAAAGATGTTCTGAAGGCCAAAGCGGTGGCCAAGGCCAAGGGGAAAAAGAAGTAACCCAATAGTCCGGAGAGGCTAACGGGAAAAGCGCCCGCCACACTGCATTCCGGGTGTGGCGGGCTTAACCTTTGGCGGGATTTTGATCCCTCACTCCTTATCCCTCCCCCTCGACGGGGGAGGGTGGGGTGGGGGTGATGTTCATCAATCGTCGTGCCCGACCTGGGCATGGGGCTTAGAAGGAGGAACTTTCAAATGAGCAGAATTCCGGCAACGCGGGTCGTCTTCTCTCCGAAGGGCGGCACATCGAAAGAACTTGCCAGGCTGATCAAGGCAGCGAAGAAAGAGATCGTCGTGGCGGTCTACGCCTTTTCCGCGAAATACCTCGGTCAAGCCCTTTCCGCAGCCCTCAAGCGCGGTGTCAAGATCCGGGTCCTCCTGGACTGGGACAATGCCCGGAAGGCCTACTCGATCGACGAGTGGCTTGTCGCTGAGGGGATCGATGTCCGGTTCGTTGAAATCAAACGTGGCTCTCTGCACCACAAGTTCATCCTCATCGACGCTAAACTCCTCGTGACCGGCAGCTATAACTTCACGAATGAGTCGGAGTTCAGGAATCATGAGGCCGCCATCTTCACGAATAACAAGGCGTTGATCCAATCCTTCGCTGCCGAGTTTGAGAGTCTCTGGAGCCTGGCTGTTCCTCCCATCTCCGCCGAGGCCAAATGACGCCGGCAGGGCCCCTGTTCGGAAATGAGGAAATTCGGGGGGGAGGGGGTAGGGGGTGGGGGGCGCAAACAAAACCGATTGGCGTCGGAAGGGAATTTGTAAGGAGAAATCCCGAATTTTGAGACAGGTGACGGGTGCAATGGTGGCTCAGAGGGGGAATAAAGGGTCCCGGAGAGCGATGGAGGTAGAGATGGTGCATCCAATCCCGGGCAGCGGTCTTGCCCAGACATACCTGATCACGGATGAGGTCGATGGCCTGATGGCTGTCGATGTAGGCAGCATCGGCGCGGCCCTGGCCGTTGAGGATTTCTGTGTCCACACCATAAAGCGATCTCTCATGGCGATCCGGATCATCGCTGCCACCCATTTTCACATCGACCATATCGGTGGCATCGCAGCACTGCTGGAGAAATGCTCCCCAAAGACGACGGTCCTGTTCCATCCTCTCGTGAAGGCCTACCTGAAGGCGGGTCGCCCGCTTTCCCCCATGCGGAATTGGGTCACCGGTCTCTTGCCCACACTGCTCGGCGGCGCATTCGGCATCCGGAAATGGTCCGATCTGGCTTTCGACGGTCCTGCCGGAGTACCCCTGCCTTTCTTCCGGGATCTTCAACGCGTGTCCTATGCTAACCGGATCCAGTTTCTCGAAGGGAACCGCCTACCCCGTTCCCGGATCTGCTTCGGTGGCTGGGATGTGATCGCCGCGCCTGGCCACACGGAGGAGTCGGTGGTTTTCTACAACGAGGCCTCGTGGGAACTCATCGCCGGCGACCTGATCCTGGGCCGGAAGGATAGCCGGGGATATGTGAACCGATTCTGCTGGGACGAGGGCCAGATCCGGAGGTCCTTCGCGGCGCTGATGGAAACGATCCGCGTCCGGATCATCTATCCCGGCCATGGGCCTGTGATCTGGTCTGCCGAGAATGCCTTCGGGAAGGTTGATTGCTTCGGCGAGGCACTCGCGCAAGATTGTTCTCACAAAAGCAATTTTGGTGAGGCTCGGAACGGTCGGTTTCGTGATGGAAAGCCCGGGAAAAGTCATCAAAAGAAATGGAAGAGGTAAGAGATGGACAATTTCCCCACTCTTGAACACGTCCGGCGGCTGACCCTGACGCCCGGCATGAAACTCGTCTGCCTGTCGGACATGCACCGGGGGGACGGTTCCGGGGCCGACGACTTCGCGCAGAACTCCCTGATCTACCGCTGCGCCCTGGAACACTACCTCGAAACCGGCTTCACCTACATCGAGCTGGGCGACGCCGAGGAGCTCTGGGAGAACGACAACTTCGATCAGATCTACATCACCCACACGTCGGTCTACGAGCTCCTGGCGAAATTCCACGACCTCGATCCCGCGAAGACCCGCTATCTCAAGGTCTGGGGGAACCACGACCTGTACTGGAAGGACAACGAGGCTGTCTATCGCACGCTGTTCCCCGGCATCGAAATTTATGAGGGGATCATCCTAAACAATACCATCCTGCTCATTCATGGCCACCAGGCGGACACGAAGTGCAGCGGCGAGATCGCGGTCTTCAGCAAGTTTTTCGTGCACAACTTCTGGCCCGATCTGCAACGCTGCGGCGTCAAGGACCCTACCCGCGCCGCCCTCAACCCCGGCCTATGCAACGAGGTGGACAAGCGCCTCCATGAATGGGCGAACCGAAACGACCAGGGAATCGCCGCCATCATCGCCGGCCACACCCACCGGGCGGTTTTCGAGAACCTGTCGTTGACGGAGCGGCGCTACATGGAATCCAAGATCAAGACCGACGGCGTTAAGATCAAGAACCAGCCCGACCGAAGCTATTACAACACCGGTTCCTGCGTTCATTCGCTCTGCATCACCGGGATCGAGATCACCTTCGAGAAAGGCCCGTGTCTCCGGCTGATCAAGTGGGGTCAGGCCACGGAGGGGAATGCCTTGACCATCCAAAGGACGGTACTTGAAGAAACTGAGCTGGGCGGCCAGTGAGGTGCAATATGAAAAATCACCGAACGATCATCGAGCCATTGCTTTCCACTGCCGGCGTCCGGATCGACGGCCCCGATCCCTGGGACATCCAGGTGCGGGATGAGGAGTTCTATGCCCGCGTGCTGAAAGATGGCAGCCTCGGGCTTGGGGAATCCTACATGGAGGGCTGGTGGGACTGCGCCCGGATCGATGAATTCATCTGCCGCATATTGCGCGCGCAATTGGAGCAAGAAATCAAACCGAGCTGGCCGCTCCTTTTGAGGGCGGCGGTATCGCGCATATTCAATCAACAATCCCGTCGCAGGGCATTCGTGATCGCCGACAGGCATTATGATATCGGCAATGATTTGTTCGAGTTGATGCTCGGCAAATCCATGGCCTACACGTGCGGTTACTGGCTGAGAGCCACAGACCTGGACGCGGCGCAGGAGGCCAAATTCGATTTGATCTGCAGGAAGCTGGGACTGCGTGCAGGGATGACGGTCCTGGATATCGGCTGCGGCTATGGCGGCTTCATGAAATACGCCGCCGAAAAATATGGAGTCACGGCGACCGGAGTCACCGTTTCCAGAGAGCAGGCGGACCTGGGCCGAAAGATATGCGCGGGGCACCCGGTTGAAATCAAGCTCCAGGACTATCGCGATCTAAGCGGGATATTCGACCGCATTGTCGCCGTGGGCGTGCTCGAACACGTGGGCTATAAAAATTACCGGAATTTCATGCAGGTTGCCCGGCGCTGCCTGGCCGATGACGGCCTTTTTCTTCTGCATACCATCGGCAAAGAGCTCTCGACAACGACCACGGCGGACCCCTTCATGACCAAATATCTTTTCCCGGGGGGCAATATGCCATCCATTACGCAGATCGGCGCCGCCGTTGAGAAAAGCTTTGTCATGGAGGACTGGCACCTGATCGGTCCCGATTACGACAGGACGCTCACGGCCTGGTTTGAAAACTTCGACTCGGGCTGGGATCGATTGAAAGCGAAATACGGCGAGCGATTCTACCGCATGTGGAAATACTACCTGCTTTACTGCGCCGGATCCTTCCGCGCCCGGCATGTTCAGCTTTGGCAAGTCGTCTTCTCGAAACATGGCGTTCCCGGAGGCTATGAAACGATTCGGTGAGGTGCGATCATGAAGATAAAGCTCATATCGGCGGCGGTCAGATCCCGGTCAAGATGGTCACAGATCATGACCCTTTCTCTGCCGGCGGTGGCCGCGGCTACTCCTGAAGGGCACGAGATCACCATCGAGGACGAGAGGGTCAAGAAGATCCGGCTGGATGATTCTCCCGATCTCGCGGGGATCTCCTTCGAGGTGTTCAGGGCCTACCGCGCCTATGAAATCGCCGATCAATACCGGCGGCGGCACATTCCCGTGGTTCTGGGCGGGATGCACGCCTCGGTCATGCCGGAGGAGGGGCTGCAGCACGCCGACGCGGTGGTGGTAGGCGAGGCCGATGAGGTGTGGCCACAAGTCGTTGCCGATGCCGCGGCTGGAAGGATGCGAGGGATCTACAGGGACGAAAGGGCGGTCGACCTGGCCAAGCTGAAACCTCCCAAGCTCGACCTGCTCGATGCCTCCCAATATTTTCCGCTCTATCCCATCGAGGCGACGCGGGGCTGCACACATGCCTGTTCGTTTTGCTCCACGAGATATGTCCAGGGTTTGGGTTTCCGGACCAGGCCCGTCGATCATGTAATCGCCGATATCGAGCGGGCGGGCGACAGGATCATCGCCTTCCTGGATGACAACCTTGCGGCCGACGAGGCATTCGCGAAAGCGCTATTCACGGCGATGATCCCCTATGGGAAAAAGTTCTTTATGCAATCCCACGTCCTCCTCGCGGAGAACGAGGAACTGCTTTCCCTATCCGCAAAGGCGGGCTGCATCGGTGTCTTTGTGGGGATCGAGTCCGTCGACACCGCGGCCCTTTCCGAGGCGAACAAGGGGTTCAACCGGGTCGATCGCCTCAAGGACAACATCGCGCGGTTCCACGATCGCGGCATCATGGTTGACGGGGGGATCATCTTCGGATTCGACACCGACATGCCGGATGTATTCGACCGGACCATTGATGCCCTAAAAAAGGTCAGGATCGACAGCGTCGCCGTCAATATTCTCATCCCCTATCCGGGAACCGAATGCTACAAGAAATTTGAAAAGGAAGGCCGAATCATCTGCACCGACTACACGAAATACACCGGGAACACGGTTATCGTGAGGCCGAAGAATATGACCGTCGAGCAGCTCCAGGCGGGCTACAACCGGTTCACGAAGGATTACTACAGGATGATGGAGATCGTCTACCGGGCGTTCAAGCAACCCAATGCCGTGGCCACGATCACCGGCCTCATCTCCAATGTGGGGCACAGGATGAACTGCATGCCCGGGGAATAAGCGGTTTATAGCAGCCGACAGAGCCGCGCGCTGCGCCCCAACCCACCAATCCTTCCCGCTCCGCCCGTTGAGTGATGTCGTAAGCGTCTGCGAGGATGCGATCCCCATTACTGATCGAAGCGACCAAGGGAATGAAACGAATTGATGATGACCGCGACTTCACCTTGTCAACGATTTTCAGGTCATCATTGAGGTAAGGATTTCCGTTCGAAATAGCGCATGCGTAGATGAAAACGACAGGATGCTTTGATTCAGAGGAAGTTGTTCATGTATAGCCAGACGGAAGAAATCATGTTAAAAATCTCTCTGACCAGACGAGCCAATACAGGAGAGTTTCATAATTATCCAGCAAACAGTTCCAGAGTAGCAGCTTGCCGGTATCCCAATTGTTTTTGATAGTATGGGATGAGTTCTAATTTTCTGCCAGAAGCGGACTGTATTATATTTAACATGTTAAAACCATTAGTCCCTTCAGTTGGAATAGCTCCCAGACATGCAGCACCCACTTCCTTTAACCCGCCAGAAGTCGGATCAGGCGCAAAATGGATGTGACCGTGCAAGTACGCAATAAAATTTAGCCTTGATAGGTCTGAGAGCAGTGACTTATGGTGGCGTGTCTCTTGAACTTTATCCATTTCAAAGTATTTTGACCCATGGTGATGTGCTAAGGCTATACTCATGTCGCATTTTTCAGATCCCTTCACAGCAGATAAATATGTGTTAATCTGATCTGGTATTGTGCCCACGTAATCAGGGGAAAAAAATCCTGTATCCAAATATATGCGATCTCTAAAATATAACTCAATGGAAGGGTCATATTTGAGGTCGATGGTCTTCCCGCCCGCTAGCTCTGCCTTAAGAGTTTCATACTTATCGATTAGTTCTACTACTTCGTGGTCCAAGCCTTGGGAATAGAAACAGGAGACTAAAGTCAGGATCTCAACACCTAGTTCAGGGAAGGCATGTAGCGCAAACGGAATGTCTTCTTTTGAGTGGGAGGAAAGAACACACATCCCAAATTTGCTTTCCCCTTTAGCTGAATAGGGGCTGCGAATTTTCTTGCCCCTTGCGGCAAGTTCGGCTATAAACTCCTTAAATGATTTGAGACAGTCACCCCTAGTAGAATTTTCTCCCCTTCTAACCTCATGGTTTCCTGGGACCAAAACTACTCGATCGTAAAATGAATCGGGCGGCAGGATCTCCTCTTTTTCCACCTGGCCTAAGAATCTTTCGAAATCCTCATATTCTTCTTGAGCGGCAGTGCTAGTGACATCTCCGGAGATTAAGAGAAGATCAATTTTTCTCCCCTCGCGCCTCTCTGTTCGTAAAAAATTTATAAAATAATCTGTGCGATTGAAGGGCTCGTCGACGCCCCAAAATCTCAAAGGGTTATGCTGACCACCGAAATGGAGGTCAGATATGTGGCATATTCTAATCGGCTCTTTAGCTGCGGACATGGATGCGGGCACCTTCTTTGGTTTATCTGGCAACACCTCGATTTTTACTTGCTCATGATCAATCGGCTGAGGTCCCAAAATACTTCCGCATTCTTGAAGCACATCTCTGAATTGTTGTTCTCTGCCAAATACGGCATAATGAGATATTATTGATTCAATATCGCTAGGGTTCAATTCCTTCTTGGCTTCACGTATAAGTATGGAAGATTTTCTCATGATGCGCAAAAAGTCACTTCCTAAGAGCCTTACAGCGAGATTAAGAAATTCACGATGAAAGAGCACAACATCAACACATTCGGGATAAATAACGTTGATGAGCCAATCTATGAAAGCCGATGGGGAGTCCGCCGGTGTTCTGCCTTTACACTTGTTAAAATAGTCCAGTGCGATAGCGCCCCAGAACGGGGTTTTGCATTTGGTCTTTAAATACCTTACCCAATCATTCATTCTGATTTTGTCCTCCCGCAAGGGCATTCATCATCCTTAAACGGAGGCCAATTCCATTCGTATAAACTTATGAAATGGGCATCAGGTAACCAATCATTAATATCTATTGATGCGTGTATTCGGTTGATGAGCACAGCAAAGACCAGCACCCGAGCATTAAGAAATCTACACAGGTGTCTTAGAGCCCAGAGCGTTCCAAAATGATGAGCTGCCTGATCCAGAATAACGACATTGCGGCGATCAAGGGGCTCTGCACCATAAGTCTCAGATATGAACGTTTTAAGCTCATCTGGTATGTAAGTAGCTGTGATCCTCCCGAAATATTCTCTAGGGACAGCAATGATTTGTTCACTACTTAAACCTATCAGCTTAGCTAGTGAATCTGCCATCTTCTCAGATTCAGGTTCCTGCGTAATTACTATATTATCAACCCATTGCTTTCTAATACCAACTTTGGCGATCATGTTCCAGATTCTATGTGACAACCCATAACCGTGTTTATCTAGTATTGGAGCCGTTCGTATAGTCTGTAAGTAATGATACCCTGTTCGGTCAGACCGCCAGTGTTTGCCATCGTATCCATCTTCAACGTCAGATATCATTTCCCAAAACGTATACGCATCAAATTTTCCAACTTCATCGGCAAACCTTGCAAAGTAATCGCCTGATGTAAAAGTGCTTCCCTGAGTGCAAAATGGGCAGTTATTCGGTAGGTAATCAGGATATCTCATTGTAATGTAATAAGTAATTCGTTTGTCGGGCACTTCAAAAGTATTCATATATTTTAAAAATCCCAGTACGAATACTTTGTTGGCACCAGCCGCAGTCCATCTATTTATAGTCTCATAAATTGGATATGCCCTCCAGAGGACATCGCATATTAAAGCAATATTCTTTCCTGATGGAGAATCCATCTCATTGAGGAGCCGAGAAGAGTTGTTGTCTACGAGACCTAATGCAAATTGTTCCATTAGCTCGCCTTGACTATCGAAATAAGCAATGAAGAAATCATCCGAACCAAATTGTTCCGTAAGGTCGTTATGGACCTTAGATAAAAATCTGTTATCGTGTAGTAATCGTTCAACAGAAACAATAGCGGGGACATGCAGATCCTTCCCCCATCGTGATATAGAGAAGTGTCCGAAAATAATATCAATAGACTGAGTAATTCCCTCTGCTGTAAAGAGTGGGATGAAAGGTGTAAAGTACTCAGCCAAATTATCTATATGCTGAGTAAAAAACCTTCCCGAATCATTCAGGGTAATTGCTTTGACTTCCGGTGTTACCGCTACTACAATAAGACCAACTCTTCTAACTTTGCAGAATTCGACAAGCCGCTGAATGAGAATAAGAGAAGAGGTAAACTCGCCTAGCTTTGAAACCGCTATTATGATATCGAGTTGATGGTCTTCCTTTAAC
This sequence comes from Deltaproteobacteria bacterium, assembly GCA_026388345.1. The sequence continues at coordinate 14,209 of JAPLJY010000121.1, forward strand.
TCAAGTTCCTCAAGTATCTCATAAAGATGCCAACACAAATTATCGTAGTTACGAACGGTGGCATTATCGTTGAGGAAATCTATAATTAGACACTGATGTTTTTCGATATTCTTTTCTAACGATTGTAATGCAGTACGAATTTGCTCAGCGGAAAGTTCAAGCTGCTCGTGTGAAGGCAGTGGGCGAAACTTATTCGTTCCGTCGAAACAGTTATCGAGCAGACTCGCGAAGTCAATATTGGGATGCGATTGTTCATCGGCGGTTTTGGGGAGTTTCAACCTCAGGACTTTGGCAATACCAAGATGGGGTTCAGTCATTTCGAAATGGCCATTTTATTCTAGCTTCCTAGGGACTATGATTCGAAGCATTGTTCCATTCATTCGGAAAAGTTCATCTTCTGTTTTTTCTTCAGGTTTGCTGAAATCCACCAAGCCACTGCCGGATCTTATCCGGAGTTCTCCCATCCGGCTAGTTACAAACTCCTTCAAATAATATAGACCCAAGCCCGATTTCGTCTGATCTGACGAAACACCCTTTTGAGTTGAAAACTTTATCAGGCCGGAGTCTAAGACCTTTTCTGGTGTTGTATTCAGGATCATGTCCGGTGTTGTGTAATATTTTATTAGTTCGGAGTCGCTTTTTTCAAGAAGAGCATATAATTTTGGGTTATGCACCAAAGCGGATCGAAGAGTGTCGGGTATACCATTGCCGTTATCGGCAACGGTAAGAATCAGATTCTTATTATCCACATTCATCGCTACCAAAAGGATGGTGCCGGCTGCATGTGTAAGAGAGTTAAAAAGACCCTCTTCGATCACTTGCGAAACGAATGAATTAGCATCATCGCTTGTCCAACCACACAAATTCATAATTCCAAGGGCTATGACCTTATTTTTCCAGCGGTTGATATAGGTGGACACTTCTTGTGCTTTGATGGAAATATTTTCGGATTCTTTATCGGATTTCAAAAGAAAATTAGTAATTTCAAGCAATCTTCCAGTGAAAAATTGTTGGATATTGCCATTTCGATCTATTTCATGCGCGGATTGATATACTGGAATATCTTTAAGCACCGAAATCTCTGCATCAGAGAATACATTCGCTGGATGATCAACACAAAGGTTTAATGCTTCAAAAAACTTCCACGTTTTCAGGAAACGCCATACCCTCAACCCATTGCTTTGGGCAGGACTTGGGAGCTTGATTGATATCTGACATTCCTGCTTTTTCAATTGATGAAAAAAAATAAGGCTCAGCAGGAGCACACCAAGATCATAATAGTAAGATGAAGACCAATCAATAGTTATGTGGCACTGCCTACATTCGTTCAGAGATTTGATTCCTCTAAGCATGAAAGCCTCTTTAAGCATATTTTCAAATACACCTTGCTTAAAATAATAGCTGCCAGTTAGAGTAATTTCATCACCATGAAAAGACGTCGTACTCAAGGTCATTATCCTCCAAGATATAAGTCAAATTGAAGCAGCGAGAGTAACTGCTGATTGGCGCATGTCTGGTTCATCGTATATTGCTCGACCAACAATGGCATGCCATTTAGGGCCTGCCACCTTAGCTGCATCGGAGATTTTTCCACCTTGCGCTATAAAACCAGGCGCATAGAAAACTGGTTGAATCCCTAGTCCTATAATCTTCTCTCGAATTTTAATTATAAATGAGGGGCGATTACCTGGCACCACAAAATCGACAACCCCCAATTTAGCCGCATCGAGGTAGATTCTCTCAATAGATTCATCAGCTATATATCCTCCCTCGCTTGCAAGATAACGATCATGTGTCATGTGGCCGCCGACTATCACGGTAAGGCCTTTTTCCATAGCCCGCTGGGTCCAAGCTGTAAGAGTCGCGGGACCAGCTTGGGGAAATAAAATTACAGCATCAATCCCAGCGTTTTGGATGATCCGAGCAAATTCCTTCCCTGTATCTGGAATGTCAGTGGCGGCCTTCTGATGATCATAAATCAGCGGCTTGTTTGTATACTTCCTCGCAATTTCGACGATCTTAGGAAGACCATGGGATAACCCCAACAACATTCCAATCTTATATGCCCCTATTTTCTCGACGTTGGCGGTTTCCTTGATCAGCTTCTCAAATCGAGATACATCCACATCACACGCTGGAATGACGGTGCGAGGCTGGGAGATTAAATTAGCCATGCCTTGATCTCCTTTTTTCCAAAAAATCTGTATGGTTGTCTGCGAATGATAATGTTTCGCCCTTTCTGCTGTAAGTGCCTGCCAGAAATAATAATGCTAAATAATCTCTTACGTTGCAAAAAGCAAGGATTTTATTGATAACCTTTTGAACCTGGCTTCTCGGCTATGCTAAAGTATTCAGCGATTTATCCGACGGCCACAAATAACCCCAGAGGGGGTCACCCATATCATAATCAGTGAGGAAATGTCATCAATGAATGCGCGCTGCTATCTTGAATGTTTTATGATGGCGGGCTGTGGATGTCAGGAAAAAAGCGGTACGCAAGGTGTGCGCCGGCCACCTGACGGATGGCCGTCACGCCCCTTGCATCTTCCCCGTCCCCCCTGCATCCCCCCAAGGGGGAATTCCCGACCGCCCGCCCCTCAAAGGCAAGGGACCATGCCAGCCCCTGGCGGGTCTGTCATGTCCCTTGCTGCGGTACGCATGGGTCGCGCCATAGCCTGACGGCTATGTCACGCCCCCTGCAATTTCTTTGTTTTTCCGATTGCGAGACCCGCATGGCATCCGTAGGATAGCCCGCTCCGCGCCACCCTGCGGGAGGCGCTCCGCTTGTGTATTCCCACTTGCCCGTTCGCTGTCGCTTCGTTCGCTGACGCTTGCGCACCAGCTTACTCCGCTCCATCTCACTACACTGCTACTTGATGGCCCGCTCCGCCGTCCTCTGCGCCGATACACGGCGCATGCGGGCGGCTCCGCTACCCCGGTCGCTACCGCTCCCTCATTGCCTACTTCCCGCATCACCCTGTCGCCGTGAGACAGCTAAGGGCGCTGCTTAATTGCTCACGATCCGCCCGCTCGCCGCTACTCTGAACAAGCATCGGCATCGCTTGTCCGCATCACCCTGTCGCGCCGATGGCGCTAAGGGCGCTGCTCGCCACCTTTCAGTGACACCTTATCCGGCCCGCAAAGACACCCGCGCCAGTGGCCCGCTTGCGTCCCTCGAACTACCCGGCGAAAAGATGCCGGGTTGTCTCGGGGCGCGTACGCTTGGTTATTACCATTGCAACAAAGAACCAGGTCAACCCGTCGGCAGACACACGCTTCGCGGTGTCTGCCTCGGCCCTCCGGCTTTTCTCTTTCCATGGCGTCCCGTTTCCAGGCGCGACCTCGCTTCGCTTGGACGCGCCCGGAACGGGGACCATTCCAAATGACTTTCTCCCTGCCTCCGGGCCGCGCCTGACGACCGCTTCGCGGCGACAGGCACGACCCTCCGGCAAAAGGTACTTATCCTTTGCCCGGTCCCGGCAGGCGTCGCTTCGCTCCGACTGCCGGTCTTCGGCCTTTTCCACGGACGGCTCCGCGTCCTACGGACGCTCCGCTCATCCGCACAAACATGAATTTTGAGCTCCGGGCCGACGGCAGACACACGCTTCGCGGTGACTGCCTTGGCCCTCCGGCTGTTTTTCTTCTTGCCTAAGCCCGGAGCGGCCTCGCTTTGCTCGGACGCATCGGGTCTCGGGCTTTCCATGAGGATGGTGGCTGCGTTGCAGTCGCCGGGGTCGCGCCGCGGCGTCGCTCCTCACCGGCTTTGTGCACCGCCGCCACCCTGTTATCCCCCGCCCTCCCTCGCGGTTGCCATCGTCCGTCGGTGCCGGGCTTCGCTCCGCCCCACCGGCCGCTTTGCACCCGCGCCCGTCCGCCCCCAAGGGGCTCCCTCCCTGCCTCCGGGTCGCGCCTGACGACCGCTGCGCGGCGACAGGCACGCCCCTCCGGCAAAAGGTACTTCCCGTTTGCCCGAGGACCGGCAGACGTCGCTTTGCTCCGACTGCCGGTCCTCGGGCGTTGCGGCCGGCTCCGCGACCGCTGAAAACCCAGCGGACGCTCCGCTCGGCCGCGATTGTTTTGTGCTCCGGGCTGTCGGCAGACACGCGCTTCGCGGTGACTGCCTCGGCCCTCCGGTCATTCATTTTCTTGCCCACTCCCGGTGCGACCTTGCTTCGCGCGGACGCCCCGGTTCGCGGGCTGATGCGCTGTCGGCTCCGCGACCTTCGGACGCTCCGCTCGCCTGCGCCAAGGTGGCCCGCCTGCCGCCTGTCACCTCCTTCGTCGGAGACAGGCGGCCGCGAGCGATCATTTTCTTTGCTCGTCGGGGTGACACGTTCGTGACGCCCCTCCTCGCCGGTCGCCGTGACTCGCCCTCCGCTCCGCTTCGGACGAGACGCGTCTCCCTTTTCGCACCCTCGCCATCGAAACCGCTAAAGCGGATTCCAGGGCGCCGGACGGTCACTCCCTCTGGTCGCGACGTCCGGTCGGGCGCTCCAGAGAAAACCAGGTCAAAAGATGAAACCTGCGATCAGCAAGGGGTGATCCTGATTGGGAAGGGTTGAAGCGTTCGGATTTCCATGTAGGTGGCTCGTATCGGCGTTCCGCCTCTTTCCCCGCTCCCGCCGTTTCCTCGCCGACTCGGATACGCCTTGCAGCGGGGCTGGATAGAATAGATCTTACGGTCGGCAGGGGCCTCCCCTGGCGGCCTCTACGTCTCGGAAAAGAACTCGGAAGCGGTTCGGAAGTCCATGGCTTCCGAGTTGGCTTCTGCCTTATTAAACCTCATGCTGCCAATATACAAATTACTGGCAAATAATCGAGATTTTTGCCGCTAATTTGAATTTGACCCCTAACTCCCTATCCGCTTCCTGAACTGGGAGGGTCTCTCATAGCGGCTCCCCTGAGACCAGATCCCTTTCCCATGGGCCTTGGCCTCCTGTTCCGCCTGGATGAAGGGGGTGCGATAGGGTTTTTTCAGATACTCCACATAGGCCTCGGCCATGCCGGCGGCGATCAT
>JAPLJY010000304.1 GCA_026388345.1 Deltaproteobacteria bacterium
TCGCCTGACCTCCCGCATACTCATGACGATAATGTCCCTACCGGCCATAATTACCCCCCTTCGTTAGGGAAAAATTACAGCCTTACATTAGGACATTTCTACTTTGGTGATTTAGGACATTCTCATTTTGGCGGGACATGAGAATATCCCAGATAGAATTCCTCTGTTACGACCAGTTTCTCTGTCTTGCCTTCGCCCAGCTTACATATCGGGAAATCTTGAAGGATATTGCGACATGCCTGAACTCTCATCACGAGAAATTTCATCATGGGGGTTCTTTCTCGGCGGGAGGAGTATTTTTGCCTTTTGGATGCGAAAGCCCTTGTGGTAAGGTGAAAATATGAATCGGTAAGAAAGACCTTTTCAAGAAGGAGTCAAAATGTTCTGGCGCAGCAAAGATAATCTTCAGTTTCCCGAGGGGGCCTTAGTTCGCGGGCTTTACAAATCCATGGGGTACAGCGACTATGACCTGTCCCGGCCTATGATCGGGATCGCAAATTCGTGGAACCGAGTGGTCCCGGGGCACTACAACCTGAACCTTGTTTCGGATTACGTGAAGCAAGGAATCTTACAGGCCGGGGGGACACCGGTCGAGTTCGGAACGATTGCCGCCTGCGACGGGATTTCCCAAGGCCACGACGGGGGACACTACATCCTGCCCAGCCGCGACCTCATCGCCAACGACATCGAAGTGATGATCGAGGCCCACCGTCTGGACGGGGTGGTGCTCCTGGGATCCTGCGACAAGATCGTCCCCGGCATGCTCATGGCCGCGGCGCGCATGGACGTTCCCGCAATCCTGGTGGCGGGAGGACCTATGGAAGGGGGCTGCGAGTTTGACGGCCGGGCGGCGGACATCACCGCCCTCACGGAAGCGATGGGAATGCTGACAACGGGAAAGATGACCGAAGAAGAATACCGCCATTTGGAAAATTGCGCCGGGCCGGGCTGCGGCTCCTGTTCCTTCTTCGGGACGGCCAATACCATGTGTTGTCTTGCCGAGGCTCTGGGGCTGAGCCTTCCGGGAAGCGCGACCATCCCCACCACCCGGGCCGACCGTCTGCGGGCCGCCCAGGAGTCGGGGAGACAGATCGTGCGCATGATCATGGAGGGGGTTACGGCCCGGCGGATCATCAACCAAAAAAGCATCGAAAACACGATTCGCCTCAACGCCGCCGTGGGCGGCTCGACCAACGCCATCCTCCACCTGCTGGCGATCGCCTATGAAGCGGACGTGGACCTCAATGTGGACAAGTTTGAAGAGCTGAGCCGAAGGACCCCCTTGATCGCCAAGATCTTCCCGGCGGCGGCGGAGAATGTGCCCGATTTCCATTTTGCCGGGGGGGTGCCGGCGGTGATGAGGGAAATTCTCCCCCTGCTGCATAAGGAAGCGCTCAGTGTGAACGGAAAAACGGTGGCCGAGAATGTGGCCGATGCCAAAATCATGAACCCCAAAATGATAAAGACCCTGGCCCAACCTTGGGCTGCGGAGGGAGGACTGGCAGTCCTGAGGGGGAATCTGGCGCCCAACAGCTGCATCACCAAACCTGCCGCCATCCGGCCTGAAATCCACAAATTCACGGGGAAGGCGCACTGCTTCGATTCCGAGGAGGCGGCGAACCAGGCCATCCTGGACCGCAAGGTGGTGGAAGGGGAGGTTGTGGTCATTCGTTACGAGGGACCGAAGGGCGGGCCCGGGATGCGGGAGATGTACACAGCCATGAAGCTTTTGTTCGGCCAGGACCTGGCTCTCAAAACCGCCCTGGTGACCGATGGGAGGTTTTCGGGGACGAACAACGGATGTTTCGTCGGCCACATTTCCCCTGAAGCAGCCGAGGGAGGTCCTTTGGCCATCGTCCGGGACGGGGATTCAATCACCATCGACATCCCCGCCAGGAAGCTGCACCTCCATATCACCGACGAGGAGATCAAGACCCGTCTGGCCAAATGGAAGCGGCCGGAGCCCAAGTTTAAAAAAGGGTACCTGGCCCTTTACTCGCGCCTGGCGGAGTCGGCTGACAAGGGCGCAATCATCCGGAACAAATTCTAAAAGGAAACGGAAAGAAGTAAAGGCGGTTCCCGAACCATCCCTACAAGCTATAGGTAGTATCGAAAGAGTTCATAGAGAATATTCCCCAAAATATTTTATTGACATATGAGAAGAGTCATGTGAAAATTTACTTGTAATACAACATACAACAATCTAAGAAGTATGAAGAAGCTAGTCACAAAGAACCCGCTCCCCGAGCACGCGCTCGCTTTGGTCTTCAAGAGCATGGTCGAAGCGCACACCAACGGAAAGGTCGCCGTCGAGTTCTTCCCGGCCAACGCGGATCATCTCGCTTATGTTCCTGACCTATATTCCCGAATTAGTTCTCATTGTTCCCAGAATCATGGGTTTTATTCAGTAAGGAGATTTATGTGAAAGCGTTGTACTACATTGGCGATAAAACTATGGAGATGCGGGATATCCCAAAACCGACCATAAAGGCCGGGCAGTATCTCGTCCAGGCAAAAGCCAACGGCATTTGCGGTTCCGATTTTGAGGGCTATATGGGAAAGACCGGACGTCGAATCCCACCTATGATTATGGGGCACGAGGTGTCCGGTATCATCGAGGAAGTCCCGGCGGGCGGGAAAATCAGGAAGGGCGAGCGCGTTGTTGTGTTCCCCAAGCCGTTCTGCGGCATGTGCGATTTCTGCAAGAAGGGCATGGTTAACGTATGCCCCGCAGGCATCTGCATGGGCGTCATGGACGTAAATGGCAGTATGGCCGAATACATCGCAGTGGATGAGAAGTATTTAATTCCCTTCGTCTCATCCCTCTCTTTCAATGAAGCGTCCATGACCGAGCCTCTATCGGTCGCATACCGCTCGGTACACAAGATTTCCGACCGGGAGATCAAAGAAGCCGAGTACTGTATGGTTGTCGGCGCGGGTACAATCGGCCTCCTGGTCGTCGCACACCTCAAGATGCGCGGCGCGAAAAACATCATCGTGTCCGACGCGACGAACTTCCGCCTGGAGACGGCCAAGAAGATGAAGGCCGATTACACCATCAATTCGCACGAGGTCGATTTCCTGGAAACCGTAAAGAAGATCACGAACGGAAAGATGTGCGATTTCGCGATCGAGGCGGTTGGTATCGCGCCGACGGCGAACAATTCCCTCGATTGCTTGCGCATTGGCGGAACGGTCGTCTGGATTGGCAACGCGCAGAAGATGGTCGAAGTGAACATGCAGAAAATCGTTACCACCGAATTAACGATCAAAGGCAACTACGTCTACGATTTTCCAGGTTTCCGCGAGAGTTTGAAATTGCTCGAACAAAGGAAGATAGACATTTCACCGCTTATGACGAACGTTTATCCGCTTTCCGACGGCGTGAAGGCCTTCAGGGACCTGGAAAATAACAAAGACGGCAAAATGCTGAAAGTGTTTTTAGAAAGCTAAGCTTCATACAGGAGAATTAAAGTGGCAAGCGAAGTGTTAATCTAAGAGCATCGGGACGGTGGAGGAGATGCGGCGAGTGATCCTCGCCTGGGCGGAGAATAATCAGGGAACATAATATCCATTAAAGGCAACGACCCGCAGGGTTTACCAATTTATTCTTTCAATAACGACGCTGCCACCAGGTAAACACAATAATGCATCTAAAATCTGATGGAGTAAAAAGTAGAATGGAGGAACGGTGTTTAAATCATTACGATATTTAGGACCAAATAAATTGGTTATAGAGGACGTAGCAAAACTGAACCCTCAAAAAGGCGAGGTATTATTAAAAGTTCGTGCATGTGGCATTTGTGGTAGTGATGTTCATGGGGCTTTGGGATTAACAGGAAGAAGAATTCCACCAATGACAATGGGGCATGAATTTTCGGCCGAAGTTATTGAATTAGGGAGTGATGTAGCCAAATTTAAAGTAGGCGATGGAGTTATTGTCCAACCAATTAATTTTTGCGGTGAGTGTGTTAATTGTCAACAAGGTCTCACTAATATGTGCTTAAATAAGAATTTGTTTGGAGTACTTACAGTGGATGGCGCAATGGCAGAATATGTTGTTGTTCCTGAAAAATTACTGTACAAACTGCCGGAAAGATGCAGCTATGAGATAGGCGCTTTAGCAGAACCATATGCCGTTGCCTATGGTGCAATCAAAAAAGTTGATGATTTCGCAGGTAAAAATGTTTTAATTATTGGAGCTGGTACAATTGGTTTGTGTATTCTTCAATTAGTTATATTGCATAATTCAAAACAAATCATTGTTTCTGACTTAAGCGATGCCCGCTTAGAAGTTGCCAAAGAGTTTGGTGCAGATAAAACAATTAATCCTAAAAATGAAGATTATATGGAAGCCATAGCAAAATATACAGATGGCTTTATGGTGGATATTTCAATAGAAGCAGTTGGCGTACAGGCAACGGCTAATCAATCTATTAAGTCGTTAAAAGTTGGTGGTACTTCCATCTGGGTTGGTATGAGTCAAAAAGAAATGGAAATTAATATGCACGATATTGTTTGCTCAGCGAGAAGGGTATTGGGTTCTTTCAATTATACGCATGAAGAATTTGGAGAAGTCGTAGATATTATGGGTAGCGGAAAAATGGATGCACAAAAATTGATTTCGGAAGTTGTAAGCTTAGAAGATGCACCAAAAGCATTTGATGATTTACGTCAGAAGCCAGATGAATTTATAAAGGTGATAATTGATCCAACTAAATAATACTAAAGTGATGGAGATGATAATGTGAGATTTGGATGCTGCAGTAATATGGTGGCAAAAGGTGCAGGTGGAACAGGCATAGAAATTATTGATATAATTGCAGAATATGGTTTCGATTATATAGAGCTACCTCTTGCCCAAATGATGGAATTAAGCGATGAACAGTTTGCGGTTTTGAAAGAAAGGGAAAATAACTCAAAGATTCGATGCGAAACGTGTAACAATTTTTTCCCTGTAAATATAAAATTAACAGGACCAGAGGTTGATAAAAAACAAATTGAGACATACTACAAGAGTGCATTGAAGCGAGCAAGTGAGCTAGGCGTAGAATATGTAGTACTTGGAAGCGGTCCAGCGAAAAATGTACCAGAAGGTTTTCCGATGGAAGAAGGATATCAACAAGTTGTGAACTTACTTAAGGAAATTGCTTTAGTTGCCAAAGAAAATAACATTACAATAGCCATTGAACCGTTGCGTAGACAAGAATGTAATTTAATCAATACATTCAAGGAAGGATGCAAATTAGCAAAAGATGTGGGTAGTCCTAATGTAAGAGTTTTAGTTGATTATTATCATCTGACGCAAGAACAAGAGCCTATACAAAATATTCTCGATTTGGGTAAAGAATATTTGGTTCATACACATTTTGCAAGGAATGAAGGCAGGGTTTACCCAGAAACCATGAAAGAAGACGGTGCTTATCAACCTTTTATTGATGCGTTAAAAGCAATTGGATATGAAGGCAGAGTGAGTTGTGAGGCCTATGTCGAAGATTTTGATAAGCAAGCAAAGCAAGCTATTCTATTCTTTAAAGATAATTTCAAATAACAGGAGAATTAAAAAATTCCAAAGCTATGTGGAGGTAAGATTATTGTTAAACGAGAGCTTTGCATAACCCCATTTTCCTCCGGGTCATTCATCGATGGCAACTACTCGATTCTATGAATCGACGAAATTACCAGATCTGAAGGGAATCGATCTTCTTATTGTGATTGGCAGCTCCATGAATGTCAACGATGAAAACGAGTTCCCTTGGCTTATTGAGGAAGCAGTTTTATTATCTATCAAAACCACTGACATTGTCAGGGGTGGGGTTTGGGGGCGAAGGCCCTACACCTTAAGCGAACCCACATCGTTGGTGAACAAGATTTGAAAAGAGTCATTTCAGACAACCTCAATTTGGGCAATGACCTTGGATGGTAAACATGCTCAAACCCATCAAAAAAAATAGCGTCCGGGGCCAAGTCTTCTGGCAGCTCCGCGATCAGATTCTTCGCCGCACCTGGCCGCCGGGGAGCAAACTTCCCTCTGAAAACGAGCTTTCCGGGACTATGGGTGTGAGCCGGGGTTCCATCCGGGAAGGCATCCAACATCTGGTCTCACTGGGGATTCTGGAAACGCGACACGGTAAGGACACCTTTGTCCGGGAGTTGAGCGGCCAGGTCCACTTAAATACCCTCATCCCCCTGCTGGTTCTGGACGATATCAACATCTTGCAAGTTCTTGAATACCGGCAAATCGTCGAGAAAGGTTCGGCTGCTCTGGCCGCCGAACGCGCCACCGACCAGGATCTGGTCGAAATGGAAGCCATCTACGACCAAATGGCCCAGGTCCGGGACAATGTTGCCGAGCTTGCCCGCGCCGACCTGGAGTTCCTCCTCGTTCTGGCCAAAACCACCGGCAATCCCGTCATCATCAAGATTAACAACGTCCTGCGCAGTATTCTTGAAGTCTCCATGGAGAACATCGTCAGCACCATGGGAATAGAGGATGGCCTGCACTACCCATCGGCTGATCATTGAAGCCATCCGGGCCCGCGATTCGCAGGCTGCGGAAAGCATCATGCAGGAACACGTTGACAGGACCATCTGGTGCCTCAAGGATGCGGCCGGGCTGGCCTCGGAACACAACCCGAATGGGAACCCAAAATCGGCAAGGCACTCCTGGGTAAGTTCCGGGAAACGGTCAAAAAGGCCGGATAGCCGCGATATACAATCCGCTGGAAGGGAAGAACCCGGGCACCCACAATGGGGTGGGGGTGCCCGAGTTCTTCCAGCGCATCAACCCCCATTCCCGCCATGCCTATACCCATGGCGGCGGCGATCGAAAGGAGAGTTTCATGCGTCTCAAAGACAAGGTTGCCCTCGTCACCGGTGCTTCTCAAGGTCTGGGACTGGCCATCGCCCGCCGGTTCAGCCTTGAGGGCGCCCTGGTTTTTCTCGGCGATGTCAAGGAGAACCAGGGCCGGGCCGCTGCCGCCGAACTCACCTCCCGGGGCGCCCATGCCTGGTTCGTCCGCCTGGATGTGTCCGACGAGGAGAGTTGGAAGGCCGCGCTTACCGCGCTGATCGACAAGGCGGGAAAGCTCGACGTCCTGGTGAACAACGCCGGAATCAACATCCGAGAGCCCATCGAGCAGATGAGCGTCGAGAATCTCGATAAAATGCTGGCCGTGAATGTCCGGGGGCCGTTTCTCGGCATCAAGCACGCCCTGCCCTTAATGCGTAAAAACGGCGGCGGCTCCATCATCAGCATGGGCTCGGTGTGCAGTCTCATCGGCCACAAGTTCACCCCCGAGGCCTACACCACCGTCAAGGGGGCGCTTTCCCAGTTGACCCGGTCGGTGGCCGTACGCTATGCCAAGGACAACATCCGGGCCAATGTGCTCTGCCCCAGTACGGTGGAGACCCCCCTGGTTCAGGAGGTGATGAAAGACCCCGAGCGCCGGAAGGAGCGTGTGGATGAGGTGCCCCTGGGCCGTCTCGCAAGCATGGAGGATGTGGCCGGCGCCGCACTTTACCTGGCCTCGGAGGAGGCTTCGTTCATCAATGGGGTGGCCTTCCCGGTGGACGGCGGCGCGACGGCATGGTGATCATGGTTGCGGCAGGATTGCCGATTGTTCGGTATCCCCGCATGCCAAGCACGGGCAACATCCCAAACAGCACTGATTCTTTGGGGCACTGCATGGCGGGAAAACCAGAAGGAGATGGCACTCCGTGAAGAAATTGCTTCTCGCGGAATAGCTCAGTACTTCAACACCTCCCTGTGTTATTCAAAGGTTGCGGTTTTGAAGTTGGCAGCGGGTCGTGAGGCGATTTATGGAGTCCCTGGAGGGGTTATTCATGATGGAGCGGTGTATCGGATTTTTCTCAAGACCCTGAAAGACCGTCTCCGGAAGAATATCGGACTGACGGTAATGGACGCCCATATCAACGACGATTCGTTTGTCGATGCGTGCGTCGATCAATTGATCACTTTTATAGACGAAAAGAAGGATCAATCATGAACAGGGCAATGGAAATTATCCGCCTGCGGAAAGAGCTGTCCGATTTCTCGAAGCGGGCGTTCCACCGGGGTCTCGTCAGCGGAACCGGGGGAAACATGAGTGTTCGGATTCCCGGTACGGATCAGGTTTTGATCACCCCAACCGGCATTTCTCTGGCGGATATCGAGCCCGAGATCAACCTGCTGATGAATCTCGACGGAACCGTCCTGGAAAATCCCTGTGACCTGAAGTCGTCGAAAGAAACCGGGTTTCATCTTGCGGCATACCGGTTGCGCCCCGACGTGGGGGCGTTGGCCCACCTCCATCCCCCCTATGCGACGGCCTATTCGAACAAGTTGAAACCGCTTCCCATGGTCACGGTCTCGGCCCGGGGTGTCCTCAAGGAGGTTCCCTGCATCGAAAGCGCCGTGGCGGGATCCAAGGAACTTTCCGGGTTTGTCCAGGAGGGGCTGAAGAAATACCCCTCGGCCAAGGTCATCCTGATGCAGGAGCACGGGATCCTGGTACTGGGTCTGGATCTCAGCAACGCCTTTTACCTCTCAGATCTCACAGAGGACACAGCAATGATCGCCTACATCGAAGGCAACATCAAAATCGCCTGAAGGAGGACTATGATGAGTGCACGGATAAGGAAACAACGCTGCCCGTTCCTAAACGATGAAGGCCCGGGTCCTCGGTGATCCGGAGTAACTTAGACTGGAGAAAAAGCCGGTTCCCGAACCGGGGCCGGGAGAGGTTCTGGTGCGGATCGGCATGGTGGCCATTTGCTGCACGGATGTGGAGATCATCACCAAAGAATGGTGATCGGTTGACTTAAGGCACAATGTCTGAACATCGATCAGGCAAATGGGCCGAACATGGATTCCATTTTGCTCGATAAGGAGTGAAGATGAATGATTTGTTAATGGCATTTTACGGCGATGATTTTACCGGTTCGGCAGACGCGATGGAGGCACTTACTTTAAATGGCGTGCCAACTGTGTTGTTTCTCGACCAGCCTGATCCTGCTTTACTGAAAAGACGTTTGAAAAACGTTCGGGCCGTGGGCGTGGCCGGAACCAGCCGGGCCATGACCCCAGCGCAAATGGACGGGGAGCTGCCCGGGCAGTTTCAACTGCTCAAGGATCTGGGGGCCCCGCTGATCCATTACAAGGTCTGCGCGACTTTTGACTCATCCCCCAAAGTCGGCAGCATCGGCCATGCGGCGGATATTGCCTTCGACGTGATCCAGCCGCCGTTCGGAGTCATTGTCCAGGGCGTTCCGATTATCGGACGCTATGTCGTATTCGGAAATCATTTCACAACCGTGGGGAACAAGACCTATCGTCTCGACCGTCATCCGATGATGAGCAGGCATCCCATTACCCCGATGGACGAAGGAGACCTCCGGCTGCATTTTGCCAGGCAGACGACAAAGAAGGTCGAGCTGATCGATCTCCTGCAGTTGAACAAGCCGTTCGATTCGATCTCCGGCCAATTCGACCGATACATCGGCGAAGGGAATGAGATCATCCTTTTCGATACCCTGGAGGAGAGGCATCTTCTCACCATCGGGCAGTTGATCCATCAAAAAACCGGCCCGCAACCGATTTTCGTCATCGGCTCTTCGGGATTCGAGTATGCGATGGCGCGCTACTGGCAATCGGCAGGCATCGTTTCGAAACCGGCCCCGATTTCCCCGGCAGGAGCGGTCGACCGGCTCATCGTGATCAGCGGCAGCGCGGCAGACAAGACGGCTGAACAGATCCAATACGCCATGGATCATGGCTTTGAGGGTATTCGACTGAACACGGATCTGCTCATTGATCAGGAAACCGGTCAGGACGAACGGAATCGTGTGATACAACTCTCCCTGAAGTTTCTTCGGGAAGGGAAAAGCATTATCCTCTTTTCTACCATTGGACCAGATGATCCATACATCCAAAAAACCAAAAATAAAATGAAATCTTTGGGTATTGATGTAAATGAAGTCGGAAAACATCTTGGAAAGCAACAGGGATTAATACTACGTGAATTAGTAGAAATAGCAGGACTGAAAAGAGTGTGCGTTGCTGGAGGAGACACCTGCAGTTATGTTTTACGGCAAATGGATATAAATTCGCTGGAATTGTTAATGCCGATTACTCCTGCGGCTCCTCTATGTCGTGCGTTCTCTGATAATTCGACATTTGAAGGCCTCCAGGTTGCTTCAAAAGGCGGACAAATAGGTGCATCTGAATATTTTATTCAAGTCTTAAACGGACAAAGAGCGAATCTTTAGTGCACCAAAGATTTCTCTTTACTGCCAGGCTGGCCGATATAGACCCACTTGATCGGTCGCAGTCGGTATGTCCCTGTGCAAAGCTCTTCCTCCAACCCGGCGATGTTCTCCTCAAGTCTCTGCTCAAACCTCTTCACGCTTTTTCCCCGCTTGTTTAGCCATCTCCGGCACTGCCACGGGGATCATTTCACTCTCTATCGACACTGCACATCCACCTTCCCACGTCCCTTCGCTCCACAACAATTACGCCGCTTCCCCGCTACTATGGACGCTCTGACTCCTGACTGGCGGGCTCTTCGTACCCTTTTCAGGGGCAATGAACTCCTGTTTTTTCCCGATCAGGACTCCCTGGTTCACACGGCACGACCTCCTTTACATCCCGTCACCAAACACCTGACGCGTCCCGCCATCACTTCTATGTTGCCCACCCAGCGTGACAGGCCTCCCGAACTCATTGCCCCGGGGCTGGACTTCGCACGGATGCCGGAAGCCCTTCCCCCTCGTGGTTCAGCCAACGACCTTTCTCCCGGCGCAGGATCTTCCTGCTGATGGTCACACGCCTGCCGTCCGGGGTGAACTTCACCGCATTGGATATTATTACTCCGGCAATTGAACATGTCAATGTTATGCAGCATAAGCAACCTTGTGATGTTTGAAGTAGCTTCGGACATGTGCCGGCCGCCTCAAGAGGGTTCTCATAAATGAACGCGTTTTCTTTTCGAGATCTTCCCGGTTTCGGACCGGTCTCCCGGAGTGGACAATGTTCTTGAGATTGCCGTTTAAGTATTCATCCGGATTGAGTTCCGGAGAATAGGAGGGAATGGGCGTACAGAGAAAGATTTAAGAATTAATTTTGTTGTGTCATTGGGGAATCGCTGTATTTCTTCCGGATCAGGGTTTCAACGTCACGGATGTCCCGCCGGAAGGGGCCTTCTGCATCCATTTTCAGGCTGGTCAGGGCGGCCGCCCAAATCACCGCTTCGTGCGGAGGCGCGCTGAGCCTGCGGGCCATATAGGAGGCGATGCATGTATCCCCCCGGCCGCTGCGACCCGTCAGCGTTTCAGGATGGAACCGGGCTTCATGAAAATGATTCCCATCG
>JAPLJY010000139.1 GCA_026388345.1 Deltaproteobacteria bacterium
CTTGAGCGCCTCCGCCGTCAGCGCGGAAGCGGTGATGGACATGGCCTTGAACCCATGGTGGTGGAGGCGGGCCTCCCCGGTCACGCGGACGAGGTCGGCCGGAAGCCCCCGGTTGACGTTAGGGTTGACCAGCAGGGCCACCTGCCGGTCCGCCATGTCGGAGACCGACGCCAGCGCCATCTTCAGCGCATCCATCGCAAAGGCGATATGGCCCCCGTAGAAGTTCCCCCCGGTCAAAGGCCGGTCCATCCCCTCGGCAAAGAGGGGATTGTCGTTGGCGCTGTTCGCCTCGATTTCCACCCATGGTCGGATCCAACTAAGGGCGTCGCACAGAACCCCCAGGATCTGCGGGGAGCAGCGCAGGGAATACGGATCCTGGAGGGTCTCCGGACCCGCAGCCTCCAGCCCCGTTTCCGCATCCCGGGTGGTCAAAAGCCGCCGGATCCTGTCGGCAACGTAGATCTGGCCGGGGAAGGGTTTGGCCTCGCCGATGACGCGATGGTAATGGTCGGCCTTGCCCTGCAGCGCGTGAACGGAGAGGGCGGAGGCGCCGATCGCCACCTCCAGGATATGATACGCCCGGTCGAGGTTCACGGCGGCGATCCCGGTCATGACGGAGGTTCCGTTGATCAGGGCGAGCGGTTCCTTCGGTCCGAAACGGTAAGGTTTCAGTTTTGCCTTCCGCAATGCCCGGCTTGCCGGCATACGCTCCCCCCCGTACCATACCTCACGTTCGCCGGCCAGCGCGGCCAGGATGTAGGAGAGGGGCGTCAAATCCCCGGAGGCGCCGACGGAGCCTTCGCAGGGAACGACCGGGGTGATGCCGGCGTTGAGAAATGCCGCGAGATGTTCCAACAGCGGGATCGAGACCCCCGAATAGCCGCGGGTCAGACATAGCAGCCGGCAGAGCATGGCCGCCCGCGTTTCCTCCACACCGAGCGGCGCGCCCGTCCCGCAGCCGTGAAAGCGCATCAGGTTTGCCCCCTCGCTCAGGATGGACGCCTTCCCCAGGCGGTTCCCGCACGATTTTCCATACCCCGTGGTCACGCCGTAAACGGGAACATCGGCCTCGATGGCCGCGTACACCAATCCCCGGGCGCGTTCCATCCGTCCCCGGAAGGCGGCGCTCCCGGCAATCCGGACGGGAACGCCCCGCCTGGCCACGGCAACGATTCCGGGCAGGGGAACCGATCCCTCCCCGATCACCACTTCACGAATTTCCATCTGTTTTGCGGCTGGTTTCACATCTTCTCCCGATGATTGGGGAACCAGATTTAGGTTCATCCGGCTCTCGCGTACTTTCTGATTTAGAAAGGTATGTACCTACAGGATGACCTCTCTTTTGCACCTACCAGGTCCTTCTTGAAACCTGGATATCACTATTCAACATTTTATCTGAACTCGTTACCCTGCGGAATCAGTATGGCATCAATTTGTCTTATCTGTTTAAAAACGATAACCTGGCCCGATCATGACCACGTCGGTATCACGGTTGTAATTTGTGGCAATGCGATTCCAGGAGAGCCGAACCAACCAGTTCGGGTTGAATCGATAGCTCGCCGACAACGTGATCACGCCCGCCACAGTATCCTTATCTTCATCGTTTCTCAGACTGCGATGTCTGTCAACCGTGACGTAGGGACCCAGGCCGACTCCAAGGGTTAGATATTCATCAAAAAAACCTTGAACCAACCAGGCTTGAGAAAGGATGCCGTTGCGGCGGATGAGGCGATTATCACCCTCGTTGAGCCATGCAATCGTCCAGTCTATGTATCGCGCAACACCCCGGCGGTATTCGATGCTCTGAGCTGTTGATTCCGGGGAATTTGAGCTGTTGACAATGGTTTGTCCGATGAACGCGGTTATCTCGTTATCCGTCGTTTTCACACGCGGGGGTCTTGCTTCAGACGATGGCGCACTTGCTGGTGAATAATCGAGTTGATACCCCACTCCGACCATGGCAGAATATGTGTCGATATTGTTCGTTTTAACCAAGTTGGTGAGTAACTGGATAACCCACGGGCTTTCCGTGTACCAAAAACCGGCGAGGCTGAAGACCCCTCCCAAGCCATGGGTGTTGGTGAAACCGCGTCCTGTTTTTGCCAATTCGGTATCATAGTAATAGTAAGGTCCGACCCCTGCAGCCAAGATGAACTGCTTGTCTATCCGCTTGGTGCGTCCCCACAATTGCACAGTGAGAGGTTTGAATTTTCCGAAATTTGATTAGGTTCTTTTTCTACCCGGTTTTTCAAAAAATCGGGACTTGGTAGAGGATATCACCTGCAGATGTTGAGCAACTTTTCAGTTATGGCGACACGGTTGACCTCAAAACGTT
>JAPLJY010000187.1 GCA_026388345.1 Deltaproteobacteria bacterium
TCTGGATGTTGTTCTTGTAGAAGATGTAGGAGAGCAGGAGATAATCGATATGACTCCGATGGCAGGGGATGATGATGAAAGGCATTTTTTTGGACACCTGCCGGATCTTTGCAATGCCCTCAACATCCACAACCACGCCGTCGTAAATGTTGTTCCAGAGCCAGGTCAGAAGCATGGCCCAGATCTCGACAAAGATCTCATTGTAATCGGAGGCGATCTCCTCCAGATATTTTCTCGCCTCCTTCCGGACCGCGGCGAAATTCCTCTTGCCCTTTTTCGCCTTCGACGCCGTTTCGTCCATGAGGGAGATAAGGCCCTTGTCCCGGAGGACCATACCGATGATCTCTTCCCGGGACTTCAGCAGCGGACCCACAATCGTCGCCTTCTCCTCATCGATCCGTGCGATCAGCTCCCCGCGGAGCTGCCGGATGAGCTCTTCACGGGTCAGCGCCCCCCCTGCCTTCATATACTCCGCCAGATTAACCGGCCCGGCGGAGATGACGGAGGCCTTGTTGGAATATCGGAGAAAGGTGATCACCCGGCGCAGGGGGTCCGTTGTATCGCTCTGACCAAAGAGGATGTTGATCAGGCTCTCCTCCTCCTTCTCCCGCCTCCTTCCGTAGGTGATCAATTCGGGGCAGAGATAGATCGGCGCGATGGAGGCTTCCTGGGCTTCCAGCAACCGGTCAAGGGTCTCCTCGACAAAGGGGTCTTCAAAGAGTTCGGACTCCCCGAGATGGATGATGGAGGTCTTTCCCTCCAGCGTGAGCTGTTTCAGGTGATCCATCCTGGTAGAATGGACGGCGGTTTTCCGTAAGATCCGGTGGAAAAGATGAGAAAGGATCACCCGGAGGGCCTTCTTCAGGGCATAGACGACGACACCCTTCTGAGAGAGCGACTTTAGCCCTTCCGCCGTCGGGTCGGAGATCACAACCTTGGAGAGCACCTTCCGGACCAGCCAGTAGAGGGGGAAATTCTCCTCCCGGTAGAGACTCCCCGAATGGTAGACACCGATCTCAGTGGTCCATGATCGGATAACCGACAGAATGGACATGTTTTGATCCGTTCCTCTCTTTACGAAAGTGCATGCAAAATTTCAGGATTTCTACAGGAACGCATGAAAATGGTTTCCTTCCCCGCCGTCATTGACCGTTCACCGGGAACTCCTCCGGAAAGCGTTTTCGCATGGCTGCATCGACAAATGCCCGGATTTCCGCGGTGGAGGAAAGGGTCATCACCTTGTTCAGAAGGGCCTTTGATTCCTTCAGCGTCGCCCCCCGGATGATCTTCTTCACCCGCGGGATGGCCAGCGGATTCATGCTCAACTCATCCAGTTCCAGTCCCAGCAGGATCATGGTATAGGCCGGCTCCCCCGCCATCTCTCCGCACATCGCCACCCTGATCCCCGCCCTGTGCCCGATATCCACAACCTGTTTGATCAGCCGCAGAACGGCCGGGTGCAGGGGTTCGTAGAGGTATGTGACCCGCTCATTGATCCGGTCGATCGCCAGGACATACTGGATAAGGTCGTTCGTTCCGATGCTGAAGAAATCCACTTCCTTGGCCAGCTCCTCGGCAACGATTACGGCGGACGGGACCTCAATCATGATCCCGATTTCGATATCATTTCCCAGTTCTGTCCCCTTGGCCAGCAGCTCGTTTTTCACGTCGGCAAAGATCCTTTTTGCCTCGCGGATCTCCTCGATTCCCGAAATCATCGGGAACATGATCCGGAGCTTTCCCTGGACGCTCGCCCGGAGAATCGCCCGGAGCTGGACCCGGAAGAGTTCCTCCTCCTTCAGGCAGAAGCGGATGGCCCGAAGCCCGAGCTGCGGGTTCAGTTCGCGGGAAGACTTCTTGTCCGGGAAGAATTTGTCGCCGCCCAGATCGAAGGTGCGGATCGTCGCCCAGGAAAGGCCCTTGACGCCGACCACGGAGCGGTAGTTGGCAAGGTGATCCTCCTCATCGGGAAGCTGCTCCCGGTTGATGTAGATGAATTCCGTCCGGTAAAGCCCGATCCCGTCCGCACCGTGGGCGATCGCGGAGGGTATCTCTTCGATGAATTCGATGTTGCCGCCGATCTCCACGCTGTAGTTGTCCTTCGTCACGGCCGGCAGACCGGCGTAATCCAGCAGATCGTCCTGCGCCGCCTCGTACAGCCTTTTCTTCTCTTCGTAACGCTTGCGGATCTCCGGATCGGGATGGACAATGACGACGCCGGCGGACCCGTCGATGATGATATCATCGTTGGTCCGGACGGCCCGGGAGATGTTCACCAGGCCGACCACTGCGGGGATCTCGATGGAACGGGCCACGATCGCGGTGTGGGATGTTTTCCCTCCAACATCCGTCGCGAATCCGAGCACCTTATCGATTTTCATCTGTGCCGTATCGGCAGGCGAGAGGTCGGCCGCGATGATCACGACCCCTTCCCCCATATCGATGACCGCCCGCTTTTTCCCCGCAAGGTTCGTAAGGATCCTTTGTTCCGCGTAGAGGATATCTCTGATGCGCCCCCGGAGATAGGGATCCTCCATCCGGCCAAAGATCTCCCGGTATTTGTCCACCGTCATCCGCACGGCCCACTCCGCATTGACGCACATTTCCCGGATATTCTGCAGGGTAAGATCGATGAATTTCCGATCCCGCAGGATCATGATGTGGACATCGATGATATAGAGCGGTTCCATCCCGCCGCCCAAGTCGCCGAGCCTTTTCTTCAATTCAAGGAGTTGTTTCTCCGATTCCCGCAGGGCCTTCCGGAAACGCTTAATTTCCTTTGTTACCAGACCCGGATCGTTCAGCTTGTAAAAGGGAACCTGGGCATCCAGACGATCGAAAAGATAGGCCTTGCCGATGACGATTCCCGGCGAAACACCGATCCCCTTCATCACAAACGTTTTCTTCAGATCATCATCGACCATGAAATCCCCAATCCTCTATTCCCTTAAACGCGGACAGCGGTTTCGAACGCCTCGCCGTCACGCCTCCCCGAACTTTTCCTCGATCAGACGGGCAAGAGCGGCGATGGCCTCCCCCGCATCGACCCCCTCGACACGAATGGTCAACCGGCTTCCCTGGGGACAGTAGAGCGTGAGGATGCCCAGGATGCTCCGACCGTTGACCTCGACGCCGTCCTTCTCCAGAAAGATCCCCGCCTGGAAGCGGTGGGCCGTTTCCACCAGCTTGGCGGCAACCCTCGCATGAATCCCCAACCGGTTCGTAATTTCAAACGTTCGTATTTCTACCATATCAGATGGACAGCACCATGGACAAGAGGGTCATTCCGTACAATACCCGCACCGGAGAGATCCCCCTGCAAACCCCTAGGAAAATCAGGACGAATAAGATCAACGCTGCCGCCCTCGCCGGGATCACCGGCAGGAAGTTCCAGGGACGGCAGGCCATATCCATGGCCACGGCCGCCAGGATACCGATCAGGATCAGCGACAGGAAACGGACCCTTACGGCCGCCCCCGGCAGATCCAGCCCCCGGATAAAGTTGATCCCGCTTTTGCCCCGGCGGTAACCTTCGAGAAAACCCTTTCCCCTGACCCAGAAATGGGCCGGACTGTAGAGGAGCAGAAAAGCAAGCGGCGCCGGAAAGGTCCCCGTGAAAGCGACGATTACGGCTCCGACGGCAGAAAATGACCGGAGCGCCCCCCAGAAAAAGGAATCGCCGATGGCCGCGTAAGGACCCATGAGGGCCTCCTTCAAACCCACCGCCTCCGGTGCACACCCCTCCTCCTCGATCCTCGCCACGGCGCCGATCACCGGCGCAACCATATAGGGATGGGTATTGATCATCTGCAAATGCCTGGCAAGCGACGCCGCGATCCGCATTCGATCACCATCCTGCCGGCGGATCAGGGGAAGCATGGCAAAGGCAAACCCCAGATTCTGCATCCTCCAGAAGTTGAAGGAAACCTGAATGGTCAGCGAACGAAGAAAAATGCCGAAAAGCGTCGATCCGTTCATCATCAAACCGTTGACCGCGGGACCATTCCCGCAAACCGGAGGCCAAAGCGGACTTTGAAGCTCCCCGCCCACAGGGCGGGACTTCCCGGCAAGGAAGCCGTCCGTTTTTTATCGCGCCACTTATCTCCGCCTACAAGGCGGGGCTTGCGGGTAGCGCTCCCGGTCAAAGAACCCGCACGAACCCTCCGCTGTCGCGCCCATACCCAGACACGATGGCAGATTATGCCACCAATGAATTATATTACTTAGCATGAATGGCCCGTGAAGTCAATCCAATCACCTCCCGGGTTAGGCCATTTTTTTACGATTCCAGCGAGATAGGATTTTACATTTTTCTCTTGACATCCATTTTGTTTTTTGATAGCAAGGCTCGCCTTTAAGCGAAGGGAATAACCGACCCGACTTGGCCATGAAGATGGTTTTGGAAGCGGGTCGTTTTTTTTAGAATACGGCATACCAACCACAGGTGGAAGAAAAGAGGAGAGAATCATGATTTGTCAGACGATTAAAAACGGCATCGAGTGCGGCTTCATGACGAAGAAGGGCTGCGGATTCAACGGGGGCGCCTGCAATGTGACCATTGACAAGTGCGAGGGATGTAGCAAGATCATCGAGTGCCCGGCGGGAAAGTACTGCCGCGTTTATCCGGATCCGGCCGGCAAATGGCGGACCGGAAAATGTCCCACGGCGAGCCATCTCAAGGTCGAGATCAAAGAAGCGACACAGAAGGTCAACCCGCTCAAGGCGTCCAAGCGGGCAAGCAAGAAATAGAACCGGTGGGGCGCTTCCCTTTCGGCGGACAGGATGCTTGAGGCCGATTCAACGGTTTACAATGAAAAGGCCGATGGAAACCGTACGGTTTCCATCGGCCTTTCTGTTTTGGTCCGCAGGCGGCAACCTAACTGTATGTTGAAAAAGTCTTACAGGCTGTTCAAAAACGCCCGGATGCAAGGCCCCCGAAATCCTGAGCCGTGAGGCGTACGGTCTGGTACGTTGAACGGCGAAGGATGAGGGAAACGCAGCAGATGGGTGTTTTTCAACAGCTTGCCTAACTGACGAGTTCCCGGATCTGGCGCAGACCCTTCTCGATCTCACTCAGGAGCCCTTCCAGCCCGTCCCGTCCGGCAACCGCCTCCTCGCCCCGCACCTTGCGGAGCTGTTTCCGGGCTCCGTTGATGGTGAAATTCTCATCGTAAAGGAGTTGCCGGATCGTCAGCAACTCCTCGACATCCTTATGCCGGTAGAGCCGCTGATCGGATCGGGTGCGAATCGGTCGGACCGTTTTGAACTCTGACTCCCAGTAGCGGATCACATAGGGCTGAACACCCAACAACCGGCTGACCTCGCCGATGCGGAAATAGGACTTATCGGGAATCGACACATTCATCATCCAATCCCAATACCACAAGTGACGTCCCTTTACGACAAAATTTCCAAAACCGGAAATCTTGATCTTCTCACCCTTCGTCAGGCTGTCCTTGATGATATCGAATACGGACTCGACAATCCTTGCCGAATCCTTCTTCGAAAATCCCAGCTTCTCGTACACATCCTGAATGATATCGATCTTTGTCATTTTCTGCCTCCTCCGCTCTGGATTGGTCTGTTCTATCTGATGGATGCCCCTGACGCATAAACGATCTTCTGCACAATTCTCGCGTGGACCTCATTCACCTCGTCATCCATCAAGGTCCGGTCCGCGCCGCGGTATGAAAACCGCAATCCCAGACTCTTCATCCCCGCAGGGATATTTTTGCCTTCATATACATCAAAAATTTGAACTTTTTCAAGTAATTCTTCAAGGGAATCCGTCGCCGACCGCAGCATCTCTGCTGCCGCCATCTCCTGGCGGACCAGAAAGGCCACGTCCCGTGAACTCGACGGAAACCGGGGAAGGCTGCGAAAGGACGCCTTCGCGGAATAATTTGCCGCGAGGAGATCCAGATCCAGTTCGCCCACGACGACCGCTCCGGTCAGATCCATACGGACCAGCACATCCGGATGAATCTCTCCCAGAAAACCGAGCTGCGCCTCCCCGCTGAACACACCGCAGGATTTGCCCGGATGAAGAAAAGGCTCCGGAACGCATTCCCGGAACGAGGGGGCGGCGATCCGGAGGGTATCCATGATATTTTCGGCACAACCCTTCAGATCATAAAAATCCGCCTGCAGATCCTGGAAATGCCACCGGTCTTCATACCGTCGGCCGGCGAGGAGGAAGGCCGCGCGGTTGTGTTCCCGGGGCTGTTTCCCCTCCCCCTGCCGGATGAACGTTCGGCCCGTTTCAAAGATCTTCAGATCGAAGCAACCGACATCGGCGTTCCTCCGGGCATTGAGCAGAAGGCTTTGGATCAGGGTGGTCCGCATCACTGCCTGCTCTTCCGTCAGGGGATTCCGGATCCGGACATGCAGGCGACGCTCATCCGTTTCGGGCAGGCCGAGTTGATCGACGGCATCCGGAGAGACAAAGCTGTAATTGATCACCTCCTGATAGCCGGCGCCGGTCATGATCTCACGGAGCCGCGCCTCGACCGCACCTTTACCGTCCGCAACCCCGGCGATCACCGAAACAGCGGGAAGGGTTGCCGGCACCCGGTCGTACCCATGCACCCGGGCAATCTCCTCGATGAGATCGATCTCCCGGGCAATATCCACGCGACATGTCGGAGGGGTAACTCGGAAGCTCCCTTCCCCTGCCGGTACGATCGTCATTTTCAGATTTCCGAGGATACGCACCACGTCCGCTTCTTCAACCGCGGTGCCCAGAATATCCCGTATGCGCTTCAAGCGCAGGGGAATGTCCTTTGCGGTCGAGATAATCCGTGGATACTGATCGATCGCCCCCCGGCAAACCGTCCCTCCGGAAAGTTCCGCCATGAGACCTGCCGCCCGGTCGAGCGCCCGGATCACCCCCTCAGGATCGATCCCCCTCTCGAAACGGAAGGCGGCGTCGGTCCCCATCGCCAGTCCGCGCGAGGTCCTGCGGATGGAGGAGGGGTTAAAATAGGCGCTCTCCAGGAGGATCATCTCCGTATCCTTCTGGATCTCGGAATTGAGACCGCCCATGACCCCGCCAATCGCAACCGGCTTGACGCCGTCGCAGATCATCAGCGTGTCGGCCCGAAGAACCCGCTCCTTTTCGTCGAGGGATACAAAGGTCTCACCCGCACGGGAGCGCCGGACCACGATCCGACCCTCTTCGAGGAAGCGGAAATCGAAGGCATGCAGAGGTTGCCCCAATTCCATCATCACGTAGTTGGTCACATCCACGATATTGTTGATGGAACGCAAGCCCACCGCCGCCAGTCTCCTCCGCATCCAGAAGGGCGACGGTCCGATCCGGACATTCTTAATGACACGGGCCGTGTAACGGGGGCAGAGGTCGGGATCTTCGATGGAAACCGAGGTGATCCCCTGGATCTCCTCGTCATTTTCCGCCACAACGAAAGGCGGGCAGCGCAGTTCCTTCCCCGTGATGGCGGCCACTTCGCGGGCCACGCCGACGATGGAGAGACAATCGGACCGGTTCGGGGTCACACCGATATCGAGAACCGTATCGTACAGATCAAGCGCGTCCGCCAGCTCCCTTCCCAGGGACAAATCGGAGGGGAGGATCATGATCCCGGCGGCATCAGCGCCGATCCCGAGTTCCTCCTCGGAACAGAGCATCCCCTCGGACAACTCGCCCCGGATTCTGACGCTCCGGATGACATCGCCGCTTGGCAGGGCCGCGCCAACCTGCGCCAGAGGCACGATATCGCCGACGCGGATGTTCGTTGCGCCGCACACAACGGGATAGATCGCGTCTCCGGTGGCAACCTCGCAGAGGGACAATTGAT
>JAPLJY010000174.1 GCA_026388345.1 Deltaproteobacteria bacterium
AGAATATCAATGGGCACAGTCATTTACGAAAAAGACGTTGAGGGTACCCTTAAGACACAGCCTTGGGTGCGTCTTTCCAAGGTCCTCATCTCCGAGCACACTGTCGGCGCGAAGCAGATCTCCATGGGCATCAACATCTCCGAGCCGGGGAGCGGCATCCCCTGCCACAAGCATGACCACTCCGAGGAAGCTCTGTACTGCGTCGAGGGACACGGCCGTCTGACCATGGAGAACGGCGATGTTTACGACATCGTTCCCGGTACCGCTTTCTGGAACCCCGTCGGTGTCGATCACACCCTGGAGAACATCGGCGATACCCCCCTGAAGGTTGTTTGGGCCTATGCTCCTCCTCTGCCTGATCACCTGAAGAAGTAATTTATCCCTACGACAGGAGGCCGCGCCGGCCCGGGCGCGGCCTCCTGTCGCGGGAATGGTCAATGGATACGTTCCGTGGGCTTGAGCCTGCTTCCACAATAGAGAAGCGATCTTTTGGGGATCCGACCCGCAGCCTGCTGCGGGTCGGATCCTCAAGTCAAAAGACAACCAGGAGGGAGCAAAATGGGAAAACGAATCGTTCTGATATTGAGTCTGCTTTTGGTCGCCAGTTTCATGATTCCTTTCGAAAAGCTGCAGGCGGCAGAGAAATATCCGGCTAAGCCGATTATCTTTCTTGTTCCGAATGAGGCAGGTTCATCTGCCGACACTGGGGCACGGGTCTTGGCCGGCCGGCTTCAGGCCCAGTTGGGGCAACCGGTGGTGGTGACCAACAAGCCCGGCGCCGGCAGCAGCATCGGCAATCGCGAGCTTCACAATGCAAAGCCGGACGGTTACACCATCGGGATGTCCACCGCCACGATCTTCATGAACAAGTTGCAGGGATTGTTGCCTTACGATCACAATGACTATACGGTATTGGGGGCCTATCTCAACTGGGCGCCCGCCGTGATGGCCTCGACAAAAACGAAGCGTCCCTTCAATACGATGCAGGAGGTCATTGCCGCCGCCAAATCCAGGCCCGGCGAAATCATCCTCTCCACGGGGAGCGTCGGTCAGGTCTGGTGGGTGGCCGCTATGGACTTCATCAAGAAGACGGGGCTCGAGTTCAATGTGGTTCCCCAGACGTCGAGCAGCGCCGCCACGGTGCTCCAGGTGGCCGGGGGCCATGCAGACATCGGCATTACGGATGTGACCACGGCCAAGAGTCAGATCGATGCCGGCAACATCAAGGTGCTCGCCCTGCTGGGATCGGAGCGGCTTCCCAACTACCCTGCGATTCCGACACTCAAGGAGGTGGGATACAATAGCGTGACCTATTCGACCCATCTTGCCTTGGCTCCCCCGAATATGCCGAAAGAGATCACCGAGAAATTGCTGAAGGCCTTTGAGAAAGCGGCCAATGACGCCGAGTTCAAATCGTGGGTCACCCAGAACAACGGCATCCCCAGTTATATGACCCCTGAGCAGACCG
Source organism: Deltaproteobacteria bacterium (assembly GCA_026388345.1). The sequence goes on from JAPLJY010000174.1 coordinate 1,469, forward strand.
TCAAATGGATGAACGATCAAGTGGCGGTCTATCGGGAGATCATGGGCAAGGCAGGAATTCTGAAGGAGAAATAGCGCGGGAGTCTCCTCCCTTCAGGCGGTAGCACGGAATGACACAAGGGGCTTGTGAAAAGGAGGGTCTCTTTCCAAAGGCCCTCCTTATTCGAGGGTTACGGTTCAAGGGGAAAACCCTAACCTTGCATTAAGGATGCATATGGGAAAGACAAATTATATGTCGGAGCGGATCACCCATTTCGTCATCGTCATGTTGAGCATCCTGATGATGATCCTGTCTCAGTCCTACGGCCTGGGGACCCTGGGAAAACCGGGGGCCGGGCTCTACCCTTTCGCTATCGGCCTGTTCATTTTTCCGCTGAGCCTTTCCCTGTTCATCTCCTCTTTGAGATCCCAAAAGAAGGGTTCCATCTTGAACTGGGAGGGAACCATGATCTTCCTGTCGTTTGTCGGTGCATGCGTATTCTGGATCATGGCCATGCCTTACCTTGGCTATCCGGTGGTCACGCTCCTTGCAACCTTTTTTTTATGTAAGATCATGAAGCTGGAGGGTTGGCTGAAACCGTTCATTCTGTCGGCGGGTACGGCCCTTTTCATCTTCATTCTATTTGATTACTGGCTTTATATCGACCTGCCGAGGGGATTTCTGGGATAATATGGATCTGGAAGGGCTGAATCAATTGTTCAACGGTTTTGTTCACTCTCTTACGATGGTGAACCTGCTTGCCTGTTTCTTCGGCGCGCTCATCGGGACAATTGTCGGGGTCCTGCCCGGACTGGGGCCGACCGCAACGATGGCCCTCATGCTTCCCTTTACGATGCAGTATGGGCCGACAGCGGGCCTCATCATGCTGACCGGGATATGGTATGGCGCCATGTACGGCGGCTCGACGACCTCCATTTTGGTCAATATCCCGGGAGAGGCCGCAAGCGTCATCACCTGTCTCGACGGTTATCAGATGGCAAAAAAAGGAAGGGCGGGCGCCGCCCTGACCCTGGTGGCCGTCGGCTCGTTCGTTGCCGGAACGCTGGGCATTCTGGGTCTTCAGCTCTTTGCCCCCCTCCTGGGGCAGGCGGCCCTTTCCTTCGGCCCGCCGGAGTATCTCGCCTTCATGATCCTGGCTTTCCTGCTGCTGTCCAATCTATCCGAGGCCCCCCCCATCCGCTCGCTTCTGATGACGGGTTTGGGGCTTTTTATCAGCACGATCGGCGTCGATTCGATGACCAGCATTACCCGCTTTACCTTTGGCATCGACGACCTCACGCAGGGTATCGATTTCCTGCCGATCGCCATGGGATTTTTCGGGCTGACGGAGATTCTGAATCTTGCTGTTGAAACTTATATTGCGCCGGCCATCAAGAAGATCCGTTTCAGAGAATTGTATCCGAACAGGGAGGAAATTAGGCGTTCCGCCCTTCCCGCGCTCAGAGGTTCCGTCCTTGGGTTCTTTGTGGGACTCGTGCCCGGGCCCTGCACGGTGATTTCCACTTTTTTATCCTACGCTTTGGAAAAACGCATTTCGAAACACCCCGAGGGATTCGGAAAAGGGGCGGTTGAGGGGGTAGTAGGTCCGGAATCGGCCAACAACAGTGCCGTTCTGGGATCGATGATTCCGCTCTTGACCCTCGGCATTCCCTTTGCCGCCCCCAGCGCCGTGTTGCTGGCCGGGTTGCGTTTGCATCAGGTGGAACCGGGACCGCTTCTTTTTCAAAATGCCCCGGACATCTTTTGGACGTTTATCGCGGCGATGTATATCGGGAACTTCATGCTGCTGGTGCTCAACCTGCCCCTGGTAAGCGTCTTTGCCCGCATTGCCACCATTAAACCGAAGTTCCTGGTGCCCTGCATCGGCATCATCTGTCTGGTGGGAATCTACAGCGTCCGCAATTCCATCTTTGATGTCTGGGTCATGATTGCGGCAGGGGCCATCGGATTTTTCTTGCGGAAATGGGAGCTCCCCGTTGCCCCTTTCATTATTGGAATGGTATTGGGTCCCACAACGGAAGCCAGCTTCCGACAGACGCTCATGATCTTTAAAGGGAACCTGTTCCTGATCTTCGGGCGGCCTATCGCAACCGGTTTTCTGGTCGTGGCGCTCATTTTTATCATCGTTAAAATCATCTATGTGGTGTTTTATCATAAACCTCCAAAGGAAGCGTAATTCCTTTAATGAAGAAATTTCTCTTGACAAACAGACAGGCGACAATTTATTCTACCCCATAGAACGATGTTCCATATAATGGACCGATTATGGAGAAGCGGCCGATGCACACTATTACAGACAGAGAAAAAAGTCCGATGCGATCGCTGGAGCGAGCTCTCCACCTTCTGGCCATTTTGGAAAACGCGGGTTGCTCAATGGGCTTGACGGAGTTGGGACGTGCCAGCCAGCTGTCCAAGCCCACGGTCTTGCGGATGCTTTTGGTTCTGGAAAAATATGGATTTGCCGAGAAGAGGCAGGGACGCTACCGCCTTGGGACGGCCGTGCTTCCGCTTGCCCACGCCTACTTGCTGGGGAACGAGCTGACACGCGTGACGTTGCCGGTCCTGCAGGAACTGGCCCAGGCATCGGGAGAGACGACATCGTTGTTTGTGCGGTTGGGTTTCAAGCGGGTACTGGTGCAGCGGATCGAAGGACTCCATCCAATGCGGTTTGTTTTGCCCCTCGGGGAACGGTTGCCGCTCCATGTGGGGGCGGGAAAAGTGCTGGCGGCGGCGATGTCGGATGGAGAGCTTCAAGAAATGCTGGACGAACTGGGGGAAATACGTCTCGCAAATGGTCAACCTGTGCCTCGTGAGGAGCTGCTCGCAGAGCTCGACCGCGTCCGGAAGCAAGGTTATGCCGTTTCCCTGGGTGAAAGAATGTTAGGTATCGTCGCCGTTGCCGCTCCAGTCGTCGATACCCACGGGGCTACGATTGCCGCAGTGTCTGTGGCCGGTACAGCGGACAGGTTGCCGCCGAAAGAGATCGAGCGGCTCTCCGTCGAGGTGCGGGATGCTGCCAAAATGATCGCCGAGAGGTACGATGGCGGCTCTCGGAACGGCTGAGCCGTGGAGCGATAGGATGCCTGCAGTGCGATATTCAAAGAAAAAGGCATCACTCTGACCATTCTTTTTGAACGGGAAAAATATATTTGAAAAGGAAGAAAGGAAGCCATGAAAAAAGGTCGTATCAAGGTTATGCTGGGTAACGAGGCTTGCGTGGAGGCGGCCCTCCTGGCGGGTTGCCGCTTCTACGGCGGCTATCCGATCACACCGGCCACCGAGATTCTGGAGATCATGTCCAGACGTCTTCCGCTGGTCGATGGCCTTTGTCTGCAGATGGAGGATGAGATCGCCGCCCTTGTGGCGGTTGTAGGAGCCTCCTGGGGCGGAACGAAGGCGATGACCGCCACGAGCGGTCCCGGCTTCTGCCTCATGCAGGAAGCGATCGGTCTGGCCGTTGCGGTGGAAGCCCCGTGTGTCATCGTCAATGTGCAGAGGGGGGGGCCCGCATCGGGCCAGTCCACCTCGACGGCCCAGGGTGATTTCTACCAAGCGCGTTACGGTTCCAACGGGGACTACTCCCTCATTGTCCTGTGCCCTTCTACGGCCCAGGAGATGTTCGATCATACGATCAAGGCCTTCAATCTATCGGAGCGGTTCCGGATTCCCGTCATCATCCTTTCGGATGAGGTCGTCGGTCACATCCGGGAAAAGGTGTTCATCCCCGATGCGGACCAGTTGACATTCGTCGAACGGAAGGCGCCGACGGTCCCGATGAAAGATTTTGTCATTTTCAAGCCGGAAGAGAACGGCGTTCCGCTCATGCCCACCTTCAACACCGGCTATAAGTCCCCCGTGATCTCGCAGGCCAAGAGCCTCAACGGCAACCGCGGCAACGCCAGGGAAGCCGCCGAGAACATCCAACGGATCGTTTCCAAGATCGAGGATCACATGGACGAGTTTGCCGAAGTCCAGGTATACGGCGACGAAAAGGCCGAAACCGCCTTCGTGACGTTTGGTTCCGTATGCCGGGCGGCGCGGAGCGCCGTGGATATGGGCCGGGAAAAGGGTCTTGCCTTCCGCTCCGTGGAGGTAAAAACCGTCTGGCCGTTCCCCGATGATCTTGTCCGCCGCGCGCTGGCCGGCGCCAAGCGGATCGTCGTCGCGGAGATGAACCTCGGCATGCTGCAAAGGGAGATTGAAAGAGTCATCCGGCAGCCGGAAATCAAGATTGAATTGTTCTCAAAAATCGGGGGTATTTACCCGCAGCCTCAGGAATTCCTGCGGTTTCTGGAGGAAAAGCGATGAATCCACTTGGTGAAAAATATCTCAGGAAGGACTTTCTTCCTTTCCTTTTTTGTCCCGGCTGCGGCGACGGGATGATCGTGCAGGCCTTTCTGCAGGCCGTGGATGACCTGGGCTGCGTCGACGATCTGGCCCTGACGGCCGGAATCGGCTGCAGCGCCTGGATCGGCGTGTACATGCATGTTGATATCCTCAAGGTACTCCATGGCCGCGCGATCCCGGCCGCCATCGGAATCAAGGCCACCAAGCCGTCCCGCAAGGTCGTCACCTTCACAGGCGACGGGGACTGCCTGGCCATCGGCGGCAACCACCTGCTCCACGCCGCCCGTCGCAACATCGATATGACGGTCGTTATGGTCAACAATCAGATCTACGCCATGACCGGAGGACAGGTCGCTCCCAGCACGGTCGTAGGTTCGAAGACCCAGACCACCCCTTATGGAAACCTCGAAAAACAGTTGGACGGCTGCAAGGTCGCCATCGCGGCGGGGGCCACGATGGTCAGCCGCTGGTCCACGGCCCAGCCCAAGCAGCTCATCAAGGCCTTCAAGAAGGCGCTTAAACACAAGGGATTTTCCTTTATTGAGATCATGTCCCAGTGCCCGGTGCAGACCGGGAGATACCTGTTGGGTTCCGGTTCTCCCCAGTTCAATTTTCAGTGGCTGAAGGACCATTGCGTGAAAGAGGAAGATCCCGCCAAGTGGGCGGAGGTCGAGGCGCAGGGTAAGATTCCCGTGGGGGACTTCCTGCAGATTGAGCAGCCCGAATTCATGGAAGAAGTCGCGCGGATGAATCAGAGAGTCAAAGAGGCGCAAGCCAAAGGAGGCGATCGTTGAAAGGCGCAGAAAGAATCGAAATCGACCGCAGGTACTGCAAGGGTTGCATGCTCTGCAAGTACATCTGCCCATCTGATGTGTTCGAGCCGGGACAGGAAAGGAGCGATCTGGACTACCTCATGCCCCAGGCGACAAAGGTTGAAAACTGCCGGGTCTGCGGGCTTTGCGAGTCGCACTGCCCCGACATGGCCCTGACTGTGGTTGCTAAAGAGAAAGGGAAGGAAAAAGAATGAGGAAGGAGATCATCTTCACTGGATTTGGCGGGCAAGGAATCATCCTCATGGGCGTGATCATCGCCCGGATGATGGAGCACTTTCCCGATCTGCAGGTGACCCAGGCCCAATCCTACGGACCGGCTTCACGCGGCGGCGCTTGCCGCACCGATGTGGTGATTTCGGACCAGCAGATCAACTACCCCAAGAGTTCGCGTCCGGATCTGATGGTCTTCATGTCCGAGGAGGCTCTGAAACGGCTTCTCTCCGAAGGGGACCCGGAAAAGACACTGATCGTCTATGACAACACCTTGATCAGGTCGATTCCCGCCCCTTACACGAAGACCTTTGCGGTTCCGGCAACCGGGCAGGCCGAGAAAGAGTTCAAAAACAGGATGGTCGCCAATATTTTCATGCTGGGGGCCGTTATTGAACTGATCAATCCGGGGAGCTTTGACGTTCTGAAGCGGATCGTCGCGAGCAGCGTTCCCAAAAAGTTCGAAGAGCTTAACATGAAGGCTCTGGAAGCGGGTTACGAGTATTACGGGACGCACAAGCCGGGAGAAAATCCCACCGCCTCCCTTTAACCGGAATGTCGGTGGAAAAACAATCGGTGGAAAAACAATTGGAAGAAGACATTGCAGCATCTTTCCCGGAAGGAGGAGATAGGCAAAGGATGACACCAGCAGAAAAGGTATTTCCTGCGCAAAAGGTGGAAGAATTCTGTGTGAATGTTTTGACAAAGGCAGGTCTGTCCACGAATTGGTCAACCATTGTTGCCGAGTCACTGTTATGTGCCGAGGTGCGCGGAATTCTGTCCCATGGGGTCGTAAGACTCGAAAGTTACATAAAACGGGTTGAAGCCGGTGTGATGAAGATACAGTCGCCGATTGCAGCTGAAATGGACGCCCAGGCGGTAGCCCTTCTTAATGCGAACAACACCTTTGGTCAAATTGCCGGTCATAAGGCCATGTCGCTGGCCATCGATAAGGCAAAACAATACGGTACCGGGGTGGTGGCGGTAAAGAATTCCAATCATTTCGGGGTTGCGGCTTACTACGCCATGATGGCTCTGCAAGCAAACATGGTGGGTTGCGTTTTTACCAACTCGTCCCCGGCCATGGCCGTTTATGGTACGAAAACACCCTTGATCGGCACCAACCCCATTGCCATTGCCATCCCCGCCGGCGACCAGTTTCCCATTGTCCTGGATATGTCAACCTCCGTCGTCGCCCGCGGAAAAATCAGGTATGCCGCCCTGACGGGTCATTCTATTCCGCTGGGCTGGGCCCGGGACATTGACGGCAAGCCCACTGAAGACGCCAAGGTGGCCCTGAAAGGAAGCCTGGAACCTGTCGGCGGGGTGAAGGGTTCGGCCCTCTCTTTAATCATCGACATTGTCTGTGGAATCCTCACCAATACCGTCTTGACCGGCGGCGTAAAAAACATAACCGATGTGAGCGGACCCGCCAAAACCGGTCATTTTTTCGCGGCGCTGGACATATCCAGGTTCATTGATATGAAGCTTTTTAAGTCCAATGTAGATCAGGTGATCACGAATATCAAAAGTCTCCCCGCCGTGGATGGGGGAGAGATCTTCATGCCGGGAGAGATTGAATTCCACTTAAGCAAGAAGCGGATGGAAGAGGGAATTCCCCTGGAGGAGGAGGTTCTTCGTTCATTAAATGCGGTAGCGGCCCGTTATGGGGTTTCTCCATTGACGAGCTGCGTATCCGGATAGAAAAAGGTTACCCCCACGGATGAATCCTGAAATGAAGGGGGATGTAATTTGTGGTGACGGTTGATCATTAAATATCTTAAGTTATTATGAGGAGGCGTGCCATGGATTTCGGATTATCGGAAGAGTTGGTGATGTTGCAGGACATGGTCAGGGCATTTGCGGCGGGGAAGATTGCGCCGCATGCCGATGAGTGGGATGCGAAGCATTATTTCCCATATGAGGAAGCGGTCAAGCCGATGGGGGAGCTGGGTCTGTTCGGGACGGTGATTCCGGAGGAGTACGGCGGGAACGGGATGGGCTGGCTTGCGGCGATGATCATCACGGAGGAGATCGCCCGCGCGTCGAGTTCGCTGCGCGTCCAGATCAACATGCAGGAGCTGGGCTGCGCCTATACGATATACCGGTATGGATCGGAGGAGCTCAAAAAGAGATACATCCCCAGACTCGTCAGCGCCGAAATACTCGGGGCGTTTGCGATCACGGAGCCCCAGGCGGGGTCGGATGTGATGGCGATCAAGTCCACGGCGGAGGACAAGGGGGATCACTGGCTGCTCAACGGGACCAAGACCTGGAT
>JAPLJY010000312.1 GCA_026388345.1 Deltaproteobacteria bacterium
GGACGCCCCGGCCATGCTGAACATGTTGCCGAAATTGGCGCTCGTGGCCATGAAGACGTACTTCAGGGTATTGGCAAAGGTGATCCGCCCCTCTTCGACGCCCGCGGCGAGAACCCCCAACTCCTTCTCCAGCAGAACGATATCCGCCGCTTCCTTGGCCACGTCCGCCGCCTTGTCCACCGAAATCCCGACGTCGGCGCTGTGCAGGGCCGAGGCGTCGTTGATGCCGTCGCCCAGGTAGCCCACCACGTGCCCCGCTTTCTTCAGGGCCAGGACGATCCGTTCCTTCTGGTTCGGCTCGATCTCGGCGAAGATATCGGTCTTCTCCGCCGCCTGCAACAGGGCCGGACCGCTCATCCGGTGGAGTTCCGGTCCGGTCAGCACGGCCGGATTCACGAGACCGATCCGGCGGCTCACGGAGGCCGCCACCAGGCGGTTGTCGCCGGTGATGATCTTCAGCGAGACGCCCAGTTCCCGGAGCCGCTGGATAGCCGCCTCCACACCCGCCTTGGGAGGATCGAAGAAAACCAGCATTCCCAGGAAAGTCATGCCGGTCTCGTCCTTTTTGGAGACCAAGCGGACATCCCCCATCTCCCGGCAGGCCACGCCGAGGACCCGGTAGCCCTCGCCGCTGAAGGATTCATACTGTTTTTGGATTCCGGGTGCCGCCTCCTTCATCTCCCGGATCGTCCCGGCGGCGTCTTCCGCCTGCGTGCAGATCGAAAGGATGCCGGCCAGCGGCCCCTTGGTGACCATGACGGCCCGCCCCCGGACGGAAAAGAGGATGCTCAGCCGTTTTCTCAGGAAATCGTAGGGAATTTCATCGAGCTTTTCATACCCCGCCGTGTCCCATGAACGGTAGGCCCGGATGGCCTCGTCGATCGGATTCGCGTAGCCGGTTTCGAAGAAGGCGTTCAGATAGGCGTACAGCAGGATCTTTTCGCCCGGCTGCCCCGCCGCATCCACGGCCGAATGAACGCGGGCCGACCCCTCGGTCAGGGTGCCCGTCTTGTCGGAACAGAGGACATCCATGCTGCCGAAGTTCTCGATCGCGGCGAGCCGTTTGACGATGACCTTGTGATCCGCCATCCGCCGGGCGCCGTGGGCGAGGTTGATGCTGATGATCGCCGGCAGCAACTGGGGGGTAAGACCGACCGCGAGCGCCAGCGAGAAGAGAAAGGCCTCCAGCACGGGCCGGGCGAAATAGACATTGATCGCGAAGATCGCGATGACCAGGGTCAGGGTCGCTTCCATCAGCAGATAGCCGAAGCGCCGGACGCCCCGTTCGAATTCGGTCTCCGCCGGCCGGAGCCGGAGCCGTTCGGAAACGCCGCCGAATTCGGTGTCCTTTCCCGTGCGGCAGACCAGGACCTTCGCCGTTCCGCTGATGACGTGGGTTCCCATGAAAACGGCGTTCGTCCGCCCGGAGAGGGGCGTATCGGCCGGAAGAACGCCTGGTGATTTTTCCACCGGATACGTCTCTCCGGTCAGGGAAGCCTCGTCCACGAACAGGTCCCGCGATTCCAGGAGCAGCCCGTCGGCGGCCACCGAAACGCCGGCCTTGAGAAGCAGAACGTCACCGGGAATGATCTCCTCCACGGGAATCCCGACCGCGGCGCCGTTCCTAAGCGTGGCCGCCTGGACGGAGACCAGCGCGAGCAGACGGTTGACCGCATCGGCGGCCCCCTTCTCCTGCCAGAAGCCGAGCAAACCGCTGATCAGAACGATGGCGAGGATGATCAAGGCATCCGCCACGTCGTGCAGAAAGAACGACAGCGCCGCGGCAAACAGCAACGTCAGGATGATGGGGGATTTGAACTGCCCGATAAGGAGAAAAAAGGCGCTGTTTCTTTTGCCCGCGCGGATCCGGTTCGCCCCGTGACTCTCCAGACGCCGCGTAGCCTCGGCCTGCGAGAGCCCCTCTGTCGAGCTCCCGAGGCTTTGCAGCAGCTCGGCGGCGGAGAGCCCCCAGAATGTCCGTAACGCAGATGGTTCCATCGTCCTACCTATCTCTTTCAGGATGCGGATCTGCCAGGCCCTGATGGACAAATCCGCCTGGTGGTCTGTGTCTCAGGCGGTCTTGAGCACGCAATCGCGATGCTGATTGGCGAGGCTCCGGCCGACTTTTCCATACCGGCGGCGTCGATCGTCCCAACATAGCCGCAGATTCCGACCAGCGTTCCCTCCGATATTCTCGAACGCCGCCCTCGCAAAATCGATGTTGGGTTTGGAGGAAACCTTCCCATCGTGAAGCAGGATCCTGATCAGACTGATCAGCACGATGCCGATGGGCAGGTTGATGTAGAAGTAGATCGAAACTGTCCGGCCCGCCCAGAGGACGTTGGTATGCAGATCCTGGATCCGGTGGGGGGAGGCCACTGCAACCGCCGTGCTGTCGATGGAATACATCAGAAGGCCCAGCCCTGCCGAACCGAAAATAAGGTAACGTTTCATCGTAAAACCGCTCGCTTTATATAATGAAAAAGTACCATTTTGTTCCAATTAATTCTACGAATTACGCTCCTTAGACTGATTGCTTAACCCAATCAGTTTCCCCCGAACCAAATCAACATGCTCTTGAAGCTTATAGCCCTCGCCAAAAAAGGCCGAAGGATCAGAGATTTTATTGATCGACGCCTCGATCCGATCAATCTTTTCATGATAACCCGATATATCTTCCGGTTCAGAGCTTCCCATCATCTCTAATTCCAGATTCTTCAGTTCTCTATACCAGTGAAAGAATTTCCGACGATGCCGCCAAGAGTATAGCCAGGGTATGCTTCGGATTAAAGGGATCAGGATGATGGCTGCCGGAATCAAAATAAAAATCGTGCGGTCAACAAACGCAGCGATTCCAAATGGGAGATAGTCAAGCAAAAAAGGCCGTCCCGATTTATAATATCTCTCTGCATAATGGGAGGAGGGGAAGCTCAGCTCCTTTAACGAGGGAAACTCCCCCTTCTTATTCACCCAACCTGCGCTGCCATGAATCTCAACGGCGGCGTCCAGAAGCAAATATATTAAAGCAGGGTGCAGGTCTTTACGTACAATTAGACTGGTTGTTACTGCCAGAAGATGAACCTCTTGGGAGGGCATTTTCTTTGAAACATCCAGTATGCCCTGGGGTAGCACAACATGCGATAAAGCAGGGATAAGCCGGGTGTAAGCTTCAGCTTGCCTGAAATTCATCAGCTTCACATGGGGGTTATACAAAAGTTCCCTGACGAGGGCATTATCCTCTGCACCAAGCATCATCACCGCATCCACCGTCCCTTCCAATAAAGCTTTATTGGCGGCAACGCCGGAAAGGTCGAGTAGCACGGTTGGTGAGTCTGCATTATGATTCATTTTAAGCAAAGCGATGGAAAATTTGCGTACCCCGCTCCCCTCCGGTCCGATCGCAATTCTTTTTCCTTTGAGTTCGGATAGGTAGTCAAACGTCTCTTCGCTTCGATAAAAAACCCAAAGAGGTGCGTAGCTTATGGCTCCGAGGGAAACGAGATTGCTCGCCTCTGAGGGCGAACTCGTTCCATCCTGGACAAAACCGGCATCGACCCGGTAGGATTTATCGTTCAGACGCTTAAGATTTTCTGCAGCACCTGATGAGGGAAGCAACTTAAGATGAATCTTTTCACGCGCCAGGATCCGCTGGTAGCGCTCACCAAAAATGGCATAAGACCCACTTTCAAATCCGGTGATCATAATGATATTGTCGGGAGCCTTGAAATGATAAGCGATTATAATCGATATCAGCGCGACGAATGAAACCGAGACGAGGATGACCAGAAGACCGCGGTTGGTTGAAGAAATGATTCTGCGGTTCATTCCCGTTTTTGGGACCATTCCATTCCTCCTTAGAGGCACAAAGTTATTTCACGGTATACCCGCGGCCATCGAGGCAGGCACCCATCGCCCGCTGATAGTCCGCGCGCTTCCGGCTCATCTGAGCTGCGGGTTGAGCATTGTCCAGTTCATCCACGCGATGCGCGGTCTCGAAGCCGGGGTCGCGGGAGGACCTCCCCGCGTGGATGACCAGGTCGGCCCTCTCTTTCGTGTTGATTTCTCCGACGTCCCGATACCAGACCTCCGTGAAGAAATCGGCTATGATCCTTTTCAAGTGCTCCGACTCGCCCTGATCGATCCGGTCGAACAATCGTTTGAGACCCTCCCGGAAGAGGTCGAACGCCTCGCGGGCGACGGGCTTGCGCAGCCAGGCGCGGTGGACGGTTTTTTCGACAGACAGGCAGACGATATTCACGGTCGTATCTCCTCCACGGATGAGGCGTCACGGGAAAGGATCTACCATGAAAAACGCGAATATGCATTCAGATTTTATAGGGGGGGCAGCGAGGCATCCTGTAATGGCGCGCTGTTTCGGATGTGTGTCGGAGAAAACCACCGCCCACGAGGTGAGGGCAATGCCGTTTAATTGTTCTTTGCGGGTTTTAGTCCATCGAGCAGAGGCTTCAACTCCGGCAAGCGCTCCTGTGCAACCTTCCAGACGGTCTTCAGGTCAACCCCCATGTAATCGTGGATGAGCACGTCACGCATGCCGGCCATTTTACTCCAGGGAAGATCGGGATGTTTTTTTCTAAAGGATATTGAAATGTGCTTGGCTGCTTCGCCGAGGACTTCGAGACACCTGATTACCGCATTGACCGTCTTCTTGTCCGCTGCAAACGTTTCGTAAGACATTCCTTGGGTGAACTCAGCGGTGTCGGCAATGGCAGTTACAATATCATCGAGGTAATCGGAGAGTTCCCGCCCCTTAGACATATTCAACCTCAGACAGGATACGTTTACCAATGGCCGGCTTGAGAGCGGACTCCATGACCAGATCAACCTTGTTACTGAGCCGGTTTTCGAGATATTCGCGCAGGTCCAAAAAGTCGAAGAGGTCGATATCACGGTTGAACGAAACGAGGATATCGATATCACTATTCTTTTTCTGCTTCTCTCTGACATAGGAGCCAAACAAGCCGAGCCGCTGGACTCCGTAATGGGATTCCATCTCAGGCTTGCTGTTTCTGATGATTTTTATTATTTCTTTCTTTCCCGTCATCGCGATAAATTCCTCTGAAGCTTGATTTTATACGATTATGATTTAAGGGCCGTTTTATGTCAATCAGAAAAGCGGTCTGATCAAAAGTGATGTCGGGGATCGGCCTGTCTCTGCCGGAAATGATCATCCTGAAAAAGGGGGATCAAGCTTCCGTTGACTCTGATGTTTGCCGGAGTGGTCGCCTCCGCGGCCCGGGTTGTTTATCAGGGGGGTAAAAGATGTTGACGGACCCTGCGGACTTTACTATAGTTCTTCCGTGCGGAAGGGGTTGTTGATTTTTTATTTCCGGTTCGAGGATGCCGATGCGGATCCTGTTGGTCGAAGATGACGTCAAGATCGCCTCTTTCATCGTCAAGGGGTTGAGATCGGCGGGGTATGCCGTGGACCACGCCCCGGACGGCGAGGAAGGTCTCCGCCTCGCGCTGACGGAACCTTACGATGCGGCCGTGATCGATCTCATGCTGCCCCGGAGGAACGGTCTGGCGTTGATCAAAGAGATGCGCGCCGAAAAGGTGAACACCCCCGTCCTGATTCTGAGCGCGAGGAGTTCGGTGGACGACCGGGTGAAGGGGCTGGAGACCGGGGGAGACGACTATCTTACGAAACCGTTTGCCTTCTCGGAACTTCTGGCCCGCGTGCAGGCCCTGATCCGCAGGGCGGGCGGCATTTCCGATCCGACCCGGTTGAGCGTCGGGGATCTGTCCGTCAATCTCCTCACCCGGGAAGTCATACGGGCGGGAAAACGGATAGACCTGCAACCCCGGGAGTTTTCGCTGCTCGAATACCTGATGCGCAACGCGGGGAGGATCGTTTCCAAGACGATGATCATGGAACACGTGTGGGACTACCATTTCGATCCCCAGACCAACGTGGTGGAGGCTAGAATCAGCCGATTGCGAGACAAGATCGACAGAGACGCCGATCAAAAACTGATCCGTACCGTTCGGGGGGCGGGATATGTCCTTAAAGAAACCCGGTCGTTTCCGGAATAGCCTCACCTTCCGCCTGACCCTGTGGTACGCCGGCATCTTCGCGGCCTCCTCCTTTGTCGCCTTCTTCCTGTTTTACACGCTCATCACCTCCGTGATCCAGGAAAAAACGGATCAGGAGCTGTCGAATCAGGCGGGGCAGTTTTCGGCGGTTTTGCGGGAACGCGGAATCGGGGCGGTCGAAAACTTAGCCCTCTTCGAAGCCCAGGCGGCCGGGGAGAAGAAGGTCTTTTTCCGCCTTCTGTACCCAACCGGCCAGGCCTTTTCCTCGTCCAACATGGCCTACTGGGAGGACATCGCCGTCCGCAAAGAGGCGATCGGGCAACTGCTCGGCGGCGCCGGACGGGTAATCGAAACGGTCATCCTGACCAGCCGCAAGGATCAGGTGCGCATCCTCTACGCTATGATCGGCCCCGGGGTCATCCTTCAGGTCGGACAGTCCATGGAAAACTACGCGCGGATCATGGACATCTTCCGTGGGTTTTTTCTCGTCACGATGGCCCTGCTCATCGGCCTGGCGACGGGGGTCGGCTGGTTCATGGCCCGCCGTGCGGTTTCCGGCGTCGAGGTGATCACCAGAACCGCGCAGGGCATCTCCGGGGGTACCCTCGAAAAGAGGGTCCCCGTGAAGGACCGGGGCGATGAGATCGATCAACTGGCCATGACCTTCAATCAGATGCTGGACCGCATCCAGTCGCTGGTTGCCGAGATCCGGCAGATGGGAGACGACATCGCCCATGACCTGAAGAGCCCGCTCGCCCGGATCCGGGGAATGGCGGAAATCACTCTGACGACGGGGACATCCCTTGCCGAGTACGAAGGCATGGCGGCAAGCGCCATCGAGGAGTGCGACCGTCTCCTTTCCATCATCAACACCATGCTGATGATCTCGAAGACGGAGGCGGGCGTGGAGAAACCCTCCCGCAAAAAAATCGATCTGGCGGGTCTTGTCCGGGAGGCCTGCGAACTTTTCGGGACGACGGCCGAAGACCGGGGCTTGACCCTGTCCTGCGATGTTCCGGAGAGATGCATCATCGCGGGGGATGCTCGGATGATCCAGCGCCTGCTCTCGAATCTGCTGGACAATGCGATCAAGTACACCCCTGCCGGGGGAAGGGTGGAGGTCTCGCTTTCGCAAATCGAAGGACGGGGCGCAACCCTCACGGTCAAAGACACGGGGGCCGGCATTTCCGCCGAGGATCTGCCCCGCATTTTCGAGCGTTTCTATCGGGGAGACTTGAGCCGCTCCGAGTCCGGAACCGGCCTGGGGCTCAGCCTGGCCAGGGCCATCGTCCGCGCCCACGGCGGGGATATTACGGTGGAGAGCCGCCTCCACGAGGGGAGCGTCTTTATCGCAACCCTCCCGGTTTCGGGATAAGGCTCATCCGGCCTGTTTATCAGGTTTTCTATTGTGAAAAAGTATTGATACTTCGGGATAACTCACTTTTTCACACCGATACGTCCTTGATTGTTTCAAGACATTACGTATAGTTTATTGAAGTCAGGGAGGGAGGTCGGTTCGATTGTGTAGAAGATTTTTCCCGGTAATGTTTGAGTACCATTCTGTCCAGCGCTGTGTTGTGGCTTATTGATTGCGGTGTCACGTTTTAGCATTCATCTTTGCTCGCCGCATCAGGAATCTCCTTTCGCCTTGGCCATATCTGATCCGGAGTCGGATTATCGACATCCTTCGGATAGGTGAATCCTGCAAGCTCGCTTTTCACAAAGGACAATCCATAGGCCACGGAAAGACGCCGCATCCAGCGCATTTCCGAGCCATTGAGTTCAAGGTCGCGGGGTACTGGGAGTCCAACAACATCTGGAGTGATCGCCACCCGAAACAGTTGGCCCGTAAATGGATTCATCACAGCAGTCTTATAGGGATGCTCACAATGGCCGCCACCGCCAAAAATAACTTTAATATCATTCAACTGGTCTCTGTCGAACAATTTCTTCTTGGTGAAGGCAAGAGTGGCTTCCGTACCTGCCCTCAGACTCTTGGCTATCTCTTCTCGCGCATGCATCAATTCGCGATCGCTGTCCCCCTGTTCTTTTTTCTCCCGCCACTTTTCCAAAGATGACCAGTCCGCACTGCCGGATATGCTGGCGGCCTTCTGTTCGATTTGACTTGACCCCAAAGGGAATACGCTGCCGTGGAGATAGGTCAGATGTTCGCTTTGATCTTCGTTTCGATGCATGAAGATAAAAACGCTTTGGTCCACCGTGCCCGCTCCGGTGTCTGAAAACAGGTAAATTCCCGGACTGGAGACGCGGGATCGGACGAATCCCTGGACATTGGCGCTCACCTCTGGATAGATGAAACAGGCCGCGCCCAAAGAGCCATCCACGCAGTTTTTGTTTTTCTTCCTTAATGATTCAAGTTCGGTTAGAGGCACCGGCGGATGTCCTGCAAGCTGATCGGCAAGATTCCATGCTTCGCAAAGGACCTTGTGAAAAAGTGCATTGACTTCCGGCCTTTCGGCATCGGCCACAGGTACGGCAAGATTGATCGCCATGTAATCATTCGGAAGCTTCCCGAAATTTGGCAGTCTTCGCCGCACGTCCTCCCGAACCATGCCAAAGGCACCGGCCAGGAAGTACACCGCACAGGCTTCCACCAACCCGGATAGCCGACATCCATCCACTGATCCACCGTTTCCACAGTAAGGGGCAAGGACCGGGGCGTCCCACTCCTGGAGTGCTGTCTTCACCAATGCATGTTTTAAGTGGTAGAGTCCATTTTCAGGATAGTGGGATCGGCAGTTGCCGACATGCCCGATGACTCCGTCCTTGAGCACCAAAACGCTGGGAATCAGGAATGGAAGCTCCTGCTCCTGAGCTTCGGGAGGAAAATAGACCCATGCCTTTTCGATCATCACGTCCCGGTAGATGCATTTGCAGTAAGAAGTGCCGAAATCGAACCCGATTTGAATGAAGTACGGAGCGCGTTCAGTTTGTGCCGGCAGGGTAGAATCGGAACTTTCATGTGGAGGCGCTTTGGTTTCGCGAAGAGATGGAATCGTTTCGGAAACGGTTTGCCGCTGGTCCCGTCCGAAGAGCTTTTCCTTAATATTTTTAACCAATATCGAGAACTTGCTCATTGGGATATACCCCTTCCCCCAAGTTATGGCCCTGTAACACGGAATATTCCCGCACCCACCTCCGCCTGTTCCATATCGATTTTCGCCTTCATTTTTAACTCATTGAGGCGCTTCTCTTTATTCTCGATAGCCGTTTTTAGCCGGCCTTCCGTCAAACGGATCACCCGGGGGTCACGTCCAGCCTCCCGTAATGTGCGAAGGCGCTGCTCATCCTGTCCGATACGCCGATCGAAGAATCCCTTGACCCTCTGCATTTTGATTTGCAGGACCGTTTCGTTCTCTGCTTCGAAGTCCGTTACCTTCTCCGAAAAACGTTTGCCCAGATCCTCTTCCAACACTTTGTGTGCATGGAGCAATGCCTGCCTGTCGCAATCGACGTAATCCCAGTCTCCGCTTCGTCGCAGGAGGCATTGGAGGATGGCCTCAGACTCATCCGGTGAATAATTCTTTCCGTTCGACAATGACCGTATCCCATAGGCAAGCGTCTCCCGGTTCGAGAGTCCTTTCAGTCGCCAGCGCTCAATGCGGTAGCAGTAATCGCCAGGCGGCAATTCGGGATGGGCAATCCGGATCGCAGACACATCAAAGAATCCATGCGCCCTGTCATGATTGTTTTTTGTGATCCAGCGAATCAGCGGAGAGATGTGATTCACGTAGTGGACGGCCCTTTTCTGGCTGACCGGAAGTCGCTGGAGCACTTCGCGCCGGAAACTGATGTTGAACTCCTTTTGTCGAAACGGTCGTGCGCTCAGGGAGCGGTCGTCACGGATGAAACCGGACAAGGAGGACTGAGCCTCATAGGTCAGCCGTACTTGGAGGCAGCCGTCGGCGGGCGTATTATGATTGATTGCGCATCCTCGGAATTCCCGTTCGAAGAAGTCCATCAGGTAATCCTCCAACTCTTCCGCTTGCAGATAGCGCCCCTTTTCCCGGTCCTCCTCAATTTTTTGCTGAACGTAATCCGAAAGGGCAATAAGGGCGTCTCCCGACTCCTCTAATGCCTGAATATTCAGTAATCGTCCTGCAATGACATTTTTCGATTGATCAATAAGAAGGTCTTGTTGATCAGAGGTTAAATCTTTGCTGAGTAATTCGACCGTCAGATTTTGAACCTCTTTTCCGATTACGGCCTCCAGGTCGCCCAGGCTGTTGGTGAAGCGTTCGAGTTTGGCGTGCAGGCGGTCGTAGAGGCGCTCCTCGATGGTATCCCTAACCTTGAAATTGACGATAGAGAGATGTTTTGCCTGCTGACCGACGCGGTCGATACGACCGATCCGCTGTTCGACACGCATCGGATTCCACGGCAGATCGTAATTGGCCATCACCCGGCAGAACTGCAGATCGATGCCTTCACTGCCGACCTCCGAGGAGAGGAGGACCCTCGGTCCCCGAGGGTCTTTGAAACGTTCTATTTCCTCCCATCGTCGTTCGTTCGGAATACCGCCATGGATCACGGTTACAGCAATACCATCCGCCGTGAGACGGCGCATGAGGTAGGCGAGCGTCGGACGGTAATATGCAAAGATGACCGCCTTTTCATCCGGCAGGATCTCTACCAGCATTCGGTGCAGCTCTTTATACTTGCTGTCGTTTGACTCGAAATTATATGCCAGCAGCCGGACGATGTCAGCTTCGCCCAGATCCTCTCCGGGATCCTCGTCGAAAAGATCGTCGAACACCTCCCCACCCATCGCCTCGCCGAAGAGATCTCCGGGATCACCAAACCGGCCGGCTCGAACCTCCTGTGCCAGCGCCGGCAGGCAGCTTGCGGCCCGAAGCTGTAGGCCGATCGCCTGAAAGACGTGAAAGGGACGACTGTCCAGGCGGCACTTGCGTCGGACGATCTGGAGGATTGTCCGGTAAAGCTCCATCTCCTCGGTGGAATACACAACCGAAAGGACTACAGGGTCGCGTAGCGGACGGTTTTCCTTCACCTGGACCCGGCGCGTACGATTCACATAACCGCCCAGCAGGTTCAGTTTCTCCGCAACATCCTGGCATTTTGCAAGCTGGGCTTTGTCCAGATTGTTCAGATGCTCAAGTTGTTCCAGGAACTGCTTGAAAAGGGGCGATTGACTGATGAACCGGCTTTCACTCATGCCTGCAACCGCCGACGCCAGCAGAGAAGTATCCACCGGTGTTCTGGCCAGCGCGTTGCCCGCCTGAACCGCAGGGCGATTGGCTTCAAGTAGCTCCTCGAACAACCCCTGCGTTTCAAAAAAGCTTTCATCGATTAGACGCAAAAGGCTGTGCAGATCAGTGTTGCTGTTGTTGACCGGCGTCGCTGATACGCAAAGCACCGCACCTGCATTGGCCGCAAGCCCCTTGCCGAGATGGAAAGTTGTCGTCGCCGGGTTCCGCATATAATGCGCTTCATCGAAGATTACCATATCGAACGGATCATAACCCAGGGACCAATGGTGTAGCTCACGAAGGAGGCTGGTTTTGGGAGAGCTGGCCGGTTCGACTTCCGGCGGCTCTTCCAGAAACCGTAATTCGGCCTTCGGAGGGCGCAGTCCAGTATAGGTAGCAATCAGAACGAATGCATGCCCCGGCCCGATTTTTTTCAGCTCTAAAAGCTCCCGTTCCAGCTCTGCAAATCCGACAACGCGGGCGTCGAAAAGAAACTTGCTCCTGAGCTCGTCACGCCACTTGTCAGCCAAGATCTTAGGACAAACCACCAGCAGACGTTGAGCCTGACGTCTGGCCTGCAATTCCAGCCAGATCAGGGCTGACTCGATCGTCTTGCCCAAGCCTACTTCGTCGGCGATGATGAGCCGCTCGGTGGGTGAATTGATGAACTTGAGAACCGGTTTGAACTGGTAGGGATAGAAATCGATCTGTGCCGCCTCCATCGAATAGATCACTTCGTGGAGTGTGCCCTTGAGTTTCTCGAATGTGACGAGCCGCTGCAGATCCCGCACTTTGCCGTAATGCGCCGCACGAAGGCGGTCCTCGATCGAACCGGGAAAAGAATCCGGCCTCCTCTCAAGGCAGGCCAGCGGCCGGTAACTGCTACCGCCGCCGGGATAAGCAAGCTGCAGCATCAGGAACGACCCCGCCTTGTTCCAACGGCCCGTATATTGTCCAGGCTGCCCCGGATTGTTCCTATCGATCAACCAGTCGCCGGAGAGAAAGGGGATTTCATCATTGGACGGATCATCGTTCACGGTTCTCATCTCCTAACAGACCAGAACTTTGTCCAAATCCCTGTCAGCCAAATATAATTTCCATGTTTATCAGTCTTCTGCGCTGGGTTTGAATTGATTCAATTTTTCAACGAGCAGATAGACGGTCGTGCAGGGGTTGGATCGCGACGGCGGGGTGTCGTCGGTGAGAAATTGATCATGCAATGTCTTGGCCCAAGCCGCTGCTTGAGACTGTTTCCCGATCTGTGAAAGTTTTTGATACATGTCGGGCGCATTTTTCCGATAAATCTCTCCGAGGAACTCGCCCAATTTCCCTTGATATTCGGTGCGACTCATTTCGGTGTTGCGGAATTCAAAGTGCAGTATATACCACAGTTCAAAAGCCTCGTTGGACCACGCGCAATGCATCCCACAAGAATCAGCCGAGTGTATGGCATTGTCAAAGCTGCTCGGATCGAAACTGTCGCGGTCAAAAACAACCCACACCTCATCGAATGGATAGTCGCCACTCGCTCTGTTGTCTCGGAGGGCTCGGGCTCTGGCGACCAAACTCAACGTATTGGCCCCCTCCCCGAAGATTTCCAACTGAACGACCTGTCGCGGCAAGTCCTGTTTGAACGATTCAAAGTAGTTTGGTTCGGTTTTTTCGCCTTCGCACACGATCAGAAACCGCTGCCGTTCTTCACGCGTACCCAATCGGCGTTCTCTGCAAGGAAGACGTTTGAGGAACCACTCCCTCTTCCTGTCGCTCAGTTTGATGGGACGTCCCATCGACTCCCCCTTTTCAGAAGCTCCGCCAGATTACCCAGAAAAGGTATTGCCCCGTACCGACCCTGAATATAATTCTTCTCAAGAGCGGCATCTTTGCGGACCTTCGCACCTTCCGGCAACTTGATTTCGGCCAACGAGTAGAGATCCGTGGCAGACTGCTGTGTCTTTTCCGTAAACCATATTTGGTCTCGCCGCAGGTTTCCATGTTGCAAGAGATTCGTGTCATGCGTAGCGAAAATCAGTTGTGCGTTTTTCGGATTTGAATCAGCGGAGTTGAACAAACGCACGGCCGCCTTTGTGAGCGATGGGTGGAGTTTTGCGTCCAATTCATCGATGCAGACGACGTAACCTTTCATCAGACCGTCCAATAGCGGGCCAGTGATGCGGAAAAACTTCTTTGTTCCCTCAGATTCCTCAGTGGAAAAATCCAGATTGGTAAAACCTGCCTTGAGACCGTCATTAAATTTCTGGTGAACGGTAGCTATCCGGAGACGCGGAACCCTCGACATTTTCCGTTGTAAATCTTCTGACTCCCCCGTCGTTACCGCTTCATCAACCGGTTCATCGCTCACGATGAGATCCTCAATGCCGACATCGGCTCGCCGAATGAACTCCACCAGTAAGGGCCGTATGGCATTGTCCTGCAGCAAATGCGCCGTAAAACGCTCATACTGCTGATCACGCAGTCCATGAAGGGCTCTGAAGCCGAGAAACCATTTAAGGACACTGCCGGCAATTTCCCCATTAAACTGAGCCACGACAGACAGAAATAAGGCATTGTCACGGGTCTTTTCCTCCAACCCTTTTCCTTCATTGAAGTCATTACTAACGTCTATGGCATCCCCTTCGCGAAGGAAAAGGATATTCTCCTTTACCTTTTCTGTACGGAAGAGCCACTCTTTCCTGACGGCTTTCTTGTCAGCCTCAAATCCATACCTATATCGGAAATCGTTCTGCATGAAACAGACTTCGAAATGACTTGGGGCATTTTCAGTTGCGGAATCAAGTTTAAACGGTCTAATCGGGATTTCCTCCTCGACCTGCATTCCTTTCGAGGAATAGATAACAAACCAGCGCACGAAGGCCATCGCATCCAGTAGGTTGGATTTGCCGCTTGCGTTTGCCCCATAAACAACAGCACTCTTCAAGAGGCGATACCGCCCTGCTTGAAAAGTGTTATCTTTAAGAAATTCCTTAATGGGGTTTGCAGCCAGCATGCTCAGCCGTACCGGATCGCGAAACGACAGAAAGTTTCCAACTTCGAATTCAATAAGCATGGTAATCACCTTTATGAGGATATTTCACGAAACGAGTCTACATGATATCCATAATTCGCTCAATGTCAACTATTATTGTGAAATATTCTCAATATTCATATATTAATCTCCGATTCAAAAGCACTGCACACAACAAACCCGCCTGTTTCAAGCCCTTGTTCATCATTCCCGGAGATTCAAGCGGCGGGCAGCCTGGTATTTCTGGCGGTCTCGGCCGTCCTTTTCGCCCTTCATCTCCAGTATGAGCGTTTGGCCGTTCCGGAGGCGGATCTCTCATACGGCGATGCGCATACGCCTCGTCTTTTCATTCGTCGGAGTCCTCCAACGCCTCCGGCACGAAGACACGACGTAGCGGAAGAAGGCCCTTATAACGAGACTCGAACTGATCGTAATGCGCGAAGATCAGTCTTACGAGTTCCTCACCGTCGATCAGTCGCAGGTTGGTCTTGGCCCTGGCAAAGTTTTTGGCTTGCGGAGTGAAGCTGCCAAGGGTCACCAACAGCCCATGCTCCCCAGCTCCAACTTTACCGTAAAGCGCCGACACGACCGGATCGCCAATGCTGCCTTCTGTGCTCTTGACCTGCACCTTGATGATCGGCGGCTCGAATCCCAGTTCATCCCTGTGAGCAATAATGTCGATACCGCCGTCCGGACCCTCCGACGAAACACGTGTTTGATATCCCATGGTGTTCAACAGGTGTGCTATGAACTCGGCGAATGGATGGCCCTTTACTTCTTGCGCAAGTCGCTTGAGGACAAAATCGCGGGTCGTCTGCTCAATATCCTCTGCAACGGCAGCGATGGATTCATCCTGCGCCACCGGCGTCGGCGCCACTTTTCCTTCAAGGACCGCGCGGAACTCGTCTGCATAATTCTTCACCAGAAAAAGACTCAGGGCTGAGCCGATCTCATAAAGGGCACCCTGTTTGAAATGGGTTCGCGGGAGTGCCCGCAGCCATTTGACTTGACGCAAATTCGGATAGCTCGGTTCGGTTTTCGGATCATAAAAGTAATGGCCTTCGATCTCACCGAGGTGGACCTGATGGTCCTGTTTGGAGGGATAAACTACCAGATCACCCGGTTTCATTTCATGGACAAAGCGAAATAACTGTCCAGCAGTGTTAGGAATTGCCCCAGGTTTCTTATCGGGATAAGCTTCCACTACTTTGGTTTTAAAGACTTCTCGGTCCGCCTTGAGTTTGGAAAGATCGCCCATCTTCATCCAGCCGACGGCGATGAAGTGCTTCTTAAGGAACAAGCTATCAGCATCACCAGTCTTCCCGGCGTGTATGCCCCAAATAGCTACGTCTTTTGTGGTCATAGGAGTTCTCCTTTGAAGGCACGATCGAGTATGGCGAAAATGAAAAGTTAGGTTATAGAAAATGTTCGAATAGCCCGGTTATTAATCTCCCTTAAACATAAGATTTGCAAGGTTAGGGATTGCTTTTTCTAAAACACTTTCTGCAGAACCAATTTCTCTTTGAAGCGATTCCAAGAGGGTTACGAGATTGATAATTGATGTCTGTAAAGTTGGCTCGGGAAGTGGTACGACCTCCGCCAAGAATAGCTCTTCCCTCAACCGTTTGCGATTTGTAGTGCCTCTACTTGCTCGTTTACATGCCTCAAGGAATGCGTGTGATCGTAGTAAAAATGAAAGATACCCTGATAAAACAATATCACGGTTTACGTTGAAGAGAGGAAAATCCTGCGTCACTACAGCACCATCAAGTTCTGTTGGAACTATCGCGAAAGCTCCATTTCTCGCGTCAATTCTGCTCATAATGAACTGTCCGGCCCGTGCAACAAACTGCGGGCGTGTTTTTATTTCACCGCCAAGAAGAGACTTGCGGAGGACTGCTCCTTTACCATAAAGCTTAACGGTGATCTGCTTATAGATCGTAGTATCTTCAATCTTTGCTTCTTCGCGAGCTCGTGTTAGAAACAAGCTCAAGGATTTATTTTTCGAACCATTTGAAAAAGCTAATTTGTCAGCATTAATAGTCTCCGCCAATGTATCAAGTAAATCAACCGCTTGTGCCATTGGTCTTGCGAGATCGGAAATAATTTGTTGCACCGTAGTTGTTTTCCCCTCGTGCTTTCTAGGGTTTCTGAAATCAAGATTATATCCAGTATCAACAATTTCCTTTTTCTCCACATACCAAGCTGAATCATTGTGTTCTCGCTTCTGCCACCAGTCAAGGATTGGCTGGAATTCTTCGAAACGAAGAGGAAAACCCTGAGTGTAACAAGGATTCTGCATGTTACGTCGTTCAATTGGGACTTCATGCTCAAAAAACCACACACCCGCGGTTGTTCCAGAACGATCGAAAAATAATAGATTCGTTTGAATATCTGAGTACGGTTCAAAAACACCTTTAGGTAGTCTCACAACCGTATGCAGATTGAATCCACAAATTAGTTCTTCCCTAATTTTTGCAGCCACTCCTTTATCACTCATCACACTTTCCGGAACTACAACAGCAGCACGGGCGGGCCTTCCCGCCGTGGTGGTTCCCCGGCGCAGCTTGCGCATGATGAGTTGCAGGAAGAGGAGCGCGGTCTCAGCGGTTTGTTTGTCATCGGGGAAATTACCCTGGATCCCCTTTTCCTCTTCCCCACCAAAGGGTGGATTGGTGACGATCACGTCAACACGGTCCTTCTCGCCGATCTCGGTGAGCTTAAAACGCAGGGCGTTGCCCGGATCGATCAGGGGGGCGTCGAGGCCGTGGAGGAGGAGGTTCATCTGGCAGAGCAGATACGGCAGGGTTTTGGGCTCACAGCCGAGGAGCGATCTTTCCTGGAGGGTCCGGCGGTCGGCGACGGTTTTGACTTGCCCGGCCAGGTGGTTATACGACTCGACGAGAAAGCCGCCGGTGCCGGAGGCGGGGTCAAGGACAGTCTCGCCGAGCCGCGGATCGGCGACGGTCACCATGAAACGCACGACGGGGCGCGGGGTGTAGAACTCGCCCGAATCCCCGGCGGCGTCGCGCATCTCGCGGAGCATCGTCTCGTAGAGCGCGCCCAGGGTGTGGAGCTCGCTTGTGGCGGTGAAGTGGATCCCGGCGACCTTGTTAATGACGTCCCGCAGGAGATAGCCGCTGACCATGCGGTTCTGGACACCCGAAAATACGGTGGCGATCACGTCGCGGCGGTCGTCACCGTTGGAGCTGGTGAGCCGGCGCAGATAGGCAAAAAGCCCCGGGCCACGCGTGCCGTCCGGCCGGATGCACTCCTCCTGGTTGATGAAGGCGAGCAGTTCGTCGCCGGTGACGCCCTGGGGGCTGGCGGCCCAGTCACGCCAGCGGTAGGGTGGTTCTATGGCCGGTCGGAATCGCTTCCCGGCGAGGGCGGACTCCGCCTCGCGCTGGAGCTCCAGGTCGTCGAGGAACTTGAGAAACATGATCCAGGTAAGCATCGGCAGGCGGTCGAGGTCGCCGTTAAGGCCCTTGTCCTTGCGCATGATATCGCGGGCGGACTTGAGCAGGCTGCCGAGGGCTTGGGTGGTGGTCTGGGGCTGGTCGGTTTTCTTGGGGAGTCGTGCCATCTATTGCCTTTCTTCTATGCCGCGTAAAGTAGATTCTGTAACTCAGCCACGGCGAGGCGGAGCGGTTCCGGCCCACCGAACAGGGTAATAATTTCGGAAGGCTGGCCGTGACCGGAAATGGGCGGTACCTTCAGGATGTCGGGGAGAAGGAACTGGGCGTCTCCATGCGCCGCGTATTTTTCAAGCAACTCTTCGAGAATGGCTCGGGCCTCGGGTCCAAAGCGGTCGAAAAAGTCCTTCCGCTCGCTCCGGAGCCGCTGGGCGCGTTCCCGCCGGGTGCGTAACGGGGCATTGAAGGCGAAGTGACAGAGCAGATCAAAGGGATCGGCCTCCGGCTGCCCGGCGGCATCGGCCAACTCTTCGAAAATCACCCCCCGTTCGGCCAGCCGCTCGATCATCTCGGAACGCCCCTTGGGGTCGGCCCATCGGACGCGCAGCTCCGGCGCGGATGGGCAGAGGCTGCGGACCTTCTCCGCCGCATAATCGGTGTAGCGAACGACACGGAGCTGTTTCCCGTCGGTGTCGAGTTCGTAGACGAGATGCGCCGCGATCTCGACGCGGCCGCCATCGAAGTAGAATTTCCGCCGTTCCTCGGACGGCGGTTCGATGATCCCGGACTCGCGATCCACGACGATTTCCGGGTTTTCGTCCTCATGAACCTCTTCAACGGCACCATCTTCCCGCAACTCTTCTTCGGTCAGGTGGGCCGGGTCGCCATCGAAATCCGGGTCGGCGAACTGGCGCGTGGCGGAACCGGTGTAATCGACAATGTTGAACCAGAGCTTGCCGTAATCGTCGCGTACGCGGGTGCCGCGCCCGATGATCTGCTTGAACTCGCACATTGAACCGACAACGCGGGCCAGAACGATGTTCTTGCAGGTCGGGACGTCCACGCCGGTGGTGAGGAGCTGGGAGGTGGTCAGGATCACCGGCGTTAGCGACTCGACGTCCTGAAACCGGCCCAGGTGGCCGCGGCCGATCTCCCCTTCGTCGGAGGTAACGCGGCAGACATAGTCCGGGTGATGCCGCACCAGATCGGCGTTGAGGTTTCCCAAAGCGCGGCGCATTTCGTCGGCATGCTCCTGATCTACGCAGAAAATGATCGTCTTTGCGAAACGGTCTGATTTCTTGAAAAAATTCGTCAGGTGACGTGCGATGGCCTCGGTGCGCGCACGCAGGGCAACGACTCGCTCGAAATCCCCGGTCTGGTATTCCTCATCGGGAATGACGCGGCCGTAACGGTCCAGTTCGTCTTTCGACGGTCGCCACCCGGCGGCGTCCCATTCCGTGATGACGCGATGGACGCGATAAGGCGCCAGAAAGCCGTCCTCGATGCCCTGGCGGAGGCTGTATTCGTAGATCGGGTTGCCGAAATAGAGATACGTATCCCGGTTGTCATCGCGCAGGGGCGTGGCGGTCATGCCGAGCTGATAGGCGGGCTCGAACCAGGTGAGGATCTCGCGCCAGTTGGAATCGTCACGGGCGCTGCCACGGTGGCATTCATCTACGATGACGAGGTCGAAAAAGTCCTGCGGGAATTCTCTGTATAGACCCGGACGGCGCTCGTCGCGGGCAATGGACTGGTAAATGGCGAAATACATTTCCCTGCCCAGGTTGACGACGCCTCCTTCGATCTTCCACCGGGCATCACCGAATGAGGCGAACATGCCGTCCTTGGGCTGATCGATAAGGATGTTCCGATCGGCCAGGTAGAGGATTTTTGGTCGCCGGTATTCGCCCGTCCGGTTCCAGCGGGCATTCCAGAGCTTCCAGCAGATCTGGAACGCCACGGCGGTCTTGCCGGTTCCGGTCGCCATCGTTAGCAACTGACGGCGGCGGCCGGTGAGGATGCCTTCGACGGCCCGGTTGACGGCGATCTCCTGGTAATAACGTTCACCTTTGCCGACGGTATGATTCATCGGCGTGGTCAGACGCGCGGCAACGGTGTCGTCGGCAAGGCCTTTTCCGGCCCGATAGCGCGCCCACAAATCGGCAGGCGTCGGGTAGGCCGAAATAGGCGTTTCTTTTCCCGTAAAGTAATCGAACTCGATGATCTCCCGGCCATTGGTTGCATAGGCGAAATTCAGCCCCAGCATTTCGGCGTAATCCTTGGCCTGCTGCATCCCGTCACCAGCGGTTTTCCAGGCGGCCTTGGCCTCGACGACAGCAAGGGGGAAATTGCGCTCATAACGAAGGAGATAATCGACGCGCTTTGGCGGTTTACGAACAAAACCCTTGCCGACCGGAACAATACGCCCGTCTGTGATGGAACGTTGCTCGGCGATGGAATGCGGGTCGTCGTCCCAGCCGGAAGCCTGCAGCTTAGGGATGATGAATTTTCTGGATGTGTCGGCTTCGGATAGAGGCATGTATTTTCTCTGCCTGACGATTTTATTTGCGTGACCCTAAAATGAACAATGCCCGCTCCCGGCGAAGCATCTCGTAAGGCGACATACATTTGATACTTAGGCCAATACAGACATTGGGGATCTTAATTTTCTTTCGGGAGTCAGATGGAACTTCATGAGTCACGATTGTGTCCCCGTGCGAGAGGGCGTGCGCTACCAGATAATAGTCAGCAACTTGGAGAAAAGTGGCTATTGCTGCTTGCTCAAAGTGTTGATTTGCTATCCAACTGCTGACCGAGCCTAGAACTGGCAACATTGAAGGATCCGGGTTGAGAAAAAAACCATCGCCCCGTTCTGCAGCCCATTCGGAAAGCTCGTCATCGCCCGCTGCAATTTCGTCGCAGATCTTTTCGATGCTGAAGACCCGCTTGGCCTGGTTGCCGGCAATCAGCCACTCCCAGAATGCCGGGCAAAAATCGAGGCCATAATGGAGGTTTTTTGCCTGAATGAACACGTTGGCGTCCAGTAAGTACGCCATCAGGCAACCCCCAGGCTGTGTCCCAACTCATGAAAGGTTGCGAGCTTCGAAAACCCGAGAAGACGGAAGGCATCGCGGTGCAAGGTCTGCCCTTCAAGCGTACTCGCCACGAGGGCGCGTGCAAAGCGTTTGCTAACCCTTGCCGCCTGCGTCAGGTAGAAATTGCCGCCGCTGCCTTTGGCGATGGACATCAGTTTCCCCAGTTCTTTCCTATATTCCTGCCAGAACTGCTCTTGGGTCAGACCACCAGCGTCGTGAATTCTCCTCAGAATGACCAGTGTGCTTACCTTGAAACACTTCGCGAGGCGCGCGACTTCAGTATCCAGATCAGTGCTCTTACGATACTCATCCTTGAGAACAGCAATCGGTACCAGGAGTTCGGCAGCAACCTGATTGCACCAGCGCTCAACCTTGTGCCCCGAAACCCACGAGGCCTGAACGTCGGAGAGCGCAGACTCACCTATCCAGATATGCGCCAGTTCATGAGCCAGCGTGAACATTTGGGCCGCCTTGGTATCTGCGCCGTTGACAAATATCAGGGGTGCCAAGTCATCTGCAATAGCAAACCCGCGAAACTCATCCGGATCGAGATTCCGTCGGTTGTTGTTCAACACCACGCCACTGCACATAACTAGGATCCCCATTTCATCTGCCTGTTGGATGAAACGGCGGAGGGCTTCGGTCCATGTTGGGATTTGCCTGCGTTCTTCCAGATCGAAACCAAGGGCGTGCCGAATATTCGCCGCTGTCGCTTCAATGCTATTTATCAAGCGGACAGAGCCAACGAAGGGCAGTGGTTCTTCTCCCATCGACCTCATGAAGTCGCGGTACCACTCCTGGCGTTGTTGGCAGACATAGATAGTATCGAGCAGATTGGGGCTCGGGCGTCCCGCAAACTCATTGTCGACGGTCCGGAAATCAGGAATGGGGACCTGTTCGACGGGCGGCTCGGGGAGGAAAAGAAACCCCACCGGTGTATAGGTGGCCTTTGCGAAACGCTCGATTTGCTTGAGTGTCGGGAAAGCGCTTCCTTTTTCCCAGGCTTCGATCTGAGGAAAGCGACTAGCCAGATCACCAGGACTGAACCCGGCACGCTCTCGCGCCCAGCGCAGCAATTCAGGTTTGATCTCAACTCTCATCATCCCTCTCCCGATATTCTTTAACACAGTCTATCAGAATTTGACGAGAAATTGTACCCCTTATGCTGAAAGATTTGACGTGTCCTTATAGCTGCTCTTTATAAAACCAACTAACCAGATTGTCGAGAGTACCATTTGTAGATATTGCAATGTCGGTGTGCGGTCTTTAATATCATAATTACCTAATGAAAACAAATTAGTTTTTCAACTTATCCTTTCAGCTAGAGGAGCACTCCCGCTATGGATGGGAGATACCAGGGTAAATAGTTGAGCCTTTCATTTTGTATTCAATCACCTGGTTAGTCTACCCAGCCTCTCGCTTTGTATTTGAAGGTGTGGATTTTCTGAAAAGATAGTTGGATGCTTGTCACCCGGATTGACCGAACCGAACACGCGCTACCCCAACTTAACCAAACGGTAATCTTCCGATCATCCTCCCGTTAGGTTCGATCCTTATAATGGCTTTCAAAGAGGGGCTGTCATCAGCCCATGATCGCAACAAGGAGGAACAATCATGAAAACGAAGAAAAATATCAAGATCGTATTGATCGCCCTGCTTTTGGCAGGCGCGGTCGCCGGATTTGGTTACGGGATGACCGCGGCCGCAAAAACCGGAGAGGCGCAGGCCACCACGATGGCGGCGGTTTCCGCCGGCTCGCCCATGGTGCCGGGTAATTTCAGCGACCTGGCCGAAAAGGTGCGGGCCGGTGTGGTCAACATTCAGGTCAGCAAAAAGGTGAAAAACGCCCGATTTGAAAGATTCGAAGGAAACCCCTTCGGAGACCGGAATCCCTTCGGGGATTTCTTCGGTCCCTTCGGAGGCCCCGGGAACAATGCCCCCGAGAGGAGACAGCAGGGGGTGGGCTCCGGGTTCATCATGAGCAAGGAAGGATATATCCTGACCAACAACCATGTGGTCGAGGATGCGGACCAGATCAAGGTGAAGCTGGCCGGCGGAAAAGAGTTCGATGGGAAGATCGTAGGCCGGGATCCCAAGACCGACCTTGCCCTCGTCAAAATCGCGGGGGATGACCTTCAACCTCTCAAACTGGGAAACTCGGATGAACTGAAGGTCGGCAACTGGGTGGTGGCCGTCGGAAGTCCCTTCGGACTGGAACAGACGGTAACCGCCGGAATCGTCAGCGCCAAGGGACGGGTGATCGGCTCCGGTCCCTATGACAACTTCATCCAGACCGATGCCTCCATCAACCCCGGCAACAGCGGCGGCCCCCTGATCAATTTGCAGGGGGAGGTCGTGGGCATCAACACGGCCATCATCGCCTCCGGCCAGGGGATCGGGTTTGCGATTCCGATCAACATGGCCAAAGAGATCGCCCCCCAGCTTCAGAAGCGGGGACACGTCACCCGGGGATTGCTGGGCGTCTCCATCCAGGATGTGACCCCGGAACTGGCCAAGTCGCTCGGCCTCAAGGACAGCAAAGGCGCACTCGTCTCCCAGGTGGTTCCGGGCGGTCCGGCCGAAAAGGCGGGGCTCGAGCAGGGGGATGTCATCGTGAACTTCGACGGGCGGCCGGTTGATAATTCGAAGGATCTTCCGCGGATCGTCGCCTCGACGCCGGTGGGAAAAACCGTCACGGTGAAGCTGCTCCGGGACGGGAAAGAGGTCGAGCGCCAGACAAAGGTCGGCGAAATGGAGGAGGAAAACACCTCCGCAGCGGCAAAAAGCCCCATCCACCCCTCCCTGGGGGTTACGGTGCAGGATTGGTCGCCGCAGATTGCACGGGAACTCGGTCTGAAGAAAAGCGCCGGCGTGGTCGTGACCGGGGTTGAGCCCGGCAGCCCGGCGGCGGAAGCCATGATCCAGGTCGGCGACGTCATTCAAACGGTCGACCGGAAACCGGTCAAGGATGTGGATGATTTTGTGAAGATCGTCGAGAAAGCCAAGGGCGGCGGGAGTCTCCTGCTGCTTGTCCAGAGAGGTCAAAACAGCATGTTTGCGGCTGTAACGCCCAGGTAAGAAAACCGCTTCAGCGCCGGGTTGACGGGGAACATTCCGCCGACCCGGCGCTTTTGACAGCGGAAGCGATGTCGGTTTCTTTCTTGTTTCACGGCATCGCGCTTAAGCTCATGCACCTCCGGTCATTGGCGCCAGTATTTTCGATAAGCCTTCTTCATCCGTGTTATGATATTCGCAAGCATTCAACATAATGAACGGAATTTTCCGGGCAAAAGGAGACAGCCATGTCCGCATTCATCGCACCCCCGACCCGAATTCCTCTGTTTCTGAAGGCAGGGATCTGGATTTCAGAGAAAATCACCGGCAAACCCATGCTCCCGGCAAGGCTGCTGGCATGGTATCCAAAAGCGGCGCTTGGTTCCGCCATGCTGGAAGGGCTGGTCGCCCATCACGACGGCAAGATCGACAAACGAATGCTGAAGCTCGTCCGCCTGTCCGCGTCGTTTGCCGCCGCCTGCCCTTTCTGCATCGACATGAATTCAACCGTATACAGGGAAACCGGCATCACGGACGCTGAATTTCTGGCGCTGCAGAATCAAGCGGAAATAGACAATGTCTCTACGTTTTCCGCACGCGAAAAGCTGGCCGTGCATTATGCGCGGTTGATCTCGGCCACACCGCTCCAATTTTCCCCCGAATTCATGGCCGGGATCACGGCCAATTTTACGGAACGCGAAATGGTTGTGCTTGCAAGCACCGCCGCGCAGGTCAATTACTGGGCGCGGCTGATCCAGGCGCTCGGCATTCCGCCGGCCGGGTTTTCGGATGGGTGTTCCATAAAGCCGCATCGGCAAGTCCCTGTGAACTATTAATGCGGCAAAAATCCAGGGGCAAAAGATTTCCAGGGGGCACTGTTTTTGCGTTAGACTGACGTCATGAGCAAGCGTATCCCCACCGCCCCCAAGGCAAATGCCAGCCCCCGGATGATCCATGTTCCATGTATCTTGCGGGAGAGCCGAGCCCCCAGTGGCGCGCCCAGTAAAACACCTATGGCCAGCAAGAGGGTGCGGCGAATGCCCTGCGTAAAGGCACCGGTTGCGATATGGGTCAGCGTTCCCGTCAGCGCCATGTTGGTCAGGACAAACTGGGAGGTCGCGGTAGCGATGTGCACCGGAAAATTCAACAGGTGCACCAGCACGGGCACGTGGATGATTCCCCCGCCGATGCCCAACAGGCTGGAGAGAAAGCCGACCACCATGCTCACGGCGATCCCCAGGGGCTGATGATAGGAGAAATGATGGACCGTGCCGTCGGCCTCGGTCACGGTGCACGCCCGGTGGTTGGGCGGACAGGGCCGCGCCGCTTCCTTCCGGCCTCCGGGCTTGATAAACAGAAAGACGGAAACGGCAATCAGCAAAAAGCCGAAGATGCCGTCAAAGAGACGTCGGGGCATATAGGGCGTGGCAAGGGCGCCCAGGATGGCCCCTGGTATCGTCGCCGCCGAGAAGAGCAGGCCGGAGCGGTACTCGATCCGTTTCATGCGGGCGTAGGCGACGGAGCCGGAAAGGGCATTGAAGAAGACGACCGCCAACGAAATGCCGGTAATGGTTTCCGTCGTCGCCTGGGGGTAGAGCAGGAGCAGGATGGGTACGAGTACGAAGCCGCCCCCGGCGCCGATCAGCGTGCCGTAGGCCCCGATGACAAAGCCCAGGGGAATCAACCAAAGGTATTCTAAAGGCAAGTGTGAGATCCTTTCAAAGTAATGATCGGTCAGTCCCCTTCCGCCAGTTCGCCGAGCGCCTTCCGATCCAGAATCCGGATCGACCGGCCGTCTACCGCCAGCATCCCGGCGTTGCTCATCTTTCTCAGCACCCGGGAGAGGGCCTCCGGGGTGGCCCCCAGAATCTTGGCCAGTTCCCTCTGCGTGACCGTCAATTCCAGTTGGTTCACTCCCTGTCCGTCCTCCCCTTTCAGGGCATGGATCAGGAAGGAGGCGATCCGCTGAGGGATCTCCTTCAGGGCGAGGGATTCGATCAGGGCCATCGATTCCTTCAGGCGGTCGGAGAGGAGCCGGATGATGTTCACCAGCAGACGCGGCTCCTTCATGGCAATGGCCTCCATGACCGGACCGGGGATCAGAAGGATGCCGCTCTCCTCGAGGGCCATGACGTTTGCCGGGAAGGACTCGATGGCAAAGGCGGTGCACATGCCGAAGGGCTCTCCCGGACCAAGCAGGTTGAGGGTCTGTTCCTTCCCCTCCGCTGAAATTTTGTAGAGCTTCACCTGCCCCGTGATGACGACATAAAAGGCATGGGCGGGATCCGTTTCGCCGATGAACATTTCCCCCGCCTTGCAGGTTCTGTACAGGGCGCGTTCCGCCAGCGCCTTCAGCTTTTCGGCGGGGACCCCCTGGAACAGGGCCAATTTCTGCATCTGCTTCAGAAGATCCATAAAAATTCCTTCCCATTGATCCAGGTCAATGACGCCACGCTCTACAGTGTGTATTCATGAAGCCAGGAATGGAGAATATTTAACATAGGGAGCGAAGGGAAACAAAATATATTTGCAGCCTTTGCCGCTGTGCAGGGATCATGACCATAACAAGGAGGGAATGAATATGAACATGGAACAGTATATCCGGGCGATTGCGGGCAGCCTTGTCTCGCTTTCGGTTCTGCTGGCCTATCTCCACAGTCCATACTGGCTTTTCTTCACAGCTTTCGTCGGGCTCAACCTGTTGCAGTCCGCTATTACCAAATGGTGCCTGATGGAAATTATTCTGGGAAAATTGGGCGTTCCGCGCGATAATGGATAAAAGGGGAATTGTTTTCGCCGGTTTGGCGCCCTGTTCCAACCAACTGTGGAGAAGTTCCGGCAGGCATCAGGAGGCAAGATGAAAACAAAAAGAGATCCGACAGTCAGGAACAGGACCGCTACCGTCTTGTTCATTTTCCTGTTTTTTTTTCTGGCGGCGATGCCGGCGGAGGCCGGGAGCGCCTCGGGAGAGAGACTGACCCTGGATGAGGCCGTAAGGATGGCCTTGAAAAACAACCATGAGCTTCAGGCGCAGAGAAATGCACATGCCGCCAAGGGGGCGGAGGTCGGCGTCGCCCGCAGCGCCCTCCTCCCCAGGATATCCCTGGAGGAACGATATTTGCGGACGGCCATCCCCGCCTATGCCTTCATGACCAAGCTCAATCAGCAGCGGATCGAATTTGCCGACTTTGCACCCGATACCCTTAACCATCCGGCGGCCATCAACGACTTTCAGACCGCCGTCACGTTTGAACAGCCTCTCTTCGTCAAAAAAGCCGGTATCGGATTGGAGATGTCCAAAATGGAGGCCGCGGCCTCGGAAGAGGCGCTGCATAGAAAAAAGGAGGAGGTGGCCTTCAAGACGGCCCAATACTACCTGATGGTGAGCACAACTGGTGCGTATGTCAAGGTTGCGGAAAAGTCCCTGGAGGACGCGCAGGAGCATCAGCGGCTTGCCGAGGTCCGATATGCGGCGGGGCTGGGGCTCTATTCCGACACGTTGCGCGCCGCCACGGCGATGGCGGAAGCCCGGCAGCGGCTCGTCAGTGCGGGGAAGAACCTCAGCGTGGCCAAAAGGGCCCTGGGACTCATGATCGGGTCCGCGGAAGCGGTCGAAGTCGCGGCGGAGACGCCCGCCCTGCCGATCCGGGAGATTGAATCGTTGCGCACCCGCTCGCTGGTCCGGAGGGATGTCAGGTCCCTGGAGCTGCGGACGGAAAATGCCAAAAACAACATCAGGCTGGCGGAAGCGGGTTATTATCCGCTGCTGGGCATGGGTGGAACCTATCAGTGGAATGACCACAACCACCCCCTGGGTGGCGAGGGGGACGGTTGGCAGGTGATGGCCTTCCTCCGCTGGGAGCTCTTTGACGGCGCCAAAACAAGGCATGAAAAGATCAGGGCCGGGTATCAGGTCTCGGAGGCGGAAGAGCATCTCAAAGGCATGAAAAAGATGGTTTCCTTTCAGGTGGATGAGGCGTGGCTGACCCTGGAAGAGGCAAAGACAAACCAGGAACTCGCGCAGGAAGAGCTGAAAACCGCCGAAGAGGGCCGGCGGCTGGTAAAGGTCCGGTACGAAGGCGCCCTGTCGCCGATGGTGGATCTGCTGGATGCCCAGGTGAGTTTTGACCGTGCGCGGGCCAATCGGGTGGCCAAAGAAAATGAATACAAGCTGGCGATTGCCGCTCTGAGTTTTGCCGGCGGCACGATTCTCCAGGATTTGCAGGTGGAAGAGCCGGAGGGGGGAACAAAATGAATGAAAAAATAAGCGATCGTCGGCAGATCCGGAAAAAGGGAAAACAACTGCCGCTCTTTTTTCTGCTTTTGACCGCAGGTCTTTTCCTGACCGGCTGCGGCGAAAAGGCGGCCCCGGGCGACGCCCAGGTCAAACGGCCTCCGATCCGCGGCGTATCGATCGCGACGCTTGTCTCCGCCCCGGTGGACGAGTTCTATGAAGCGACGGGAACCGTGAAGGCCGCCCAGGTAAGCGTCGTGGCCGGCAGAATGATGGGCGCGGTGACTTCGCTGCTCGTCAAGGAGGGGGACCCGGTAGAGAAAGGGCAGTTGCTGCTGACCATCGACGATCGCGATGTGGCGCAGAAGGAGAAGGGGGCCGAGGCGGGCCATCGGGAGGCGATCAAGGCGCTGGAGTCGGCCCAGCAGAACCGCGAGCTGACCGACATCACCTATCGGCGTTACAAGAAGATGCATGAGGAAAAGGCGATCTCCCGGCAGGAGATGGACCAGTTCGAAACGCAGAACCGGTTGGCCGGGCTCGAATACGAGCGGGTGCAGGAGATGGTGGACCGCGCCGCGGCGGGTCTGGCCGAGGCTCGAATCTACCGGGGCTTTGCCCGGGTGACCTCCCCGATCCGGGGAGTGGTGACCGAAAAGAGGACCGAAGCGGGCAGCATGGCCGTCCCGGGCATGCCGCTTCTGACGGTGGAAAGCGCGGCGGCCTTCCAGGCGGAAATCGCCGTCGATGAAAGCCTCTCCGGCAGGCTCAAGATCGGGGCGCCGGTCTTCGTCTCCATCGAGGCCCTTAACCGGCAGATGACCGGGAAAATTGTGGAAATCCTTCCGGCGGTCGATCCCCTGTCGCGGTCCTTCATGGCGAAGGTCTCCGTAAGCGGCCCCGGGCTGAGAACCGGTCTGTACGCCAAGGTCCGAATCCCCAAAGGGAAAAAAGAGGTCCTGCTGGCGCCCCGCCCCGCGATCGTCGAAAAGGGGCAGCTCACCGGCGTCTATGCCGTGGACGGCCAGGGGATCATTACCTACCGACTGGTCCGGACCGGCCGTGCGTACGATGGCCGGCTGGAGATTCTGTCGGGGCTCAAAACCGGTGACCGGATCATCGTCGGTGGCGTGGAAAAGGCCGAGGACGGCGGCGTCGTGGAAAAGGGAAAGTAAGGGAATCGGCGGAGAGGCCATCATGCAAGGTATCGGAATATCGGGAAACATCGCCAAGGCGTTCATCAAATCCAAACTGACGCCGCTCATCATCGTTGCCGCACTCCTGCTCGGACTTTTTGCGGTCGTCATCACCCCGAGAGAGGAAGAGCCCCAGATCCTGGTGCCGATGATCGACATCCTCGTTTCCTATCCCGGGGCATCGCCCCAGGAGGTAGAGGCCAGGGTTACGAAGCCCATGGAGAAACTCCTCTGGGAAATCAAAGGGGTTGAATATATCTACTCCATCGTCAAGCCGGGCTTCAACCTGACGATCGTCCGGTTCTACGTAGGCCAGAGCATGGAGGAGAGCATCGTCAACCTCAACAACAAGCTGTCGGCCAACTTCGACCGGATACCGCCCGGCGTTTCCTTCCCGTTGATCAAGCAGCGTTCCATCGACGACGTGCCGATCCTGACCCTGACCCTCTGGAGCGACAGCAACCGCACCTCCGGCTATGAGCTCCGGCGGATCGGGGCCGAATTGTGCGACGAGATCAAGAAAGACCAGGATGTGTCCGAGTTCTCCCTGATTGGCGGACAGAAACGGCAGGTCCGGATCACCCTGGATCCGGCGAGACTCAAAGCCTACCAGATGTCCGCCTTTCAGATCACGGGCGCCCTGCAGAAGGCAAACTTCCTGCTGCCTTCCGGATCCTTCCCGACCGGCAACCGGGAATATCTCGTGGAAACAGGCGCTTTCCTGAAAAACAGCGAAGAGGTGGGCAATGTCGTAACCGGTCTGTTCAACGGCCGCCCCGTTTATCTGCGGGATGTGGCCGCCATCGCCGACGGACCGGAGGAGCCGTCCAACTACGTCTTCATGGGTCTGGGCCCGGCGGCGGAAACGAAAGGGATACGCAGCAAGGCGGCAGGACAGAAAGAGGCCGTCACGATCACCATCGCCAAGAAAAAAGGCGCCAACGCCAGCCTCGTCGCGAGGGAGGCCCTGGCCAAGGTGGAGGCCCTGAAGGGCAAGCTCATCCCCGGGGATGTGAACATCACCGTGACCCGGAATTACGGCGACACGGCCAAGGAGAAGTCCGATGAGTTGCTGAAGCACATGCTGATGGCCACGATCGCAGTGATCTTCCTGATTGCGCTCACCCTCGGATGGCGGGAGGCCATCGTGGTCGCGGTCGCCGTCCCCGTGACGCTGGCCCTGACGCTCCTGATCAACTACCTCTACGGCTACACGCTCAACCGGGTCACACTCTTCGCCTTGATCTTCTCCATCGGCATCCTGGTCGACGACGCCATCGTGGTGGTGGAAAACATCCACCGCCATTTCAAGCTCCACAAGATCGAACCGCTCACCGCCGTCCTGGCCGTGGCCGAGGTGGGCAATCCCACCATCCTGGCCACGCTCGCCGTGATCGCCGCGCTGCTTCCGATGGCCTTCGTCTCCGGGTTGATGGGACCCTACATGCGCCCGATACCGGTCGGCGCATCGGCGGCCATGGTCTTTTCGCTGCTCGTCGCCTTTATCGTCAGCCCCTGGCTGAGCTACATCGTCCTGAAGAACGTGAAGCGGGAGGAGGCCTCCGAAGAGGGCGGGAGAATGTTTCGCGTTTACGAAAGGATCCTGCGGCCCCTCCTGGAGAGCAGGCTCAAGCGGATGCTGGCTTTGGCGAGTGTCGTCTTTCTGCTGCTGCTGGCTGTCACGCTGGTTCCCCTCAAGAAGGTCACGGTCAAGATGCTGCCGTTTGACAACAAAAGCGAGCTCCAGGTGATCATCGACATGCCGGAAGGCCGGACGCTGGAGGAGACGGCCGCCCTGGCGCGGGAGATGGGCGAATACCTCCGGACGGTTCCGGAGGTGACGGATTACCAGACCTATGTCGGGACGGCGGCCCCCTACAACTTCAACGGACTGGTGCGCCACTATTTTCTGCGCTCGGGGAGCACGGTCGCCGATATTCAGGTGAACTTCGTCGGCAAGGGGGAGAGGAAAGAGCAGAGCCACGCGATTGCCAAAAGGCTGCGGCCTCCGTTAAGGAAAATCAGCGACCGGTATGGCGCCAGGATCAAGGTGGCGGAGATCCCCCCCGGACCGCCCGTCCTGAGTACCCTGGTGGCGGAAATATACGGACCCGAAGCAAACCGGCGGATCGAGATCGCCCGGGAGATCAAGAAGATCTTTACGGAAACCGACGGTGTCGTGGACGTCGACTGGTACGTGGAAGAGGACCAGCCCAAGATCCGTTTCGCGGTCGATCAGGACAGAGCGGCCCGTGCGGGAATCAGCACCGAGGCGGTTGCACAAAGCCTAAGGATTGCGCTCTCAGGCGCGGGCGTGGGACTGCTGCATCTGGAGAAGGAAAAGGAGCCGGTCGAACTCTTTCTGAGGATGCCGCTTGCGAAGAGGGCCGATATCGAAGCGCTGAAATCGATCGGGATGCCGACGCCCGCGGGCGCCATGGTCCCGCTTTCCGAGCTGGTGAAACGCCAGGACGGCCTGGAGGAAAAGACGATCTACCGCAAGAACCTCAAGAACGTCACCTATGTGCTGGGGGATGTGGCCGGAACGGAGGAGAGTCCGGTCTACGCCATCATGAAGATGAAGGAAACAATCGAAAAGATGAAGCTTCCCGAGGGCTACGGCCTGAAACAGTACTCCACCGTCCAGCCGTGGCTGGAGGATACCTACTCCATGAAATGGGACGGGGAGTGGCACATCACCTATGAGGTGTTCCGGGATCTGGGGCTGGCCTTTGCCGCCGTGCTGATCCTGATTTACGTCCTGATCGTCGCCTGGTTCCGAAACTTCATCACCCCGCTGATCATCATGGCGCCGATCCCGCTGACCCTGGTGGGGATTCTGCCCGGCCACTGGCTCTTCGGCGCCTTTTTCACCGCGACCTCGATGATCGGCTTCATCGCTCTGGCGGGCATCATCGTCCGGAACTCCATCCTTCTCGTCGATTTTGTGGAGATGGAGTGGCGCGAGAAGGGGCATCTGCAAAACGCCCTGATCATGGCCGGCGCCGTTCGCTTCCGGCCGATTGTCCTGACCGCGGCGGCCGTCGTGGTCGGCTCTTTCGTGATGCTCTTCGACCCGATTTTCCAGGGACTGGCCATCGCGATGATGTTCGGCGCCGTCGGCGCCACGGTTCTGACCCTGATCGCCGTGCCGCTGCTCTATTTCGAGTTTTTCCGAAAAAAACCGTGCCCGATGGCCGAGCAGACGGGGGAGATTTGCGAGACGGGAACAAAGGAGGGACCCTCGTCCTCGAGGGGAACGGCTGGAAGAACGTGAAGGTTATGGAGGGCGGCGTGCTGGCCTGGCCCTACCCACGGGGAAAGTAGCCTGTATGGCCGCAATATGGAAGAGGGCGGCGGGCAAAAGGCCCGCCGCCCTCTTCGTGATCCGAACACCCCTCTTCCGGCCGGATTCCTTTTGCAGAGAACCGGTCAGATCTTCGTGTCTTCTGATTTCTTCTTCCCGCCCACATCGGAGCAGCCCTGGCGCATTCAGGTCGAGATTCCCAGCCGGGGCAACAGCCACCCTTGGACGAAAAACCAAACCGCAACCACGATCAGCAAAATCAACAGACCATTCATTTTGTCCTCCTGGGTTCCTGTTTTACAGCGGGCGGTTCGTGCCATGACCCTCCGGTTATGGCCTCACCATAACCCCGGTCCGTAGGTTTGTCATTGATCCAAATCAACGGCGGGGATTTTTCGAGGGATGTCCGCCCGGCCTTCCGATCCTGCTAATCTCCAGGGGATTGCACAGGAGCAGCCGTTGAGGGGGTTGGGATGACTGGTCGCAACCATGAACGATTTACCGGATGTTCGGCCTTGACATATTATGGGCATATGCTTATAATTATCCCCAAGGAAAGTAACAATGTCGAGACCGAAGTGTTGCCGACATATCGGCGCCGTGCCGGGGAGAACCTGTTTTCATCCTGAGGGGGCGGCGTCTTCCGAGGAGATGCTTTTGACCCTCGACGAGTATGAGGCGATCCGCCTGGCCGACCTGGAAGGATTGTATCAGGAGCAGGCGGCCTCCCGGATGAGCATCTCGCGGCAGACCTTCGGCAGGATCATCGAGGAGGCGCACCGGAAGGTCGCCGATGTCCTCGTCAACGGGAAGACCCTCAGAATCGAGGGCGGTCCCGTTTCCATGAATGCAGAGGCGCCGGCCCGGTGTCCGCGCTGCCGCCGGGCCTTCAGTCCTGACTGCAACAAACACAATAAAATGAGTTGTCCGCATTGCAGGGAGCATGCGTAAAATCAAACTGTTTTGAAAGGAAGAACATCATGAAAATCGCTTTACCGTCGCGTCAGAATCAGGTGGACGAACACTTTGGCCACTGTGAGTACTTCACGGTATTCACGGTCAACGAAAAAAATGAAATCATGTTGAAGGAAACGGTCTCTTCCCCGGCGAATTGCGGCTGCAAATCGAACATCGCTCAGACGCTTGCGCAGATGGGCGTCAAGATGATGCTGGCCGGGAACATGGGGCAGGGGGCCGTCAACGTCTTGAGCGGTTGCGGAATTGATGTGCTGAGAGGATGTTCGGGCGGCGTGAAAGAGGTCGCCGAAGGTTGGCTTGCGGGAAACCTGAAGGATTCGGGAATCGCCTGCAGCTTACACGAGCATGGATGTCATGAAGCCTGACGGATTCCGTGCAAATCCCCAAGCAGGATTTCTCGTTCAATAGGGAGATGGATGCTCATGAAACAACAGAGAAGAAAAACCGAGGCGCTGGGGGATTGCGCTTCCGAAGCCATCCATGGTAAAAGCGGCAAACGAATAGAACACCCGCGGGAACCGGGGACATGGCTGAAATTCATCACGCTTGTCGTCGCTGTTGTTCCGCTCTCCCCTCTTGCCGCGGACCCGTGGGAAGGGAATATTCATTGAGCGATCAAACTGAACAATCCGCCGGGCCGCTGCCGGCCTTTCTCGGCGACGGCCTTGCCTTTCTGAAACGGCAGCACCGGGACTGGAAAATCACCGTTTTGCGTACATCGATGGAGAGGCTGGCCTACCAGATGGTCTTCCCCTATCTGTCCATCTATATCGTGGCGCTGGGGGCCACGGGGACCCAACTGGGCATCGTCAACAGCATCGGCATGATCATTGCGGGTATCTTCGGACCCTTCACCGGCTGGTTCATCGACCGGATCGGTCCCAAAAAAATCTACCTGATCGGCATCGGATTCCTGGTCGTCTCCTACCTGACCTACGGCCTGGCGCAAAGCTGGGAGGTGACCATCATCGCCATGATCGGCTACTGGCTGGGTTTCTCCACCAGCAATCACAGTTGCTCGACCATCTGCGGCAACTGCCTGGTCAACCGGGACCGGGCCACCGGCATGCTGATCTGTGAAACGGTCGCCGCGGGCCTCCTGGGAATGGCCGGGCCGCTGCTGGCCACCTGGCTGGTTACCCTGTACGGCGGCGTCAACACCGCCGGCATCCGGCCGTTGTTTTTTTCAGGTCTGCTGGTTACGATCGTCACGTTCGTCATCGTGCTGACACAGTTGTCGGCACAAAAGTGGGTGAAGTCGGGCAGCCAGAGGCCGCACCTGTTCAGGGATATCTCCCAGGTGCTCAAAGGCGGCCGGCATCTGAAGAAATGGCTGGTCATCGGCGCCGTCTCCCAGTTGCCGCTGGGGCTGGTCTTCCCGTTCACCCAGGTTTTCGCCCACCAGATCAAAGGCGCCAATGAATTCATCCTGGGGATCATGGTTGCCGGATCGGCGTTGTCATCCATCGTCTGCGCCATTCCTCTGGGAAGGCTTGCGGACCGGATCGGCCGGAAGAGGGTCCTGTATATCACCATCCCGCTTTTCTGGATCTCCAACCTGATGCTGATCTGGGCGACGTCAACGGCCTTTCTGGTCATCGCCGGAATCCTGCAGGGCTTTTACTTCATCGGTGCACCGGTCGCAGCCGCCATCGAGCGGGAGCTGGTGCCTCCCGAACAGATGGGGAGATGGGTCGGCATCAACCGGTTCTTCAAGATGGTTCTGAGTGCCCTCCTTGCCCTGTCTGCGGGCGTTATCTGGGACAGGATCGGGCCGCAGTACATCTTCATCCTCTTTGTGGGCATCGACCTCCTGATCCGAATGCCCCTGCTGATCAGCATCCCCGAAACCCTCCACGGGCATTTCAAGCCGGGGGCGGAGGGGGATTCAGGCGACTGAGACCGAACGGCGCCGATCATGGCCGGCCTCCGGAAGAGAGGCATCGTCCCTTCCTCAATCTCAGAGATGTATGGTGCGTTAGGCGGAAGCCGTAACGCACCATACACCTACACCTGGATTCCGGGTCAAGCCCGGAATGACAAAAGAGGGAAATTACAACTTTACGATGGCTTCAAGGATGCCCGGGAATCAAATGCTCCGGCACCTGAATCGCTATAACCTCCCCGCGGGCGCAGATTTTCCCGCCGGCGGAAAGGGTCAATTCCACGATCACCTTGCGCCCCTTGACCTCCTTCACCCTGCCGCGGATTTCCAGCGGGACGCCGAGCGGTGTCGGGAGCAGGTAATCGACGTGGAGA
This sequence comes from Deltaproteobacteria bacterium, assembly GCA_026388345.1. Next base: position 35,847 of record JAPLJY010000312.1, read on the forward strand.
GACGCCGTGAGGAAGCGCAGGGGCGGGTCCGTATCCATTTCCCTGCCCTCGGAGCGGTACTTGGCCGCGGCGGCCGTACCCGTACCGTGGCAGTCGATCAGAGAGGCGATCATCCCTCCGTAGACAAAGCCCGGGAGGGCCGTGTGGTAGGGCCTTGGTTCATAGATGCAGATGGATTCCTCTCCATCCCAGTAACTTTTAATCTTCAGACCCGCATCGTTCAGGCGGCCGCAACCGTAGCAGTGGCTGAAAAAGTCGGGGTAGTA
>JAPLJY010000115.1 GCA_026388345.1 Deltaproteobacteria bacterium
GATGAACGGGACCTCTTCCAGAACCGGCGAGGTAAAGGGATGATGCGTCGAAACGAACCTTTTCTCCGTCTCGCTGTAATCGAACAGCGGGAATTCCGTAACCCAGGTGAAGGCGAGGGCATTGGGGTCGATCAGGCCCAGTTTCTTCGCCAGGTGGATCCGGAGGTTTCCCAACGAGTCGCGGGCGACATTGGGTGAATCGGCGACAAAAAGGATCACGGCCCCCTCGCGGGCCTCCATTCTCTCATTGATTGCAGAAACTTCTACCGGCGTAAGGAATTTGAAAATCGGCGATGTCCAGCCGTCCGGATTGACCCTGGCCCAGGCAAGACCCTTCGCCCCGTATTGGGCGACGAAATCCTTCAACTCGTCAAGGTCCTTCCGGGAGAGGCCTTTGCCGTCTTCGACCTTGATCGCCCGGATCACGCCGCCGCCGGCCGCGATCTCGGAGAAGAGTTTGAATCCCGATCCCTTCAGGATATCCGTCAGGTCGCGGAGTTCCAGACCGAAACGGATATCGGGATTGTCTTTCCCGAAGCGGCTGATCGCGTCCCGGTAAGCGATCCGGGGGAAGGGGAGGGGGAGCTCCCGGCCGAGACAGGTCCGGAAGAGGTGGGCGATCATCCCCTCCATGATCCGGATCACATCCTCTTCGGTGATAAAGGACATCTCCACATCGATCTGCGTGAATTCAGGCTGACGGTCCGCCCGGAGGTCCTCGTCGCGGAAGCACTTTACGATCTGAAAATAGCGGTCAAATCCGGAAACCATCAGCAACTGCTTGAAGATCTGCGGAGACTGCGGAAGGGCGTAGAACATCCCCTGATTTACCCGGCTGGGGACCAGGTAGTCCCGGGCGCCCTCCGGAGTGCTCTTCGTCAGAAAGGGGGTTTCGATCTCAATGAATCCCTCGCGGTGAAAATATTCGCGTGTCGCCGCGGCTACACGGCTCCGCAGAATCAGGTTATGCTGGATCTCGGGACGCCGGAGATCGAGGTAGCGGTATTTAAGACGGACGTTCTCGGAGATCTCGGTCATTCCATCCAGCATAAAGGGAGGCGTCTTCGACTCATTGAGGATCTCCAGGTCATCCGCCAGCACCTCGATCTCGCCGGACTTGAGATCGGGATTTTCCATCCCCTCCGGCCGGCGGCGGACCCGCCCATGAATCGCGAGCACGAATTCGCTCCGGATCCGCCCGGCTTCAGTGTGACATGCGGCGTTGACATCCGGGTTGAAGACGACCTGAACGAGTCCCTCCCGGTCGCGAAGGTCGATAAAGACGACGCCTCCGTGATCCCGCCGCCGGTGGGCCCAGCCCATCAGCACCACTTCCTCCCCGGTGTGGGATGCATTGACATCCCCGCAGTAATGGGTTCTTTTTTGTACTGTCAAAAAGTCGGACAAGATCGTTACCTCTCTATTTTCATGATTGTTTCTTCCATACTGTCCAAACGGATCTCTTCCTGGGTGCTCGCACGCATGTTCCGGAGAAGGGCTTTGTTCTCCTGGATTTCCCGATCGCCCAGGATCAGCGTATAGACGCTTTTTAATTTGTCCGCCCGCTTCATCTGGCTCTTGAGACTGCGGCCGGCATGGTCCATCTCCACATGGATGCCCTTCATCCGCAGGCGGTTGCAAAGAAGAAAGGCTTTTTCCAGGGCCATCTCTCCAAGGGCCGCAATAAATAGAATGGGGCCCGGGGAAACGTCTCCGTCTCTTTCCGGGATCATGGCGGCCAGCCTCTCAAAACCGATGGCAAAGCCGATCCCCGAAATATCCGGACCGCCGAGATCCCGGACGAGATGGTCGTAACGGCCGCCGCCGACGACGGCATTCTGGGCGCCCAGAAATTCGGTGGTCACCTCGAAGGTCGTCCGGGTATAGTAATCGAGCCCCCGGACCATTTTCGCATTCAGATGAAAAGTGAGATCGAAGAGACGCAAACAAGACTGAACCTTCTCGAAGTGGTCCCGGCATCCGGCGCAGAGAAAATCGGGCAGAAGCGGGGCCTGCGAGATGACCGCGGCGCAGGTTTCCACCTTGCAGTCGAAAACGCGGAGCGGATTGGTTCCGATCCTTCGGCGGCAGTCTCCGCAGAGCTCCTCTTCCCGGCCGCGCAGAAACGAGAGGATCGCCTCGCGGAAGGCGGGCCGGCATTCGGCGCAGCCGAGGGAATTGATCTCCAGATTGAGGTTGGTCAATCCGAGTACACCGAGGAAGTGGATCAGCATCAGGATCAGCTCCGCATCGGTTCGCGGGTCATCCGGACCGAGGATCTCGGTGTCGATCTGATGGAATTGACGGTAACGCCCCTTCTGAGGTCTCTCGCGCCGGAACATGGGGCCGATGGTATAGAGCTTTGTCACCGTTTCCGCGGTATGGAGGGCGTGTTCCAGGTAGGCGCGGATGACGGACGCCGTCGCCTCCGGACGGAGCGTCAGTGATTCCTCACCCCGGTCGAGGAAGGTGTACATCTCCTTTTCGACGATGTCCGTGGATTCCCCGATCCCGCGACTGAAGAGTCCCGTCTTCTCGATCAGGGGAACGCGGATCTCCCGGTATCCGAAGGCACGAAAGACCTGATGGGCCGTCTCTTCGATGTGCCGCCACTTGTCCGTCTCCGGAGGAAGGATATCCTTGAAACCCCTGACGGCGGTGATGATCTCCATCGTTTAAAAACCTCTCCCGATCTTCTGAATTTATGGGCGATTCTGATAGCATAACGATGCGATAAACGCAACAGAAATGACGAGACAGCGACATTATTTTCTCTTGATATCCCCACAATTTTTCTGTATCGTCTTCCGCAAGAATCATCCTGAAATCGTTAGCGCTTACCCGCTGTCTCGATACGCATTCGCTCTCGCCCTCCGTCGCCGCGCCCCTTGGGCGCTGAAGTTGATACCGGATCAACCCTTTATTCTTTCGTAAGGAAGGAGGAACTTTTCATGGCGACGTATGCCCCGAATCAACTCCACTCCGTCCCGCTGGCCGAGCTTCAGCCCGATCCGATGCAACCCCGGAAATACCTGGACCCCCTGGCTCTCGAAGAACTGACCGCCTCCGTCGGACAAGTCGGGATCATCGAACCGATCGTCTGCCGGCAGGACCCGCAAACCGGCCTCGTGTACGTCGTCGCTGGCGAGCGGCGCTGCGCCGCGGCGCGGAAGGCAGGTCTCACTTACGTTCCTGCCATCTTCATCGAAGGCGACAAACACTCTGAAATCGCGCTGGTGGAGAACCTCCTCCGCCAGGATCTGAACCCAATCGAGGAGGCCGAGGCCCTGAAGCGCCTTATGGACGACCATCCGTACATGCAGGAGGATCTGGCCCGGATCATCGGCAAATCCCCAACCACCATCTCGGAGGCCCTCTCCCTCAACAAACTCCCCAACGAGATCCGGGACGAATGCCGCAAGGACCCCACCGTCCCGAAAAACGTGCTCGTCACGATCGCCCGGAACAAGCAGCAACGGAGCATGGCGACCCAATTCCAGTTGTACCGGAAACAGCAGTCCCAGACCGGCGTCAAGAAGACTTCCGGTGCGAAGCGCACCAAGGCGGAGGCCCTGGTCAACAACTTCGGCGCAACACAGATAAAGATCGCAGCCATGGACCTTCAAGAATTCTCAACGGAGGATCGGGACATGATCATGGAGACCCTGACCTCTCTGAAGAACACCCTGGAGGGGGTCATCGCCGGTGCATCCAAGCCGAGCAAAAATTTGGCGTGAAAATGACCGGCCTCGTCGGTGTATAATTAATGATATCATGTTGTTTAGTCACTTCGGTGCACCGAAGTGACTTCAAAATGAACGAGGAGCGCCTCGGTGGATGCACCCCGGAGGGGTACAATAAACCGTAAAGCGTCGCACTTTAAGAAAATGATTGCAAATACAATGCTTCGCTGCAGCTGATCGGACCAGATCATTGAATTCCGATTGAAATGTTCGACCGCTCTCGTTCATTGAGGAGATCAACAGAATGAGCACCGCTTATGTTATCGGACACATCACAGTGAAAAACACTGGAAAGTGGGCAGAGTACCGCGATCAAGTTCCAGCTACTTTGGAGCCATGGGGCGCCGAACTTGTTTTTCGAGGAAAACGGGTTGCAGTCCTGGCAGGTGAGCATCCACACTCCGACATCGTCGTTATCCGTTTTCCTGACAAAGAGGCCGTCAATAGCTGGCACTCGTCACCGGCTTACCAGGCTTTAATTCCTTTGAGGCAGCAGGCAGCGGAGGTGGTTTTACTCTCCTATGAGGCATAGAGGGCAATCCGACGTTCAAATACAACTCTTTAGGGTGATTGCTTAGGCCAGACTGTTGAATGCTGTTTGAACTGTAGAAGGTAGAACCGTGTATTCTCACGCTCCAAGTGGAAAAGTATGACTTCTTTGAGTCAAGCGAAAATACCTGCCAATCAATTCCTTGACAGGCAAAAACAGCCCCCCGATACTTCAACGTCTTGGAAGCAATGTCTTTTCCAATTATCCAAAACAGAAAGGAGATATACCATGGCAGAAGCAAAGAATAAACCGATTCAGGTTATTCAGACCTCCAAGGCAGGTCCCCCAGTCGGTCCTTATTCTCAGGGCATTAAGGCGGGCGGGTTCATCTTTGTGGCCGGAGAAAAGGGGATGGATCCAGTGACGAAACAGATTGTGCCTGGTGGCATCGAGGCAGAGACCCGGAGAACTCTTGAGAATATCAAGGCTATCCTTGAGGAGGCAGGTTCCCGGTTGGATCTCGTCGTCCAAACGTTTGTGTTTATGACGGATCTGAGTGAATTTTCCACGATGAACACAATATACGCGGAGTACTTTAAAGCAAATCCTCCAGGCCGCACGACAGTGGAAGTGAAATCGTTACCGGCAGGAGCCCGCGTGGAGATTACAGTCACAGCATTAGCCGGACAGGAGACGCGATGAACATTAGCCAACATTTTCTGTTCAAATACAATGCTTCGCTGCGGCTGATCGGACCAGATCATTGAATCCTGTTTGTAATGTTGAAAGACTGGACGGCCTTTATGCCTTTCGTGTATAATGCGCCCGTGCTTCCTAAAAAGTCAGATTGAATCATTTCGCTGCCATGGCAGATTTGGAATGCAAATAAGGGTAATTCTTCTGATGAAGAATGATGATGGGTTGCGGGGATGGGAATGATATCGTGAACGTTCGGATGAAGATCAAAACCGCCTGGGATTACATGAAAAGTCTGTGGAAGCTGAACCGTAGGGTCTATTACAAGGGGAAAAGGATAAAGGATGTGACCAGCCATCCGACGACGGCCCCGCATGTCCGGGTGGCGGCCATGACCTGTGCCCTGGCGAACGACCCAGAATATAAGGCCCTGGCCGGGATCGCGCCGGAACGAAGACGGAAAAGCTGACGAAAATAACGCCATCATCGCACTTCAAGGAGGAGACAAGCATGAAAGAGATTCGCACGGTTTTGATTGTAGGCGGCGCCGGCTATCTCGGCTCTATTCTTTCTCGGGCATGTATGGATGAAGGATTTGAGGTTACGGTTTACGATCTGCTGCAGTTCGGAAATGCCGGCCTCAAGACCCTGGAAACGCAGCCGAACTTCTCTTTTATTCAGGGGGATGCAAGGGATTTTGCCCATCTGACTTCAACCATTGTCGGCAAGGATGCCGTTATCATGCTTGCCGCCGTTGTGGGGGCGCCGCCCTGTGAACAGTATTCAAAGGATGCCGTGGATATCAACTACCTGATCACCAATGCCGTTGCCGACTGCTGCGTGTATTACGGCGTCCCGAGATTCATCTTTGCCTCTTCGGACAGTGTTTACGGGCTGAAGGACGCCCCGGTAAACGAGCAAGATGAGACAAACCCCATATCCCTATATGGAGTTCTGAAAAGAAAAGTGGAAAAGGAGGTCGGCAAGAAGAGCAGCAACATGTTTTGCCCGACATTCCTCCGGATGGCAACGCTTTTTGGGTTGTCCCCGAGAATGCGTTTTGATCTGATTGTCAATTCTCTCGCAATGAGGGCTGCCGTACATGGAAAGGTTACGGCCTTCAATGGGGCGCAGTTCCGGCCGCTGGTGCATGTCAAGGACGCCGCCCAGGCTTATATAAAGGTCCTGCGATCCCCCGATGAATTGGTCCGGAATAAGATCTACAATGTGGGGGATACCGGGCAGAATCTGCGCATGTATGAAATTGCCGAACTGGTGAAAAAAACGATCCCTGGGGTCGAGTTGCAGTACACCTCTGAAACCAAGGACTACCGCAGTTATTTTATCGAATGCGAAAAAATCAAGGAAATCGGGTATCAGGTCCAGTATGATGTCGGCTATGGCATCAAGGAAATGTATGATGCTGTAAAAAGCGGTTCATACGGGGATTGCTCCGACGAAATCTATTATAATTATCATCTATAGGTTGTGGATCCCGCGATGTCGATCGGCGCCATCTCCCGACGAATCGGATCCGAAACCCGGGAGAGGATGCCGAGGGAGTCGTCGGCCAGCCCCCTCGGTCGTTAAGGCAATTGATAGATGACTTTCATGACTGAAGTCGTTGGAGCTGCCTTTGTCATAGACATAGAGGCCTGCAAATACAAGTCGAGGATTGACTTTCCCGACCAATCTATTGATAATTGGACGAAAGGTGGCATTTTCGGGGGAGGAACGGGCCTGAGGCTGCCTTCCTGTAACAGACGATCCAGTCATTTCGCCAAACAACCAACATTTCAAGCACTAATGTTGATCATTATGCTTTTGACAAGTGAGATCGTCTATCTTATACTACGACCGTCAAAAAGGAAATCCTTGTCAGTCAACAGCTTTGGGGCCGGTCACTTCGACGGAGCAGTGCTTTCTGAGGGAACAACCTCTTCCTGAGCCTGACGCGGTATGCTCTTTTTCCCTCCTGAGCCCCTTTTATCAGTTTCAGTTGTTGCACAAGCGACAAGAAAGGAACCGATCATGAGACAGAATATAACCCATGCAAAAAAGCGTTTCATAAAAACCTCCCATGGCATTTGTATGGCTTTATGATATATAATTGTTAAAAAATTACAAGGTAAAAAGTGTGAAGAAATCAGCCGAATTGATTTTGTTGTCTTTGATTCTTATCTCCTGCGGGCGTTTGGAGCCCTATACGGTCCCTCAAGTCTATCTGAACAACGGGGATCTGAAAATGGATATCCAGACGGAGGTGAGCGCCGTGTCCGCGCTTGCTGTCTCGCCGGACGGCCGCTATCTGCTGACAGTGGACAACGGCGGGACCTTGACCGCCAGCGACTTCGGCGTGGTCCGGATGTGGGACCTCGTCGAAGGGCGCCAGGTCTTCAAGAAGGCAAACACGCTGAAACTGGCCAGTGCGGTGGCGATCTCGCCGGACGGCCGGTATGCGGTGACCGGCGGCGAGACGAGGCCCTTTCTGAGCAACAGAGGCGTGAGGAAGGAGATGGAGCAGGAGCAGTACGCACTGAACGTCTGGGACTTGACGACGGGGACGATCGTTCAGACATTCGCCGGCTTCAAGGGGCCGAATCGGTTGGTTTATGACATCAAGTTCTCCCGCGACGGCCGGTACTTCCTTGCCAAGAGTGTCAGCGAGATCTATGTGTTCGACACGGCAAGCTGGAGGGCCATCAGGAAATTCCCCGGCAGTCGTTTTGGCGGGGGCGCCGATTTCTCGCCGGACGGCAAAAGAATCCTGACCTCGGACAGCGGCGGCCTGTTCCATCTCTGGGAGATCGCGACGTCGAAGAAGATCTGGACCATTCAGGCGCACAAATCGGGCATCATGGGGCTCGAGTCGACTGCGATCGCCTTCACCCCGGACGGCAAGTCCGTTCTGACCGGTTCCGGATTTGATGGGACGGTCCGCTTGTGGGATGCGGCAAACGGCAAGCTCTTGAGGGAATTTGCGGGCTACAAGGTCGCCCAGTATGGCGTCTCCGGCGTGAACGGCCTAGCCCTTTCCCCGGACGGAACGCAGTTCATGGTCCTCGCCCAGCCCCTGAAAATCGTGGAGGTGAAAACGGGAAAAGAGGTGACCGACCTTTCCGCTGCCTGGAAGGGACAGCAGGCCGTCTATTCCGGGAATGCCCTTTCCGGAGCGTTTCACCCCGACGGCAAGCGGGTCCTGCTCAACCTGAGCGATTCCGCGGTCCGGATGTACGATGCCGCCACCGGCGAGGAGACGGCCATGTTCGTCGGCTTTGCCGACGGCGAATGGCTGGTCATCACCAAGGAAGGCTATTACAACGCTTCCGAGAAAGGCGCCCAATACCTGAGCGTGGTTGTCGGGAACCAGGGATACGGCGTGGATAAATTCTATGATGTCTTCTACAGACCCGATATTGTGGCAGTCAAGCTCCAGGGAGAAGACATCAGCGGGCTGGCGACCGTCAGCATGACCGATGCCATCAAGAGCCCCCCACCCCTTGTCGATCTCACCTATCAGGGCGATGCGGGCCGGTCCAAGGCCAGGATCTGTTATCAGGTAAAAAGCACCGGGGGCGGCATAGGCGAGGTCCGTTTGTTCCACAATGGGAAACTCATCCAGTCGGACGGGTATTACCGTGAGGCAGCAAAATCATCATTGGAACAAACCCAACTGGCCTCTCTGAACAGCAAGGCCATCTATGACGACATGAGGAGCGTGACCATCAAGGACAAAGCTCAGTCGGTCCCCGCGACCATCAAACCCAAGGGGGAAACATTCGCAGACTGCGGAGAGATCGACCCCGTTGCCGGTGAAAATGAAGTGAGTGTAGCCGCCTTCAACGCGGGCAACACGATCCAGAGCTCCCTGAAAACCGTTCATTTCAACTCTGGAGTCAAGTTCGATGATCCTCACCTCTATATCCTTTCGATCGGCATAGACCGGTACCGGGACGAGAATATCAATCTCAAATACGCCGCAAAAGACGCTCAAGATCTGGAGGAGAAGATCAAGACGCAGTCCGCCACCCTGTATAAACCGCAGAATATCCACTACTCACGTCTGACGGACGGGGAAGCGACGAAGGCCAGTATCATCGGAAAGATCGACGATCTGGCGCGGGTCATAAAACCCGGCGACAGCTTTATTCTCTTTGTGGCCGGTCATGGCGTGCTGTTGCAGAACCAGTATTACGTGCTCACCCATGACTTCAACGGGCAGGTGAGCGATATGAACGTCATCAGCTCGAACGAGATCGTGGAGATGTCCAAGAAAATAAAATCCCTGAGCCAACTGCTCATCTTCGATACCTGCCATGCCGGCGGCGTCGATTACATCATCAGCGGGCTGTACGATGCCAGGATGTCGGTGCTGGCGAAGAAGATGGGGCTGCACATCTACGCATCGGCAAATGACAAACAGGCAGCGATGGACGGCTATCAAGGCAATGGACTGTTCACGCATGTACTGCTGGATGGATTGAACAACAATAGAGAAGCTGACAGGAATAAAGACGGGGAGGTAACCGTGGTCGGCCTGGGCGAATACTCAAAGAAGATGACCGCAAGCATCTCCAGGGAAATCGGCCACAGCCAGACGCCGCTGATCATCAACTTCGGGAAAGACAGCGCCCTCTACAAGCTAAAGTAGAAAAAACTATCATGCATCATTTCAATCCGTAATCCTTAACTCTTTTTATGCTGGCGCGCTGAAGAGTTGTAGGTGCACACGATAGCCGCACGAGTTTTTTCGGCCGAAGCTTTCCGGTTGAACTCTGCTACGAAATCAGATCGACCTCCCTCCTTGACTTCAATAAACTATACGTAACATAATCTGATTTTCTTATTGATGTTGATATGTTACATTGTGTTTACTCTACCCATAAATTCATGCATCCGTCAAGTTGATTTTAGATGGCACCGTTACCAGCTCAACCACAAGGAGTTATCCATAGCGGCCACCGCAGCTTTTTCACGGAGCAGGGCGGGGGTGGCTGTGGGTAACTCCGCCTAACCAGAT
>JAPLJY010000118.1 GCA_026388345.1 Deltaproteobacteria bacterium
GAAGGCCACGCCGGAGGAGTTCCGGACGGGCTGGTTCCTCGAATCGGTCATTTCCGCTTCCCTGATCGTGCTGGTGGTCCGCAGCCGCCGCCCATTCTTCAAAAGTCCGCCGTCGCCGGCCCTGCTGGCGACCACGCTGGCCGTGGTGGTCATGACGCTGCTGGTTCCGCTGACGCCGCTCGCGGGGCTCTTCGGATTCCACCCGCTGCCGGTCTCCTTTCTCTTGATGATGGGGCTCATCGTTCTTTTGTACATCGGTTCCGCGGAATGGGTCAAAAGGGCGTTCTACGCAAAGATGGAGGCCGGCGGCGTACCGCATGGCCCTAACAGCCTCTGAAAAAGTCGCTGATCCAGGCTGTTCAAAAACGTCCGGATGCAAGGCCCCCGAAATCCTGAGCCGCGAGGCGTACTGACTTGGTACGTTGAGCGGCGAAGGATGAGGGAAACGCAGCAGACGGGCGTTTTTCAACAGCCTGTTAAGGAGTGATGGAAATGTTCACCGATTGCCGGGGCGCGCATGTCCGATCTTGAATCTTTCGTGCAGAGCTACGGATACGGGGCCCTCTTTCTGGGAACCCTGCTGGAGGGGGAAACCGTCCTGATCCTGGCGGGCCTCATGGCCCATATGGGGCTGATGAAACTGCCGCTGGTCATCCTGGTGGCCCTGCTCGGGAGCTTCCTGGGGGATCAATTCTATTTCTTTTTGGGAAGGCGCAAAGGCGCGGCCCTGCTGGACAGACATCCCGCCTGGCGGCGTCGCGCGGAAAAGGTGCACCGGGCGATGCGGCGATACCGCAACGGGATCATGCTGGGATTCCGGTTCGTCTACGGCATGCGCACCGTCACGCCCCTGATCCTGGGGATGGACCGCACGATCCGGACCCGGCGATTCATCCTGCTGAATCTGATCGGCGCGGCCCTCTGGTCGGCCGTCATCGCCGCGGGGGGATATTTCTTCGGCCGGATCTTGAAGATTTTCCTAACAGACATCAAGCATTACGAACTGGCGCTCCTGCTGGTCGTCCTGCTGATCGGCATCGCGATCAGGCTCTTGGCCGTCTACCGGGAGAAACGGAAGGCGTCGTAATGGGCGCCGTATCGGACGGCAAATTTTTAACGGCAAATTTTTCTTGACTCGCAACTCACCCTTCCCCATACTTCCCGAACGAATCTCGTCCTGCGGTAGTATCGCGAGAAGCGGGACGACCCGACTCGAATCAAATGTCGCACATGGATCCATGGGAAAAATCGCTGAACAAAGAGGGGGTAGAACATGGCATACGGGTATAACGGCAAGATATTGAGGGTGGATTTGACCACCGGGGCGATGAATGTGGAGGAGCCCGGGGAGATTGTTTACCGTACCTATCTTGGAGGCGGGGGACTGGCCTCTTACTTCCTGCTTCGGGAACTCAGGCCGGGGATCGATCCGCTGTCGGCCGACAACATCCTGATCTTTGCATCCAATGTGATATCCGGGGCGCCGATCGCCGGTATGGTCCGTTACACCGTGGCGGCCAAATCGCCGCTGACCGGGGCATACGGAGAGGCGGAGGCCGGCGGTTTCTGGGGTCCGGAATTGAAATTCGCCGGTTTTGACGCCGTGATCATTACCGGAAAGGCGGAAAAACCCTCTTACCTCTGGATCAACGACGGCCGGGCCGAGATCCGGTCGGCGGAGAAGATCTGGGGGCTGGAAACGGGCCCGGCCCAGGAGATGATCCGGGAGGAGCTCAAGGAAAAGCGGGCGCGGGTTGCGCTGATCGGACCGGCCGGGGAAAACCTGGTGCGCTATGCCTGCGTGGTGAACGAACTGAAGCACGCCAA
>JAPLJY010000352.1 GCA_026388345.1 Deltaproteobacteria bacterium
GATGGGCTACTTCGATGACGTCTCGGCGGAGGTAACGGACGTTGCCGAGGGAAAGGTAATCGCCTTTGTCGTGGAGGAAAAACCCCTGATCACCGAGATCCGGATCCAGGGAAACAAGGCCGTGAAGAAGGACGACATCGAGGGCGCCATGAGCGTCCGTAACCGGCAGACCGTGAACCCCGAAAAACTCAAGACCGACATGGAAAAGATCAAGGCCCTCTATGACGGCAAGGGGTTCTACAACGCCGAGATCCGTTACGAGATCGAGAAGGCGGGCGAGCGGGACGTCCGCATCGTCGTCAGCATCGTTGAAAACGAGAAGCTCTTCATCCGGAACATCAGCTTCGAGGGCAATCGGACCTTCACCACGAAGGAACTGAAGAACATGATAACCACGAACGAATGGGGCATCTTTCACTTCTTCACCGATTCCGGCCTCCTCAAGAAGGACCAGCTCAAACAGGACGTGGGCAAGCTGAACGCCTTCTACCTGAACAACGGTTTCATCAACGCGCAGATCGGCGAGCCGGTCATCACGTACGAACGTAACGGGATAAACATCAAGATCCCCGTCTCGGAGGGAAAACAGTTCCGCGTCGGAAAGGTCGCAATCACCGGAGACGAGCTCATGACCCCCCGGGCAGACCTCCTCGCAAAACTTCAGATCCGGAAGAAGGACTTCTACGACCGCGAAGCGATCATGAAGGACATGGATTACCTGACCCAGGTTTGCAACGACGAGGGCTATGCAAGCGCCGACGTCGCCCCCCGCACCGAGCCGGAGGAGAAGACCCAGACCGTCGACATTACCTACGAAATCAACAAGGCGAAGCTCGTCTATTTCAACCGGATCAACATCACCGGCAACAACAAGACGCGGGACAAGGTGATCCGCCGTCAGCTTTCCGTGGTGGAGGGGGCTCTCTACAGCCGGACCAAGCTCAAGAACAGCTACATGGCCCTGAACCAGTTGCGCTACTTCGAGGAGATCGATTTCGAGAGCGCGAAGGGTCCCGACGAGACGCTGACGGATGTGAATATCCGCGTCAAGGAAAAAGCGACAGGGATGTTCAGCATCGGCGCCGGCTACAGCGCCCTGGACCATGCGGTCATTTCGGCCCAGGTCTCCCAGCAGAACCTCTTCGGCCGGGGCCAGACCCTGAGCCTCAAGGCGAGTGTCGGCTCCAGCTCCCAGCTCTACGACATCTCTTTCACGGAACCCTGGCTCTTCGACATGCCCCTCTGGAGCAAGTTCGACATCTGGAATCTCTACCGGGAGTATGATACCTATAATCTCGACTCCAAGGGATTCGGGGCGACCTTCGGCTATTCCCTCTATCGGTACGTGACCGGCTATGTCGGATACCGCCTGTCGCAGGACAATGTGAAGGACATCCTGGACATCGCCTCCTATTATACCAAGAAACAGGCGGGCCAGACGATGAGCAGCGGCGTCACCTTCACCCTGACACGGGACTCGACGGATGATGCGATGTTCCCCTCCACCGGATCGCGCAACAGCGCCTCCGTGGAATATACCGGCGGCCCCTTCATGGGCGATGTCAGTTATACCCGTTACGGGGTATCCTCCGCCTGGTTTTTCCCCCTTCCTCTGGATACGGTCATCGGCGTCCGCGGGCGGGCGGGCATGATCAGCGGAAACGAGGGGAAAGAGGTGCCGATCTATGAAAGGTATTATCTCGGGGGGATCAGCTCCCTCCGGGGACTGCGGTCGGTGGGACCGACCGATCCTGCGACGGGGGAAGTCATCGGGGGGCTGACGATGCTGAACTTCAACGCCGATTATGTCTTTCCCCTGATCAAGAACGCCGGGCTGAAGGGGGTCCTCTTCTTCGACACCGGCAATTCATGGGAAAGTGGTTACCACATCAATGACATGCGGAGAACGACCGGCGTCGGCATCCGCTGGTATTCGCCCATCGGTCCGCTCCGCCTGGAGTGGGGTTATGTCCTCGACCGAAAAGAGGATGAAGACCCCAGCCGCTGGGAATTCACGATCGGGATGTTCATGTAGAAAAACCAAGAAGGCTTAAGGCGCCTTCCTCACCATCTCTAACACACAGGAAAGGGGAAATATTTCATGAAAAGGTATGGATTGATCGTTGCAAGCATTTTGATCCTAGCCCTCGCCTTCGCGGCCTCTCCCGCCGCGGCGGCCGAGAAAACGGGGTTTGTGGATATCCGGGAGATCATGCTCACCTCCACCGCCGGCAAGAAGGCCTCCGAGGATTTCAAGAAAACCTTTGAAAAGGACAAGGCGGCCATCCAGGAAAAGGAAGCCGAGCTCAAGAAACTCAAGGATGAGCTCGAAAAACAGCGGCCGCTCCTCAAGGAGGAGGTCATAAAGGAGAAGGAACTCGCCTACCAGAAGAAATTCCGGGACTATCAGCTTATGGTCAAGGACTCCAATGAGGAGCTCCAGGCCAAGGACCAGGATCTCTCGAAGAAGATGATCCCCGAGATCCTGAAACTGGTCCAGGCGATCGGCGAAAAGGAAAAATACAGCATGATCGTGGACGTCAGTGCGATCCCTCTGGCCTATTTCGCGAAGGAGAACGACTTGACGAAGCGGGTGGTTGACGAATTCAACAGGACGTACAAACCCAAGAAGTAGCGGGAAGACAACCGTGAAGAAGACATTGAACGAGATCTCCGCGTTTTTGAACGGCAGCGTCGACGGCGATGGCGGGGTCGTGATCGAGCGGCTCCGGGGGATCGATGAAGCCGGCCCCGGGGATCTCACCTTCGTGGCCAACCCGAAATACCGGAAAAGGATGGAAACCACAGGTGCGAGCGCCATCCTCGTCGCCCCGGGAACCACCTGCGCGGGGAAAAACCTGCTGATCGTCGGGGCCCCCTACGTCGCCTTGAGCCGATTGCTTGCCCTTTTCCATCCCGAGGATGAAGAGACCGCGGGGATCAGCAAGAATGCAGCCATCGAAGCGGGGGCCGACGTTTCTTCGGAGGCCGTGGTCTATCCCGGCGCTCATGTCTGCCGCGGGGCGCGCGTCGAAAAAAGGGCCGTGCTCTACCCGGGGGTCTTCATCGGCCGGGATGCCGCCGTCGGAGAGGCCTCCATCCTCTATCCGGGGGTCACCGTATACCGGCGGTGCCGGATCGGCCGGCGGGTCGTTCTCCATGCCGGCGTTGTCGTCGGCAGCGACGGCTTCGGGTTCGCCCTGCCGGGACAGGAAAACCGGAAGATCCCCCAAGTCGGTTACGTTCAGATCGACGACGACGTGGAGATCGGCGCAAACACGACGATCGACCGCGGCACCCTCGGCCGGACCTGGATTCAGCGGGGGGTGAAGATCGACAACCTCGTCCAGATCGCCCACAACGTGGTGATCGGGGAGCACTCCATCATCGTCGCCCAGGTCGGCATCTCGGGCAGCACGCAATTGGGGAAGGGGGTCGTCATCGGCGGCCAGGCGGGGATCGTCGGACACATCCGGATCGGGGACGGCGTCATGGCCGCCGCCCAATCCGGCGTTCACAAGGATGTTCCGCCGGGCCGGATTGTCGCCGGCTCACCCCACATGCCCCATCGGGAGTGGCTGAAGATGGAGGCCTGTCTCCCGAAACTCCCGGAGATGCGGGAAACCCTTGCCGCACTTCAGCGGCGGGTTGAGGCCCTGGAGAAAGAAGGGAAGGAGACATCATGAACATCCATCCCACGGCGGTCATCTCCCCCGACGCGACGCTCGCAGAAGGGGTTGAAGTGGGGCCGTACAGCATCATCGGTCCCGACGTTCATATCGGGAAGAACACGCTCGTCGGCCCCCATGTGGTCATCGAGACCCAAACCGACATCGGCGAAAACAACCGGATCGCCCAGTTCGCCTCCATCGGCGGCGCGCCCCAGGACCTGAAATACCGGGGAGAACCGACACGGGTCGTCATCGGCAACCACAACATGATCCGGGAGTACGTCACGATCAACCGGGCCACCATCCACGACATCGGCGTCACGATCATCGGCGACCACAACCTGCTGATGGCCTACTGCCACGTCGCCCACAACTGCAAACTGGGCGATCACGTTGTCATGGCGAACGCCGCGAACCTTGCGGGCCACATCCATGTGGAGGACTACGCAATCATCGGCGGCCTGACGGGGGTCCACCAGTTTACGAGGATCGGCGCCCACTGCATCATCGGCGGCGCATCGGCGGTGGCCAAAGACATCCCCCCCTTCGTCATGGCCTCCGGCAACTTCGCCA
>JAPLJY010000266.1 GCA_026388345.1 Deltaproteobacteria bacterium
CGGCTGCCGCGGTTGCCAGCTCGCCTGTAAGCAGTGGAACGGTCTTCCGGCGGGGCAGACCTTTGCGGCCGGAACCTATCAGAACCCCCCCGACCTCCAGCCCAACACCTGGACCCTCATCCGGTTCCAGGAGGTTGCCGCGAAGGAAGGGGTAAAGTGGCTTTTCCGGAAGGACGGCTGCATGCACTGCACGAACGCCGCCTGCGTGAAGGTCTGCCCGAGCGGCGCCCTCTACCACAGCGATTTGGGGACCGTCGGGATCATCAATGAGCGCTGCATCGGCTGCAAGGAGTGCGTCGCGGCCTGCCCGTTCGAGATTCCCCGCTACGACTGCGTTACGGACAAGGTTTACAAGTGTGATCTATGCCTTTCCAGGATCCGGGCCGATCTTCCCCCCGCCTGCGTCAAGGCCTGCCCGACGGGGGCGCTGACCTTCGGGGACAAGCCGGACATGGTCAAAAAGGCCTACGCACGGGCGAAGGAACTGGGCGGCGACGCCTCCGTCTACGGCGACAAGTTTGTCGATGGGACGCACGTGCTCTACGTCCTGCAGGAGAAGCCGGGGGTGTATGACGTCCTGCCCGTGAAACCCTGTGTTCCGCTGTCGGTCATGGCCTGGAAGGATCTGCTGAAACCGCTGAGCCTTGTGGCGGCGGGCGGCGTGCTGGCGGCGTCGTTTCTGCACTACATCATCCACGGGCCCAAGACCCCGGATGAGGACGACAACCACAAGACGGAAGGGGGTGCGTAAATGAAAAAGGGATTGATCAAGGCGACCGACGCCTTCGAGCGGATCGTCCACTGGAGCCTGGCCGTCTCGTGCCTGATCCTCTGCATCACGGGGCTCGGGATGATGTTCCATTCGTTCAACTTCATCGGGGCGCTCATGGGGGGCTTGAAGTCGCTCAAGTATGTCCACAACTTCACGGGCCTCTTCTTCATCCTGGCGCTGATCTTCACGATCCGGATGTGGTGGCGGGAGGCGGGGATCTTCTCGATGCCGGAGGATCTCGAGTGGATGCTGTGCGCGGGGGGCTACCTCTGGCACGTGGACAAGGTCCCCGAGGTCGGGAAATACAACCCCGGCCAGAAGATGTTCTTTTTGACCGTCGCCTTCTTCGGTGTGGTCATGGTCGCCACGGGGCTCGTCATGTGGTTCCCCTTCAGCTTCCCCGTGGCGCTGGTGCGGTGGATGTATCCGCTGCACGCGCTCGGCTTCGTGGTGATCTTTGCGTTCTTTTTCGTCCATCTCTACCTGGGGACGATTGGTTCGCCCGGGTCGCTTCCGGCGATGCTCCACGGCTGGGTGACGCGCGCCTGGCTGAAGAAGCAGCACGCCAAGTGGCTCCGCGAGATGGAGGAGGCGGGGACGCTTCAGGTCTACGGCGAAGAGAAGAAAACGGCCCACGGCCATTAACGTTCTGCCTTAAAAAACCCGGTCCCCCGTCCGATGGGGACCGATAACGCTGGCAAAATCAGGGAGGCCCGCTTCGGAAGGAGCGGGCTTCCGCGTTTTCAGATCAGCAGAAGGGCGAGCGCGGCCAGGATGATCATCGCCGTCAGTGTGCCGGCGAGGCCCAGCATCGGGATCAGGATGAGGCTTCCGCAGAGGGCGCCAAGGCAGCCGCCGATGAGGTCTGCCGAGTATAGGGGGCCGATGACGTTCTTCTGTTCCCGGACGCCGCGAAGGCCGGCATAGGCGAAGAGGCCGCCGACCAGGAATCCGGCGGCCGCAAGCAGCACCGCCGTCAGCAGGAGGCCGCCGGCGGCCCCGCTGGTCACGATTCCACCGGCCACGAATGACAGGAGGCTGAAACCGGCCAGCAGGGCGTAGCCCCACCCCCGGGTCCGTTTTTTCTTGACGCCCGTCCCGAGGATCAGATCCCGGAGGGCCGGCGCCCCGAGAGCCAGGCCAGCCATAAATGCCGCGAGGAGGAGGCCGATCTCCTGGTAGAGGACGCCCTCCTTCGCCTGGTAGGCGAGGAGGAGGACCGATTCGCTCACGATGCCGAGAAATCCGGCGACGGCGGCCAGGAGCCCCCGTTGCCAGGCGGGCCGCAGGCGGCTTCCCAGGAACAGGAGCGCCAGGCCGATCCCCAGCCCCAGCATCACGCCCCACCCGACTATCCCGACCCCTTTCCCGTCAGCCCCGATAATGGTCAGGTCCACGAGCGCGAGCCCCGGGAAAAACCGCGAGAGCCATGATATCACCGCATAGGGGTAGCAGACCGGCCGGATGTCGGTGTTTTCCGGCACGTCCGTTTCTCTCAGGCGTTTTTCAACGTCGGTGAAACGGTCGTTCGTGAAGAGGTATCTGATATAGGGTATTGAAATGAGGCGGGTTTGGAGTCCCCTTTCCTGAAGGCGGTCGGTCAGGACCTCCGGCGACCGGGGGAGGGGGGCGGCGGAGGCGGTCATCACCATCATTGTCCCCGGCAGCACGAGGACCTCAGGAAAGACGGAGGCGAGGGCGCGATAGACGCTCGCCGTTCGGCGGGTCGCCGGCGGCGTCCAGAGGTTCTCGGAAGCGGGGAGACGCAGCGCGACGATCCCGCCGGGATGAAGGCGTGCGGCGCACTGCGCGAAAAATTCCCGCGTATAGAAGCGGTTCGTCTCACCCGACGACGGCTCCGGCATGCCGACGAGGATCAGGTCCCAGGCAAAACCCCTGTTCTTGAGGAAATGCCGCGGATCGGCCCGAGTGAGGCGGACGGCGGGGTCCATCAGCGACGCCCGGATGTCCGCGGGGAGATAGCGCTTAAGAAGGGCGAGCGAGGCGGGATCGAGGACGACGGCGTCGATCCGGACCGGCCGGTGCCGGAGGAGCTCGCGGAGGGTTCCGTCCCATCCCCCGCCGAGGAGCAGGATCCGTCGCGGCTCCGGGTGTTGGAGGGCCGTCAGGTGGGCGAAGAGTTCCGCCTCCGTTCCCCCGCTCTCGAAGGCGAGGGCGTCGTTCGTAAAGACGGAGATCTGGCCGGCTTGGGCCGTCGCGGTGATCCGTCCGTAGGGGGAATCCCGTGTCGCGAGGAGCCCCGGGTGGTTCCAGGCCGTCATCCGCCGGTCGAGGGGGGGCGCCTGATAGAGGACGGCGGCAAGAAACAGGGCGACAAGCGCGGCTATGATCCGGGCGGGCCGCGCCCCCTTCCCCTGGAAGAGAAAGAGGGCTGCCGCGGCGGCGGCGATGCCGCAGGCGACGGCGAGGGGCAAATTCTGGATGCCGTACCGGAGACAGAGCGTGGCGAGCACCCCTCCGGCCAGGCTTCCCGCGCTTTCGATCCCGTAAGCGCCGGCGAGCGTCCGGCCCCGTTCCGCATGGAGGGCGGCGGCCTCGCGGAACAGGAGGCCCGAGAGCAGGCCGGACGGTAGGAGGGCGATGACGAGCGCCGCCATCTGCCATGGGAAGGGGAGGTAGGCGCCGGGGATACCGCCCATCAGGAGACGGCTTGCCCGGAGGAAGACGACGCCGAGGGGGAGGAAGAGGGCGAAGCAGAGAAACAGAACCGCCGCCCGGCCGGCGGAAGGGCGCCGGCCGCCGATGACCGCCCCCACAGCCGTCAGGAGCAACCAGACCCCCAGGCCGATCATGTAGATCAGTTCGATTCCGTAAAAGGCGACGTTCAGCTCCCGCAACAGGACGATCTGCCCGAGGAGCGAAACGAGACCCGTCAGGAACAGGGCTATGACGTCGGCGATCATCGGTGCTCCGATTCGCTGAAAACGATCGCCTGGAAGGTCAGGAAGCTTGCCCCGTCTTTCCAGGCGCCGGCCGGCAGTCCCGCCTTCTGGCTCAGGTGGTTGAGCATCTCATCCCTTCCCCATCCCTGTTCCGGGGCGACCTGGGGGAGAAAGACGGCGGATCTTCCCCCCTTCTGAAGCAGGACGCCGTCCCGGCCGACGACGATGTCGTTCGGGCCGGAGACCGGCTTCATCGGGGTCAGCACGGAGATCTCGCTTTCCAGATCGGCCAGCTCACGGAGTGTTACGGGGCTGAAGCGGGGATCCTCAAAGGCGGACTGAAGGGCCATCGCCCCGACGAGCTCGGCGAGCGGCCGGTCCGGGACCATCCGGCCGATGCAGCCGCGCAGGTCTCCCCGCTTCTTGAGGGTGACGAATACCCCGCGCGGTTCGCGCAGGATGGGGCTCACAAGCCGCGGCAGAGGGACCATCTTCATCGCAAGGTATCGGGTGATCGTCTCCCGCGCGAGGCCGAGGAGGTATTTCCGGTCGGCGGGACCGATGGACCCTTCCGCCGCCGCCGCCGCCGCCGGCCGCACGGCGGGGGGCTCTTTTTTCAGATCGGCGGCCAGCACGACCGCCCCGTAGCCGACAACGCGCTCCCGATCGCCGATGGGGAGGTTCCCGGAGTGGGCGTAGCTTACGATCCTGCCCCCGGTCGCCCCCATCGCTTTGGCGGCCGCCATCGCGGCCATGATGGGGGCCTCGCCGCAGGCGCAGGTGGAGAGGTTCGGTATCTGCCGGGCCATCTGCGTCCGGACGGTTGCATGGAGCGCCGCCGGATCGAGCGTGGCGACCGCCTCCAGCGTTTTTATGTCCGCGGTCTCGGCGTCTTTCGCCGACGGGTAGTGGGAGAGGTCGGAACTCGCGACGATAAGCGCGCGGCGTCCCTTCAGGACTAAGGCCAATGCGTTTCCGAAGCGGGTGCAGAGGGCGGCGTCCGCGTCGCCGACGATTGCGGCGACGATCCTGGCCTGGGGGAAGAGAACCTGGACGAAGGGGACCTGTACCTCGACCGAGTGTTCCCGGACATGCGGCCCCCGGTCGGAGGCGCAGTCGGGCGAGGCGGCAAGCAGGGCCGCCGTGAGATCACCGTCCACCATGGCGGTCCCGAGGGGCGTCCGGAAACCGCCGCCCGGATAGAGGGCGATTTTCCGGAGGCCGGGCGTCGTGTGGTTCGTTCCGAGGAGAACGACGACGTCATAGGCCCCGCCGCGGACCTGGTTCCAGCCGTCGGCGCAGATCTGGCCGGAGTAGACGTACCCAGCATGGGGGACGACGATGGCCAGCGGTTTTTTCGCCTGCGGCGGCAGCGCGTCCGCCATGAATTTCTCGACGGCGAGTTTCAGGACGGTCGCCGATTCGGGATAGAACTGCCCGGCCACGACGGGGGGACGCACCTCGCCCCCCCCGTCCTTTCCGGCCATGCCGGTCGCGGCCACCCCCAGGCTGAGGGCAACGATGGGAATACCGAATTGCAGTATAGTCATGATCTCTCTCCTTTCCACTCAACTCCAGACGCCCGCGATCCTTCCGCCGCAGAAGCCGCAGCGGCCGTTTGTTACATGCATTTCCACGGTGAAGAATCCGGTGCGCCGGATGACCGCCTTCCCGCAGGAAGGGCAGTGGGTATAGTTCCCGGGATGGTCCGGGACGTTTCCAACATAGGCGTAATGCA
>JAPLJY010000054.1 GCA_026388345.1 Deltaproteobacteria bacterium
CGTCCGGTGTAATAACACATGCACATCAGAATGTTCCTCAAATTATTATCCCGTTTCATTCTTCAACTTCTCCTTCTGTCTTTCCACCATTGCAGCCAGTGTCGTATCCTCCAGCGTCTGCTGCATGTTTTTCGACGCCTCTCCCCAGATGTCCCGGGAGATGCAGGATGGCGACCGCTCGCAGAGGGCCGGGTTGTCCACGCAGTCCACCAGGCACAGGGAGCCTTCCAGGATCTGGAGGATCGCCTTCAGGGAGATGGCTTCCGGCGCCTTTGCCAGTACATAGCCGCCGTGCGCTCCGCGCAGGGAGTTGACGAGACCTGTCGTCTTGAGCGGGTTGATCAGTTGCCAGAGGTACTTTTCGGAGATCCCCTGGCGCTCGGCGATATCCCTCAGCAGGATGGGCCCCTCCCCGTAGTGGAGAGCCAACTCCAGCATCATTCTTACGCCATATCTCCCCCTTGTCGAGAGCTTCATCTGACAACCCTGTTCCTATCTCTATTAAATCTACCGTTTTGATGGTGATTATAGCCATGAATCCCTTCATGTCAAGAGAAATTTTCAGCGGACAGTTTTTTCGAAAAGTTAAGTTACGCTTTGGGCGGTTATTTTTTTGTGCCCATGCCACATGAGCGGGGACTATCCATAGCCAAATTCTGCCCGACTGCGGCCCTTTCGCGGATCACGGAACTGGTCTGGCATGATTCCTTCAACTACGGTATCTACTTATCAACACCCTTGACTGTACCGATAGATTGTTTGTTATTTGAGGTGACGATCTTCCGCTTTCGTTTTGGTGCGAAGTCATCAATCGGACTGGATGGCGGTCTATTCGGATAGCGTGATCTTCAGGGTGCCTCCCCGGCCGAGGATGTCGTGAAGGTGGATGTAGCCCTTCAGGCGGGTCGCTCCGTCGGTCACGACGAGGGTGGTGATCTCCTCTCGCTGCATATATTCGATGGCCTGCGCGACGGAGATCTCCTCATGAATCGTCTTGGGAGAGCGGGTCATGAACAAATCGATTTTCTGATTCAGGAAATTCTTCTCGCGACGGACAAGCCGGCGGACATCCCCATCGGTCAGGATGCCGAGAAGGGTCTCCATCTGATCCACAACAAGGACGAAACCTTTGTTTTCTTGGTCCATTTCGCAGATCGCCTCCAGCATGAGCGTCCCTTCATAGACACGCGGGATCTGCATTCCGCTGATCATGACATCGCGGACCTTGGCCCGGAGCCTGGTGCCGAGGCTTCCGCCGGGATGGAATTTGAAAAAATCCTTTTCCTGAAAATTCTTCCGATGGATCAGCGCGACGGCAAGGGCATCTCCCATCGCCAAGGCGGCCGTGGAACTCGATGTTGGTGCAAGACCGAAGGGACAGGCCTCTCTGTCCACCCCGACATCGATCAAGATGTCACAGGCCCGAGCCAGCGTCGATGTGAGGTTTCCGGTGAAGGCGATCCGTGGTACGCCGATGACGCGGATGCTCTCGACGATCATGTTCAGTTCGGCGGTTTCACCGCTGTGGGATATGGCGAGCAGGACGTCGTCTTTGGTCACGATCCCCAGATCCCCGTGGAGACCCTCGACGGGGTGGAGGAAAAGGGCCTGCGTCCCGGTGCTGGTCAGCGTCGCCACGATCTTCCTTCCGATGAGACCCGATTTGCCGAGCCCGGCAACGATCACGCGTCCCTTGCAGCGGTAGATCAGTTCGACCGCCTGAGAAAATTCCTCTCCCACCCGGTCAATGAGGTGAAGGATGCTTTCCGCTTCGAGCCGAAGCACTTCCCTTGCCTGTAGGATGGACTCGTCCTTTTCCATGATGTGACCTCTTGAAGCCGATTTGAACCGGCGATATCTTTTGGATTGCGTTCACTCTTTACGTGGGTGGGGAGGCTATCAGAAATCGCCGACCGTGACAAGACGGATTTTACATGACCATCGGCATTGACACCCTTTCGGCCATTCCCTATAATCCATCCGAAAAATCCGGATATCAGGCGGAAGTTGATTTAATTACTCCGGCAACAATATATGTCAAAGTCGTCATTCCCGCGAAAGCGGGAATCCAGAACAGGACCGGATGCCGGATCAAGTACGGCATGACATTTTATATGTTAGAGTGCCGGAGTAATAAGGCGGCGGACAATGGCAAGAATGAAAAACCATTGGCACAGGTATGCCGGAGGGGCAGCGATCCTCCTCTTCGGCGTCCTTTTGATCTTTCGCCTGGGGATTCCGGGGAATCTTCTTTCGGGGGGAGGGGAGACGGTTACTCCGATTCAGACGGGCGTTCCCGAGGGGGATGCCTGGATGAATATCACCCAAGGCGGCCGGAAGATCGGCTACGCGCAGCGGACCTACGCCAGAACGGAAGACGGGTTTCGCTTTTCCGAAAATATCTTCATGCGGATCAATACGATGGGAATTGTCCAGCCCCTGACGGTCCGGACGATGGCGGAGCTGAAACCTGACCGGACGCTCTTAAACTTTCAATTCGACCTGGGGTCGAATCTTTTCAAGTTCACGGTCCGGGGTACGGTAGCAGGGAAGAAGCTGACCGTGCGCATCGG
The DNA here is from genome assembly GCA_026388345.1 of Deltaproteobacteria bacterium. The sequence goes on from JAPLJY010000054.1 coordinate 2,574, forward strand.
TGGGCCGGGCGAGGAAAAGCTCAGCGTCATCGCACTTCCGGAACAGCCCTATCTGGGCGGGAGTATTCTGGAATCGGTGGGGGCGGCGGGACTCAAGACGGGGGAGGGGAGGACGTTTCCGGTCTTCGATCCGGCATCGCTCGGGCAGAGGCCGGTGCGTGTGACCCTCCTTGGTGAAGAACCCCTGACGATCATGGGAAAAAGCCTGCAGGCCAGAAAACTGTCGGTGGATTTTATGGGAATGAAACAAATTGCCTGGATCGACCCGGAAGGATCGGTGCTCCGGGAAGAGGGGATACTGGGAATCGCTCTGGAGCGGGTCACGCCGGAGGAGGCATTGGCGGGGCTTGAAGGCGCGGTCAGCACGGATCTGACAGAGATCGCCGCCATCCCCTCGTCGAAACCTATTGCCGATGCCGCATCCTTGAAGATCCTGAAGATCCGCCTGGAAGGTCTCCCGGAGGGTTCTTTCTCTCTCGACGGCGGCCGTCAGGGCTATCGGAACGGTGTGTTGACGATCCGCCGCGAATTCCCTTCCGATCCTTCAGTCCGTGCGGGAGCCGCCGCCTGGGAACTCGCGGCGTTTCTCAAACCCACGCCCTTTATTCAATCGGATCACCCGAAGATCCGGCAGAAAGTGGCCGAAATTATCGCACCTGGCGATATGCCGGATGTGAAGGCGAGAAAAATTGTGGCCTGGGTCTATGAGAACCTGGAGAAACGACCTGTCCTTTCCGTTCCGAATGCGCTGGAGACGCTGGAAAACCGGATCGGAGACTGCAACGAGCATGCCGTCCTCCTGGCGGCTTTGGCGCGGGCTGCCGGGCTGCCCGCCGATGTGGAGGCGGGGGTGGTGTATATGCGCGGCCGTTTCTTTTATCATGCGTGGAACGTCATCTACCTTCAGGACCGGGGCGGTTGGGTGACGGCCGACGCCGTCCTGGGACAGATGCCGGCGGACGTGACGCACATCCGTTTTGTCCGCGGGGAGGCCGACCGCCAGCTCGATCTGGTGGGGCTGATCGGCAGGTTGAAGCTGGATATTCTGGAGATGGAGCGATGATCAAACTGACGAACCTGACCAAACAGTACGGGCGCACCCTGGCGGTAGACCACCTGGACCTTTCCGTTGCGAAGGGGGAGATCTTCGGTTTCATCGGACCCAACGGCGCCGGAAAAACCACGACGATCCGGATGATGGCGGGCGTCCTGGGGCCGACGGAGGGGACGGTTCGGATCGACGGGATCCCCATGGCGGCGGATCCGGAGGCGGCCAAGCGAATCATCGGTTTCATTCCGGACCGGCCCTTCCTCTACGAGAAGCTGACCGGCATGGAATTCCTGCGTTTTATCGCCGATCTTTACGGTTTCGGTGACGGGGTCTTCCGGGAGAGGGCCGAGGGACTGCTGATCCAGTTTTCCCTCTACGACTGGGCCGATCACCTGATCGAGGCCTACTCCCACGGGATGAAACAGAGGTTGATCATAGCTTCGGCCCTGCTGCACGAGCCCCGGGTGATCATCGTGGATGAACCCATGGTCGGGCTCGATCCGGCTGGGATCCGGATGGTCAAGGACCTTCTCCGCGAACTGGCCCGGAAAGGAACGACGATTTTCATGTCCACCCATACGCTGGAAATCGCGCAAGACCTCTGTGACCGGATCGGTGTCATCCACCGGGGACGACTGGTCGCGCTTGGAACCACGGGCGACTTGCGGGGAACGGCAAGCCTCCAGGAAGGGGATCTGGAGGAGGTGTTCCTCCGGCTGACCGGAAAGGAGACGCCGTGAACGAGCTCATCGCACTGCTCCGGCCCCGGCTGCTCTCCTTCAAGAACGGGAGCGCATCCCGGAGCGCCGGAAATCGACGGATCCGTTATCTTCTCTTTGCCGTGATCGGTCTTGCCTTCTGGATCGGGGCCTTCCTGATGCTCTACCGGGTTCTCCACTATTTTCAGGGAATTGAGGAGTTCGGCGACGTGCTGGCCCGGAAGCTCCTCTCAATGGTTCTTTTGACCTTTTTTTCGCTTCTCGTATTCAGCAGCGTCATCGCCTCCCTCTCCAAGCTCTACCTCAGCCGGGACCTGCTGCTGGTCCATTCGCTTCCGGTATCGGCGGGGAAGATCTTCCTCGCGCGCTGGCTGGAAAGCACGGCGGACAGCTCCTGGATGGTGATCCTCTTCAGCATGCCCGGGTTTCTCTCGTCCGGGATCGTTTACCAGGCGGGGCCGTTCTTCTACTGGGCGGCGGGGATGGCGCTCATCCCGCTTTGCCTGATTGCCTCCGCCCTCAGCGCGCTTGCGGTCGTCGTTGCGGCCGTCCTTCTTCCGGCAGGGCGGATCAGAACGGTATTCGTCTTCTTCGGTCTGCTGCTGATCGTTGCACTCATCGTCGCATTCCGCCTCATGCGGCCGGAGAGGCTGGTCAATCCGGAGACCTTTGCCACGCTGGTCCTCTATCTGCGGGAGATGGGAACGCCCGGCTCACCGCTGCTTCCCTCCACCTGGGCCTTTGACAGCCTCAATGCGGCACTTTCGGGTCGAAAGGGCGAGGCCTTGTTTCATCTCTCCCTTGCCTGGAGCTTTGCGGCGGCACTCGCCTTCGTCGTGACATGGGTGGCGGGGGCGTTCTATTTCAAGGGCTACACGAAGGCGCAGACCACGGCGGAGAAGCTCTTTCCCCACAAGAATGGCCCGCGCGTAAAACGCTATCCTTTTATCGAGAAGCTCTCCGGGCCGGCATGGGCATTTGCCGTCAAGGAGTTCCGGACCTTCTTCCGGGACCAGACCCAGTGGCCGCAGCTCTTTCTGATCGCGGCGCTGATTGTGATCTACCTCTATAACTTTTCGGTTCTGCCGCTGGGACAATCAAAGATGAAGACGATCTACCTGCAAAATATCTTTTCTTTCCTGAATATGGGGCTTGCCGCCTTCGTCCTGACGGCGATCGCCGCCCGGTTCGTCTATCCAGCGGTCAGCTTCGAAGGGGATGCCTTCTGGATCGTCCGGGCGGCGCCCATCTCGCTTCGGACCTTTCTCTGGGTCAAATTTGCCGTCTATTATCTTCCCCTGCTCATCCTCGCGGAGATCCTCATCGTGAGTTCCAACGTCCTTCTTCAGGTCACACCGTTCATGATGGCGCTGTCGGTCGTCACGGTCTTTCTGATGGTGCCGGGCGTGGTTGCCTTGGGGGTAGGTCTCGGTGCGGCCTATCCCGACTTCCAGTCCGAGAACCCTGCCCAGTCGGTCACCAGCTTCGGGGGGTTGCTGTTCATGCTCCTTGCAGCCGGTTTCATCGCTTTGGTGATCGTTCTCGAAGCGGGACCGGTCTATCAGGTCTTCATGGCGGACTTCCACGGGAGAAGCCTCTCCGGCCTGCAGTGGATATGGCTGGTCGGTTCGTTTGCCCTCGTCCTGCTCCTCTGCATCCTCGCCGTGGCCCTTCCCATGCGTCTCGGCGAACGGCGTCTCCGGGATTAGGGCTTCCGATTATTTGACCTTGAAAGAAATGGCTCATTTCCGTTCGGAAAGAGTTTTGCTTTTCCTGATGGTTTCAACTGTGAAGCAGTAGAGCACCGAGGTGAACACAAGGCACGCGGTACAGAAAAAAAACGCCGCCCTGAAGGCGGGAGCACCCAACGATTCACCGGGATACAGGTATTGCATGAGGTTGCCCAGTCCTTGAAGAAATACGGCAACTCCCACCATGGTAAAGAAATTGACCCCGGTCATGACCGTTCCGGCGAGTTCAACGGGCATCCTTTCCTTGATGTGTGCATACACGATCTGTCCGGAGCTGGTAAAAAAGCCGAAACCAAAAAAGAGTACCGACAAAACAGTCAGGTTGGCGCCCTGAGGAAGGCAGGCCAGGATGGCAAGAACCAAGCCCATGCCGCTCAATCCCGCAATAATCACCCCTTTTCGAGTTTTGAATAAAGAGTCGGAAAACCAACCGCAGACCGGACTGCCTATAATCATGCCGACACCCATCAAAAGCAGCATGTTGCCGGTTGCCACCGCTGAAATCCCGATCACCGTCATCAGATAAGGACCGGCCCACAGGGCTTGCACCGCAGCGAATATTCCGTACCGGCAGAAGGTTGTTAGCGAAATGATCCAGTAGTCCTTTTCTCTTATCAGGTTAAGGACGTTCGCCAGGATTTCCCGCAAGTCGGTAGAAACGGCTTGGGGAATTTCGCCGTAACCAGGGTCTTTCGGCCGATCCTTGACCACGACGAAAAACATCATTGTCAACAGAAGGTTGATTCCGGAAAAGACCATAAAGGTCATTCGCCATCCGATGGACTGGACCATCAATACCAGGGGGGTTGCCGCAGTCATGTTGCCCAAGGTTCCGAAAGAAAGCACCAGGGCCGACATCGTGGCAAACCTCAGCGGTCCGAACCATAAGGTGATCAGCTTTAGAGTCCCCATCAGATTACAGGCCATCCCGGCGCCGAGGAGAAGTCTCCCGACGACAAGCGCTCCGATCGAATCCCCGCAAGCAAAAACCAATGCGCCGGCCACTCCCAAAAGCGACAGTACGGTCATGGCAATCCTCGGTCCAATCGCATCGAGGTACATGCTGATGGGAATCTGCATGATGGCGAAAGTATAGAAAAATGAAGCGGAAATGAGGCTGAGCCCGCGGGTATCGAGTCCGAGATCCGAGATCAGGTTAGGTGTTATAACCGCAATCGAGGCCCGGTAAAACTGAGAGAGCACGAACAACAAACAGGCCATGAAGAAGATCGCCCAGCGGCGAGATATGGCGAATTTCATGAGATTCCTTTCCCGGCTTGGCCTTCAGAGTCATCTTCTGGTCCAGTCTCCTGCCGTTCACGGTGCGGCCATACCCCAGGGATCTTCAGTTGCAACGACTCAAACGGGATTCATGTTGATATGGCTTAACAGCGGAAAATGGTCTGAAGGGTAACACTTTTTCCATCTCAGTTGAATAATTTTTGCGTCCTGGACGCTGACAGAAGAGGGGACAAAAATATAATCCAGCCTGAACCGGAAAAAAAATCTGCGAAACCCATGGAAGGTAGCGACATTTCGATGATTTGGATATCGTACCTTGAAGGTATCCATTAACGGTTCGGGATTCAATATGTTATCTTGTTTTTTGATTTTTAAGAGACTTTTACCTTTTATATATTGTATGGGCGAACTCCTTTCTCTGGCGTTAAAATCACCTGTCAGTACAAAAGGGTCCGGAGAAGGCCGCGTATGAATGCGCTGGGTCAAAAAAACCACGCTTTTTTTTCGCGAGCGCAGGGATATATGATCCAGATGGATATTGTAGAAATAAAAAGCCTGACGGGAGTCCTTTTCAATGAACCGCGCCCAGGTACAGGTTCGAGGGATGATGTTCCCCCACCCCTTTGACCCCGGGATATCGGGTGTGTCTGAAAACCAAAAGGTGCCCTCCGCAGACGGAACGAACCGCGCTGCATCATAGAAAATGGCATTGTGCAGTCCGTTGCTTCCGCCCAAATTTCCAATGCCGACCATCTCATATCCGGGGAGCATCGTGCGGATTTCAGAGATTTGAAAATCCAGTGCCTCCTGCAGCCCCAAGACATCCGGGCGATAATGGTTCAAGATCTCGTGCACCCGGCTGCAACGAAATATCCAGTGATTCTTTCCATCTTTCGCTGTTCCACGCCGGATGTTGAAACTCATGATGTTTAAATTCAAGCCCGTATTGGGCGTCGAATGAGAAAAAGAATCCATTTTGGCTTTTGGAGTTCTTCGTTGCGGATTGAAACCCCAAAACCGAAATATCGGCCGACACATTTGAGTTACTGATTTTTTGGTGAATTTAAACCCCTTCGTTTTCATTCCTTACGCTACCCTATCGAAACTGTTTTGGATTATGATTCATTCGATATCTTACATTCTTCGTATAGTAAGTATTGAAAATGAAAAAAGCAAGTCATGAAAGTGGGGGGCAGTCATGAAAGTTGTTCAGACTTCTGGGAAAGGACTTGGAACACCGGAAATCCGGTGATGCGAAAAGCAGGCACCACATGGACCGGATTATCGAACACACTACGGGTCTTATGGCCTGAGATTGTCATTGCGAGGAGACCGGCAATGCCTGCTCTTACCATGCTGCGGATGGCGCTTCTCAACAGATCATGAAAGAGAAGCGATGATTTTCCGATGGTTGTGCATGCCTTTTCCAAGGATTTGTAAAAGCTTGTATTCGTTCCAGATAAAGTTCCGAAAAAAGGCTTGACAAGTTTTTTTTGGCTATGATAAAGTTTACCAACAGAAATAAAAAGATTAATGCAGGAAAATGCACTGAGACGATATTCGAGAAAGCTTTCCCATCCATAAAGCGGGGAAATTTTTTTGGACAGATGGTTTACCTGTAGTTAAGAATATATTGCCCAAGGAAAACAATATGGACAACACAATTGAGAATTTGGGGAAACGGATAAAACAGATTCGGATTAAGAAAGGGCTTACTCAAGAAAGCCTTGCGGCTCGGTCCGGTCTGACAAAAAGTTACATCTCTCTTTTAGAGGCAGGCAAGAAGATTCCTGCAATATCAGCTTTGTCGCGGATCGCGGTGGCCTTCGGGATGACCATCGGTGATTTTTTTGAATCCACGGATGATTCCTCTGATGTTGCCGTCGTTAGGAAGAATGAAAGGTTTCAAGTTGCGCAGAGAGGAACACCCTTTGGGTACGTTTATGAGGCCCTTTCTCTGCAAAAAAAAGATAGGCTCATGGACCCATTCATTGTCAAGGTGCTGCCCGTTGATAAATCTAAAGCGAAAAGGATTGAATTCGAACATGCGGGAGAGGAATTTGACTTTGTTGTTGAGGGGAGGATCAAATATATCATCAACGATCAGGAATATATATTGGATGAAGGAGATTCCATCTATTTCGATTCAGCTATGAAACACCGAGTCGAGGCTATGAGGAACAAGCCGGCCCTGACATTAAGTGTTCACGCTTCGCGGCGTTGATAAAGCAAGTTTTCATGAATTCAATAACAAAATCGAATTGAAAGTATTCAACTGAAATAGGAGTCCACTATGAAAAAGACAGTTGCAGCAGCCCTCGTAGATCGTTTGGCAGCCTTCGGCACCGAGTATTTCTTTCAGCTCACCGGTGGCGACCAACCTCTCTGGATCGCCTTACACGACGCCGGTATCAAGATGATCCTGACACGCAGCGAGTTCAGCGGCGTTTACATGGCCGATGGGTATGCACGGGCCAGCGGGAAGCCCGGCATCACCTACGGACAAGCTGGTCCTGGCGCGGCCAACGTAGCCGCCGCCCTGGCAGACCCCTTCTGGGCTCAAAGCCCTGTGGTGGCCCTTACCGGAGCCACAGCGACCGGCAGCATGTACAAGGGGGAATATCAAGCCCTCGATCAGATGCCTTTGTTCGCACCCCTGACCAAGTGGAGCGGTTTTGCCGCAAGTCCGGAGCGGGTGCCCGATCTCGTAGCCGTCGCTATCACCCAGGCCATGGCTGGAAGCCGCGGTCCGGTGCACCTCGACATTCCAAAGAACTACTTCGGGCGTGAAATAGAAGTGGACATACCAGGGGCGAACGGCTTCGGAGCCATCAGCACGGCTCACCCTGAAGACAGCACTGTGCGCGCCATCTTGGAGCTTCTTCTCGACGCCAAAAAGCCGGTTATCCTGGCCGGTGACGGTGTGGTGCGGGCAGGGGCGGAAGCGGCACTCATGAATTTTGCCGAAGCCCTTGGTATTCCCGTAGCAACAACCATGGGAGGAAAGACCAGTCTTCGGGGTGACCACCCGCTCAACCTGGGCGTAATCGGGCGATATTCTGCCAAGGTTGCGAACGACCTGGTCGGGGAGAGCGACTGTGTACTCGTCATCGGCTCTCGCTTGGGCGGGCTCGCTACCAATGGCTACACGGTTCCTGACCAGAAGGCGACAGTCCTCCAGATCGACACTGATCCCGCGGTCTTCGATGTCACTTATGCAACGGCGGTGCGGCTTGTCGCCGACGCCCGTTTGGCCCTGGAGGCCCTCGGCCGCGAAATGAAGGGACAAGCCCTCGGCGCCGAAGCCGCGGTATGGGCTACCGCGGCCCGGCGTAAGGCCCAGGCCTGGCGGGAAGAGGTCAAGGCGGCGACCGACAGAGCAGCAGCCGGCCCGTCGCTCTCGCCGTTGGAGGTCATCGCGGTGCTTGCGAGCCACAACCGGGGAATTACAATTGTCGCCGACACCGGTTATATGGCAGCATGGACCGGTGTTCTCTATCCCACCGTCCGGCCGGGCTCTTACTTCCGGGCCATTGGCTCGCTCGGCTGGGCGCTGCCGGCATCCCTCGGCGTCCAGCTTGCACGCCGGGAGAAGGTAGTATGTGTCACGGGTGACGGCGGTATCGGATACCATCTTGCGGATATTGAAACAGCGGTGCGCCTGCGGCTGCCGGTCGTCGTCGTCGTCCTCGACAACGGTTGCCTGGGCTTCGAGTACCACGAACAGAAGTACCGTTACCAGGGCCGGGTGATCCCCGAAGCCAATGACTTGACCGATGCCGACTATGCGGCTGCGGCCCGCGCCCTCGGCGCCGACGGGTTGCGGGTGCGAACGCGGGCCGAGTTCGAGCGGGCGTTCAAGGCGGCCCTCGAGAGCGACCGACCCACGGTTATCGATGTCATCGTGGACCGCGAGGCGTTCCCGCCCGTGACCAACTTTGAGAAGACCTTGGTGCGGACGATCTGACGGCGATGACCGCAGGTGTCCTTCCCGAAGTGGGCCGGAAGGAAGGAAGTGGAACGACGGAGAATGGATTGGACGCGGTACTCAGCCGGCGTCAGGAGATCACCGTCGAACGGAAGGTTGAGTTGAAATAAGTCATTCTATTAAAAAGGAGGTACGAGACAATGATGAAAAAGCTATTGGTTCTGTTGATGGTATTGGGAATGGTAGTGATGTTTTCCAATGTAGGGAGCGCGGCGCCAGCCGCACCGGTGAAAATCATCAAGCTCGGCCACATCGCACCCCCCGAAGATCCGTTCAATGTTTTAGCAACCAAGTTCGCCGAACTGGTCGCGGCCAAGACCAGCGGGCAGGTCAAGGTCGAGGTCTTCCCCGGTGGGCAGTTGGGCAACGACCGGGAACAGATCGAGGCTATGAGAATGGGCAGCCAGGATATGAGCATCGAGGGGAGCATCAACTACGAGGCATTCGTTCCCGAGACGGCGTTTGTCGATCTGCCCTTCATGTTCAAGGACCGCCAGACAGCGTTCAAGGCCCTGGACGGCCCGACCAGCCAGCAGATCTGGGGAACGGTGATTGAGAAGATTGGCGTCCGCATCTTGGTGCTGCCGGAGAACGGCTTCCGCCAGATTACGACCGCCAAGACGCCGATCAAGTCCCTTGCCGACCTGAAGGGGCTGAAGATGCGGGTGCCCCAGACCAAGCTGTACATGGACACCTTCAAAGCCCTGGGGACTCTTCCTACGCCCATCACGTTTACGGAGCTGTTCACCGCGCTGCAGAGCGGCGTCGTTGAAGGCGAAGAGAATGGAATGCCGCTGATCTACTCCTCGAAGTTCTATGAAGTCCAGAAGTTCCTGGCAGTGACGAACCACATCTACGACGCGGCTCCGCTGGCCATGTCGGAGAAGACCTGGAAGTCACTGACCCCCGATCAGCAGAAGGCGGTCCAGGCGGCAGCCATTGAAGCCCGCGACTTTCAGCGGAAGTACGTCATCGCGCGTGAGGATGACCTCATCAAGAAGCTGCAGGCCGCCGGGATGACGTTCACATACCCGGCGCGCGATGAGTTCTTGAAAGCCGTCCAGCCCGTGATCGATGGCTACAAAGCGAAGTTCGGTGACGCGAAGTTCAACAAGGTTCTTGCCGGGCAGTAGTAGTTGCAGCTGTGAGCGTTTTTCGGTACACAGGGTGGGGATGTTCGATCGCAGGAACCGAGTCCCCACCTTGCGCCACAACGCTTTGCGATTTTACCGGCATGCAGACCATGGTCGGTATTCGATAGACTTTAAGGAGGTGCAGGCAATGACGGACGAAGTGAGGGAGACGACGGTCGAGGACCCGGGGCCGGCGAATGGCGGCGAGACAAGCCATCTATCCCAGGCCGAACCCGAGCATCGCAAGGGTGGAATATGGAATCGAGTGGTTGCCAGCGCGACGAAATTAGGGCACTGGCTCACGCTTGCCACGGAAATGGCCGTCGTGTTCGTCTTGCTGGCCGAAACGGTAGCGGTGTTCAGCTGCATCATTCTCAGGGCATTCTTCCACATCAACCTCGACTGGGTGCTGGAGATCTCCGAGTTCGCCATCGTTTTTTTGACCTTCGTCGGCTGTGTGGTTGCCTACCGCCGGAATGATCACATGCGCATCCACTTTGTGGTGGACGCGTTGCCGCAGGGCATTCGTCCGTACATCGCAGCCGCCGTCGATATGATCGTTTTCATGGTCTCGCTCATACTCGTTTATACCTCCTACGATATGCTCGGGGGCGATGAGACGACTCCGATCATGGATGTTCCGATCGCGTGGTTGAGGTCCCCCTTGTTTGTCGGCGCGGTGCTGATGGCCGTCTTCTCTTTCGGAAAGTTGTTCACCCACCGGCCGAAGGTGCTCCTGTCTGTCCTGCCGGTCGTTGCGGCAGTGTCCGCCCTTTTCATCTCAGTCGTGACAAGCTCCGGCTTGTCCCCCAATCTGGCTCTCTTCATTACACTGGCGGGGTTCGCGCTCTTGCTCGTGATGGCGGTTCCCATCGGCTTCGTCTTCGTCTCCGTCAGTTTTCTGTACGTACAGCAGATGAAAGCGGGCATGATGTTGATGGTGCCGCTCCACATGCACCACGCCGCTTCCGCCTTCGTGATGCTGGCGGTCCCCTTCTTCGTCCTCGCCGGCATGGTGATGACCGAGGGCGGGCTCGCGAAGCCGATGTCGGATTTCATCGTCAGCCTGATCGGTCGATTCCGCGGCGGGCTGTATCAGGTGATGGTCGTCGGCATGTACATCTTCTCCGGCATCTCGGGGTCGAAAGTGGCGGACATGGTTGCCGTGGGCACGAGCCTTAGCGACATGCTCAAGCATCAGGGGTATCCGAAGGGGGAAACAGGGGCTGTTCTATCGTCCGCCGCCGCCATGGGGGAGACGGTGCCGCCAAGCATTCCTATGCTGGTGCTCGGCTCCGTGTCCACACTTTCGATTGCGACGCTGTTCGTGGCCGGGTTGATACCCGCCGCGATGATCGCCTTTTGTCTGATGATCGCCATCTACCTGCGGGCCGGCAAGTTGGGTCTGAAAGGCGTTCCCCCCACACCCTTCCGCGAGATGGTGCGCAAAGGGATCGTGTCCATCCCCGCCTTTGCCATGCCCCTCATTCTGGTGGTGGGCATCCTCACGGGGGTATCGACGCCCACCGAGGTTTCCACTTTCGCCGTGGTCTACGGCATCGGTACGGCGTTTCTGCTTTATCGCACCATGACGGGCAAGGCGTTTTGGAAAGTGCTGAAAGACTCGGCAAGCATGACCGGCAACGTCCTCTTCGTCGTCTGCTCGGCTGCGGCCTTCTCCTGGGGGCTCACCTACGCACAGGTGCCCCAGAAGCTGGCGGAGTCGGTGCTCGTCATGCAGGGCCAGCCGTGGCTGTTCATGCTGGCCTGCCTCATTCTTCTGGTGGTCATGGGTTCCGTTCTGGAAGGACTGCCCGTGATCCTCATCTTCGCTCCGATTTTTTTGCCCATCGTGCACCAGTTCGGGATCAACCCGTTGCACTTCGGCATCGTGATGATCATCGCCATGGGTATCGGCCTCTTCTCTCCACCCATCGGCATCGGCATCTATTTCGCCGCCGCCATCGCCGAAACGACGGTAGAGGAGGCGACCCGGCCGATGCTCTACTACATTGTAGTGCTGCTGATCGGACTGCTTCTGGTGGCCTTCATTCCCGAGCTGACCCTGTGGCTGCCGCGGCTGATCGGACTGCGGTTCTAAGAGTAAACGATAATGAGGTGACTTGTAATGGAAAAATCTTCATCTGTCGCGAATGCGCAGACCCCATGGTCATTAAAGATGACCGCTCCATTGGAAGTGGCGATATCCGTCAACGACATGGACAAGATGCTCAAATTCTATACGGAGACCTTGGGACTCAAAAAGGTTGCGGACGCCAAGGTTCCGCCGGAGCTTACAACCAAAATCGGTCAAACAACGCATGGATTCAGGGTCGTCCGCTTGGCAACACCCTATGGTGAATGGATCAGGCTCATCCAGACAGGACACCCATCCGAACCGAACCCAATCCCTCCCTACGTGTTTGACAGACATGGTCTGGTTTACGTCAGCTTCCTTGTGACGGACATCGACAGCATCGTTCAGCGTTTAAAGGAGAATGGGATAAAGCTGCAAAGCGGTGATACGAAGGTTGAAGTGCGACCGGGTTTGTTTGTCGTGTACGCCGTGGACCCCGAGGGCAATTTTATTGAATTTCTTGAGGTTCCCGATATATCTTCCTATCGGCCGGATCTGTTTAAATACCGTCTTTTCTATTGAGACTCTTTTCTGAGGGGAAATTTTACACGCATGAACAAACCAAACATTGCGGTTACCATGGGGGACCCGGCCGGCATAGGTCCGGAGATCGTTGCCAGAGCGCTGGGGGAAGCAGAGGTAAGGGCTTGCTGCAATCCGGTCGTGATAGGTGATCCGAAGATCCTCGCCCGTGCCGTCAAACTGGTTGGAAGCCGACTTTCCGTCACCATCGTGCCGACGGCTGCCGGCGCGGGAACGGATGCCTCCACTTTGGATGTGGTCTCAGCCGGTGAATTGACCGGTGGCGCCTTGATGCCAGGAACGCTGGACGCACGCTGCGGCGAGTCAGCCGCCGCCTGTTGCCGCCGCTCGGTCGAGATGGCCAAAGCGGGTGATGTGAGTGCCATTGTCTCGACCCCTTTTAACAAGGAGGCGTTTCACATGGCCGGAATCACGGCCATGGACGACATGGTTTATTTTCAGCAGTGCTTCGGAGGACCCGACGAGGCGTACATGGTAGGGGAGGTGGCGGGCCTTTGGGTCACGACCGTGACGTTTCACGTACCCTTCCGAGCCATTGCCGATTTGATTACCGTCGAAGCCGTTCTGGAAAAGATCCGTGGTCTCCATCGGGTGTTGCAGGCGGCCAAGGTGACGCCGCTGCGGATTGGCGTGGCGGGGCTCAACGTCCACTCGGGTGAGGGGGGGATGTTCGGCCGGGAGGAAATCGACGTCATCGAGCCGGCCATCAGGAAGGCCAACGCCGAAGGGTATGCCGTGACCGGGCCGGTACCGCCCGACAGCCTCTTCTCGAATGCGCTGGGAGGGGAGTATGCAGGATTGGTCTGTATGTATCACGACCAGGCCAACATCGGACGGAAGATTCTGGGGCGCGCGCAACCGGGCGTAACCTTTTACATGGGGATGCCCAAGCCGGTCGTTACGGTTCCCCACGGAACGGCCTACAACATTGCCTGGAAAGGGGTGGCCAAACACGCCATGCTCTCTCGGGCCATCACAATGGCAGCGGCGGTCGCCAAAGGTGCCTCTGTGGAACATTCATAGGCTCTGTGCGACCAACGATTGGATGAGAAACGCAGAGGACCCGAAACACGCGATGAGGAGAACCTGAAATGCTCACTGAAATTGAGATCCCCGAAGGCATCCTGCTGGCGGACAGCGTCAATTATCTGAACTCGACAGCCCAGGGAAAAGTCGCAATCGCAAGTTCCCATGGCGGCATTTATGCAGCATACAAGGCAGCGGCCAGCAGTGCCCGGGCGATCATCCTCAATGACGCCGGTGTCGGGCGCGAGGATGCCGGGATCGCCTGCCTCGACTACTGTGAACGGATAGGCATGGCTGCGGCGGTCGTCTCAAACGCTTCAGCGCGAATCGGAGACGTGGCCGACATGTTTCGCAGGGGCATCATCAGTCACGCCAACCGATTCGCGAAAGCTGTTGGTTGCACCCCGGGTACGGCATGCGCTCACGCGGCGGTGTGTCTGAAAAGGGCTCCGCTTCCGATCGGCACGCCTCCGGCCTATGAGGAGACCCGTTTCCTGATCTCAGAGGGGCGCCCACGAGTTGTGTGCATCGATTCGGCGTCTCTTGTGAAGCCCGAAGATGCTGGTCAGATTGTCATCACCGGCTCCCATGGAGGTCTCATGGGGGGGGTGCGCGAGAAGGCGTTCAACGTACAGGCGCTCGTCGCAATCTTCAATGATGCGGGGGTCGGCATTGACCAGGCGGGACTCGGCCGCCTTGGCGCACTTGATGAACGTGGCATTGCCTCCGTAACGGTGGCCAATACCAGCGCCCGCATCGGTGATTCGCGCTCAACATACAACGATGGAATCATCTCCCATGCCAATCAGCATGCAATTCGGTTGGGAGCATCTCGCGGAATAACGGTGAAGGACTTTGTGGAACGCGTGTGTCGAAACGTCGCGCCCTAAACAATGAAGGAGATATGGAATCCTTACGTTGTTTACAGGAAAGGAGGGTTGCACAGATGAACGAGTTATGCGGCTTCGCCGGGAAAATATTGAGAGTGGATCTTTCTGAAGGCAAAACATGGTCAGAGGACTTGGACGATGAAACATTAAGAAAATGGGTAGGGGGCGTCGGACTCGGAGCAAAATACCTGTATGAAGAGGTTCCTCCCGGGGTTGAATGGTCCGATCCCGAGAATCGACTGATATGGACCACGGGTCCTTTGGCAGGAAGCGGTGTTTTCGGCGCCGGAGCATTCAATATCACGACAAAGAGTCCGATGACCAATACTGCCGCATCATGCCAGGCGAATGGCTTTTTCGGCGCCTATCTCAAATTTTCCGGTTTTGACGGCATCGTCTTCCAGGGGAAATCACCTCATCCCGTTTATCTCATCATCCGTAACGGACAAGCGGAGATTCGGGATGCAAGACATCTTTCCGGAAAAGATGTACAGATGGTGGAGGATGATTTACGGAAAGAATTGGGAGTTGGGGAACGCGACGTAAGCATCTATGCCATCGGACCCGCCGGTGAGAACAAGGTCCGTTATTCAGCCATTGTAGGAGATCGCGGTCATGTTGCCGCCCACGGCGGCACCGGTGCGGTCATGGGATCAAAGAACCTTAAGGCCGTTGTAGCATATCGAGGAGACCTTAATTTTAAAATTTCAGATCCAATTGCATTACAAGAGGCCAACAGAGAGTTGTATGAATTTGCCAAGTCCTGGGGCCCCTTTCAGAACTTTGGAACTGCCGGACTTTTATCAGGGGTATATGCAGCGGGAGCATTGCCTGTGAAGAATCTGACTGAACACCTTTTCCCCGAGCATGAAAAGATGAATGGTCAGTACATCAGAAGTCATTTCAAGGTTCAGCGTAAGCCCTGTTACAAGTGTCCTATCGCCCATGTGGTAGAAGTGACGGTGACAGAAGGGCCTTATACCGGTCTTGTATGGGAGGAGCCCGAATATGAATGCCTGGCAGGATTCGGCCCTATGATCGGCAATACGGATCTGGGGGCGGTGGTCATGTTGGTCAGAGAAGTTGACCGCCTCGGAATAGATGGCAATGAGGCATCCTGGACTTTGGCTTGGGCAATGGAGTGTTTCGAGAAAGGGGTGCTCACGGAGAAAGAGACAGAGGGTCTTGCCCTTCACTGGGGAAATGTAGAAGCAGCCAAAGAATTGCTCAATCGAATTGCACATAGAGAAGGCTATATCGGCAATCTCTTGGCGGATGGCGTGATGAGGGCATCTAAGCAAATAGGAGGGGAAGCAGCCGATTGGGCGGTGTATACCCGCAAAGGTGCGACGCCGAGAGGGCACGATCATCGGGCAAGGTGGGCCGAACTGTTTGATACGTGCATGACCAATACCAGCACTATCGAGTCAACCTTCGGCGGAACCAGACCCGATATGGTTGATAACATTCCTCCGATTACGGACCCTTACTCCCATGAGGAGGTCTCCACCCTGAATGCCAAATTTAATGGAATCCGCCAGTTTGATGATTGTCTTGGAACTTGCCGTCTTGCCTCGCCTCATCCGAAGATGGTATTAAAATGTTTTAATGCCGTAACGGGGTGGAACTGGACCCTGGACGATGCCTTCACCGCAGGCCGGCGCATCGTTAACCTCCTGAGGGTCTTCAATTTTAAACATGGGATGAAGGCAGAGGATGAAAGGCCCTCCACGCGTTATGGTTCTATCCCGGTCGGCGGCCTTGCTCAAGGAAAAAACATTATGGAAAAATGGGATATTATGGTAAAGAATTACTATGAATTAATGGGTTGGGATTCAGAAACCGGGAAACCGCTACCTGAAACCTTGAAAAGTCTTGGATTAGAAAACGTGATAAAGGACCTTCAATGAGAAATATCTTGGGGTGTGAACACGTATTTGAATTTAGGCTGTGATTAGCAATTATAATCATAAAATCATTTGATAGGCCGGTTGAAAGAAAGGGAAAGGTCATGAATGGATTGAGGCGATTGAGATATTGCGTGAACAATGAGTGGCGAGAGTCGAAAACGACGAAGTACATGCCTGTGACGAACTCCAGTACGGGAGAGGTGATGGCAGAAGCGCCTTGCTGTACGGTGGACGAGGTGAACAATGCTGTGACGGCGGCAAAAGTGGCCTTTCCGGCGTGGTCTTCCACACCCATCCAGGACCGGATGGGTGTGATGTTTCACTTCAGGAATCTTTTGGAGTCCCACATGGAGGATCTGACGCTCTCCGTAGCGATGGAGCTTGGTAAGAACCTTGGGGAGGCCCGTGGAGACGTTATTAAGGCCATGGAAGTAGTTGAGATGGCCTGCGGTGCGCCGATTCTGATGCAGGGGGATGCTCTAATGAATATATCCACCGGCCATGATACGGTTATGTACCGGGAGCCTTTAGGAGTATTTGCCGGGATCGTGCCTTTCAATTTTCCGGCGATGATTCCTTTCGGCTGGATGATACCCTTGTGCATTACGCTGGGCAATACGTTTGTTCTGAAAGCGGCAAGCCTGACGCCCATGACGGCCATGCGCGTTCTGGAACTCCTCATCGAGGCGGGCATGCCCAAGGGAGTCGTGAACCTTGTTACCTGCAGCCGCAATGAAGCAGAACTTCTTTTGAAGCATCCCGATGTCAGGGGGATTTCCTATGTGGGTTCCACCGCAGTAGGACTTCACATTTACTCCACCGCTGCGGCCCATGGGAAGCGGGTCCAGGCTTTGTGCGAGGCAAAGAATCATGGTCTGGTTTTACGCGATGCCGCCCTGGAGCGGTCGGCCTTGGGGATCATCAACTCAACGTTTGGTTGCGCGGGTATGCGCTGCATGGCCTTGCCGGTGCTTTGTGTCGAGGAAGCCTGTGCCGATGAGTTCATTTCTTATCTGGTTAAGTTTGCCAAACAGAGGAAGGTGGGCTGCGCCTACCATCAGGAGACGGATTTGGGCCCCGTTGTCTCCGCGGAGCATAAGGAGTCCGTCATTAACTGGATCAACAAAGGCGTCGAGGAAGGTGCCGATCTGATCCTGGATGGTCGCAATATCGTCGTAGCCGACTTCGAAAACGGACACTTCATCGGTCCGACAATCTTCGATCATGTGAAACCGGGCATGTCCGTGGGAGACTCTGAGATCTTCGGCCCGGTCACATGCATCAAGCGGGTGAAGGATTTCGAGGAGGGCTTGTCCATAATGAATGGCAGCCGATTTGCCAATGGGTCCTGTATCTTTACGCAAAGCGGCTACTATGCCCGGGAGTTCGTTCGCCGGACCCATGGAGGTATGGTGGGGGTGAATGTGGGCATTCCCGTGCCCGTTTCTTACTTCCCCTTTGCGGGCCACAAGGACTCGTTCTTCGGAGATCTCCACGTGATGGGCAGAGATGGGGTCGCATTTTATACGGAATCGAAGTGCGTGACCTCCAGATGGTTCAGTGAAGAGGACAAAAAGGAGACCTGTGTCGGTACCTGGGAAGGGACCATCACTCGGAAGTAGTGTAAAGCACAGGAAATGATTCGGGGTACGTTGTTTATAAACGGCTGCTTTGCGGTGATGCCAATTAGATGCAAGCGACCTCAGATAGCAATCAGGTGTTCAGATCGGAGACCATCATGGCTATCGGCTTCATCGGCATTGGCAAAATGGGGCTTCCCATGGCGGAGCATCTGCTCGGCATGGGCGAGGAATTCATTATCCACGACATCTACGAGGCGGCGCTTGCGCCGTTGACCGCACGGCAAGCTCGACCCGCAGCAAATCCACGTGAGGTCGCCGACCGTGCGGAGATCACGTTCGTCTCCCTGCCGACGCTCGACATCCTGCGCGAGGTCGTACTCGGCCGTGACGGCGCCGTTCATGGCACGGCGATGAAGCTGCTGGTGAACACGTGCACTGTCTGTCGGTGTGCCTCTGATCGAAGAGCTGGACAAGGAGCTCGCAGCCAAAGGCATCGCCCTTCTCGACTGCCCGATCAGCGGCGGTCCCTCCCGCGCGCGCGCCGGAACGCTCTCCGTCATGGTCTCGGGTGAGCCCACTCTCGTTGAGAAAGTGCGCCCACTCATTTCTCGATGGGGGGCCGTGACCGTCGCTGGTCCTCGTCCCGGCATGGCGCAGGTACTGAAGCTCACCAACAACATCCTTTCCGCCGTGGCACTCGCCGCCACTTGCGAGGCCTATGTCATGAGCGCAAAGGGTGGAATCGACCCGGAGATCATGACCGCGGCCATCAACCGCGGCAGCGGGCGCAACAGTGCGACACTCGAGAAAATACCGGAATCCGTGCTCAACCGGAAATTCGACTACGGTGCGCCGATGCATATCTTAATGAAGGACATCGACCTCGCCATTAACCAGGGCGAGCGTCTCGGCATTCCAATGTGGGTGTGCCAGGCCGCGCGTCTTGTTTTCAAGCACGCAATGTTCGAGGGCATGGCCGAGTGCGACATTACGGAGCTTGTACGTGTTGTCGAGCGGGGTGCTGGATTCGAGCTGCCGAAGACGCGTTAGACCGGGAGGAGGCCTTCAAAATCCACCCTTACTTCCTGCTCTTTCAAATCGATCCCTGCTATTCTTCCGATATTCTTGTTGAAAACTTCTTTTTGCTAACGATCTGTCGCCGATGGTGGAGCAACGGAAAGCTCGCATACCTGTTTGTATAGTTCGGCCGTCATTTCAATTTCCAAAGATTTCAGAGAGTCCTCCAACTGATCGTTATTGCGCGCGCCGATAATGGGAGCGGTTACCGCAGGATGATAGCCTGTCCAGGCCACTGCCAATGCGGCTGCACTATAATTGTGCTCCTTTGTAAATTGCGTAAATTTTCTAACCGTTTCATGGATCAAGGCATTACCGTATCTTTTGGGGTATTCCTGATTCTCGAGGAACCTTCCTATAGAAATGACCCTGTCCGCGATATATTTTCCCGTAAGCAAGCCTCCTGCCAATGGGCCGTACGTAATTACTCCCAGATTTTCCGAAGCCGCCATGGGCAAAATTTCCACTTCTGACTGACGCTTGACCAAATTGTACATGGGTTCAATACATCGAAAAGGACTCCATCCTTCTCGTTTGGAAATAGCCCGGGCCTTCATGATTTGCCCGGCCGCATAATTACTTGCGGCCGGATAAAGAATCTTCCCCTGTTTCACCAAATCATCCAGGGCACGCAAAGAATCTTCCATGTCGGGATCAGGATCGAAATAGTGTAAAAAATAGATGTCGATATAATCCGTCTTCAGCCGCCTCAGACTCTCTTCGACAGAAGCCATGATATGGCGGCGTGAAGTTCCGCGGGCATTGATATCCGCACCGACACGGTTGAATACTTTGGTTGTAATGATGACTTCACCACGACAGTCATGGATCAATTCGCCCAAGATCCTCTCTGATTCCCCGCCGGCATAATTATTGGCACAATCAAAAAAATTGATCCCTGCATCACGACAACGCCCGAATATGGAAGCTGAAGCAGCCTTATCCGCTTCTTTGCCGAATGTCATTGTACCCATACACAGCCGCGATACCTTTACTCCCGTACTGCCTAAAAGCTTATAATCCATGCTCATCTCTCCATCCTCCCTCTGTATATAAACACCCTTTGAAATCGTTTTGTGCGGTTTATTTTCCTGCAGCCGCCTTGATGTGTTTCGCAATCAGGTTGATAAAACGGATCTCACTGTTGTCTTGCGGTTCGTAACCGATGACCCGCCGGGCGTTGGCGATGCTCCAAAAGGCATGGGGATTGTTGCTGATTCCATAGAAGATCTGAAAGGGAACCTCCTGCTCATTACGGATATCATCGGTTTCGATGCTCTTGATGAAAAGCTGCTGCATATCCCGGTTGCTGATATAGACGGCCAGGGACCGCCGCATGCAGCGAAAATCGCCCAACGGGCAATTTTCGACATCGGTCTCCCTCGGACCGCCAATGCGGATTTGCACATTTCCCAGCGGTTTGCCGGTTTGGCGACCTGTGGCAAAGACAAAACCGAGATGTTCGTACACCTCCTTTGCCCAGCCGTAGAAGTTATCGGATTGGGCGCGCCCGTTTGGATCGACAAAGTCCATCTTGCCGTCCAAAATGAGCGATTCGTAGTAGTCGGCGGCATGGTTGGAGCTGGCCACCACTACCCGCTTTACACCTTCTTCCAGAGAGGTTTGGTAAATGTTGTAGGCCATTTGCACATTGTCGAGTTCGTCCCAAAAAAGGGCATCAGACTGTGACCGGTCGTTTCGGATAAAGCCAAAGTGGACCACCGTATCAATCCCTTGAAAGTGATGGCGATAAGCGTCTCGTTCGCGATTCACCAGGTTGGCCATTTGCACTCCTTCCACCAGGTTGCCGTTTCGATCTGCGGTGCGTACGTCGAGCAAGGTCAGGTCGTACCGACCGCGCAGCGCCGGCAAAACCTGACCGGCAATCACACCGGCGGCGCCGGTGACCAATACTTTTCGATTCGTCATGATATTCTCTCCAAAGATAACCATCCAACATTATTGACCAGTACGCTCACGTCGGTCGATTCAATGATATATTTTTTCCCTTTTCAAACATTCCTTTCTCCGCGTGCCCGCTCTGATTCCGCCATGCGGATCAGTGAACGTCGATTCCGCCGTCAGGCTTTTTTCGCCTTCTTCTCCATCGCTCTCTGGAGGGCCTCCTGGATTTCGCGTGTGTTCAGGAAGGCGGAATTCCAGGCGGCGACATACTTGAGACCGTCGTCCACGCCATGGTCTTCCATGTAGGCAAGTATCCGCTTTGACCCCCGGACGGCGGGGGCGGCGTTCTCTGCGATTTCTGCGGCAAGCGCGAGGGCACCGGCCATGAGCGCCTCCTGGTTTT
Source organism: Deltaproteobacteria bacterium (assembly GCA_026388345.1). The sequence continues at coordinate 23,932 of JAPLJY010000054.1, forward strand.
CGTAGACTTCATTGATGAGACCCATCCGCAGGGCTTCTTCCGCGGTGAAATCCCGACCGGTGAAGGCCATCATCCGGGTATTTCCCTGACCGATGATCCGCGGGAGGCGATTGAGGCTGCCCATGTCGGCCACGATGGCTATTTTCGTTTCCCGAAGGGAGAAAACGGCATCCCGTGAGGCAAGGCGAAGGTCACAGGCAGCGCTGATGTCGAGACCGGCGCCGATGCAGTGCCGGTGAATGGCCGCGATATAGATGTTGTTCCCGGCGGTCATCCGGTTGAAGCCCTCCTGCATGCGGAGGATGAGCCGGTAGAGCTCCTCCCTTGCGTCTGCGGTTGCCCCGGTCAGGGAGTTCTGGTTGTTCATGAAGAATTCAAAGACGTCGATGCCGACACTGAAGGATTTCCCACGTCCGGCGATGACGACGACACGGATCCCGGGATCTGACTCCAGTTCGTCGATCACCAGGGGAAGATCCTGCCAGAAGGACCAGTTCATGGCGTTGAGTTTTTCGGGACGGTTGAAATAGAGGATGGCCATCTTTGTTTCCGGAATCTTCTCCACTTGAAAAAACGGATAATCGTCCATAATGCTCATCTCCTATCTATGCGACGGTTAATGAAATACATCCTTACGTTCTGGAAATCTTATACGCGGGACCAACGATCGGTTTCGAAGGGGCGATTCAGGGCGCCTGGTTTCCGAATGCATCGGGGGCAAAGGACACTGTATTTATCCTGTAAAGAAAACGGCCCAAATGATCGCGTAGGGCAGGGCCGGGAGAAAATTTCCGATACGGATCCGGGCCATTCCCAGCAGGTTGATGCCGATGCCCAGGATCATCAGACCGCCGGTCGCGGTCACGGCGTTCAGAACGGCCGGTTCTCTCAGAAAATAAACGTGCGAAGCGAGCAGGGTAATGGCGCCCTGAACGACCAGGACGGAAAGGGCCGAGAATGCCACGCCGACGCCAAGGGTCGAAGAAAGGGCGACAGAGGCCACACCGTCGAGAAGGGACTTAACATAAAGGGTGCTCGCATCCCCCACCGTACCATCCTGGATCGAGCCGACGATGACCATGGCCCCCGTCAGGTAGAGGATCGAGGCCGTGACGAATCCCTGGACGAAAGTCGTAGAACCGGAACCGGTCCGCCTCTTCAGCCACCAACCGATCTGCTCTATCCCCTGTTCGATCCGCAGGAGCTCGCCGGTCAGGGCCCCAAGCAGGAGACAGCCTATGGCCGCCAGAGAACCATGCTCCGGGAGGGCCATCCGCAGGCCGACCAGGATGACCGACAGCCCGAGCCCCTGCATCGCGATGGTCTTGAGCCTTTCAGGGAGATGTTTTCCTGCGGTCATGCCGATCAGGCTGCCGGCGAGGATGGCGCCCGTATTGACCAATGTTCCCGTCAAGGGAATTCCCTCCTGTTGTGAGGTTGCGCGGATCAGGATCATTTTTGTGTTAAAATCCTTCTATCGGATGCGTAGATGCGTTGTCAACGAATATTCGGCGGGGAAGCGATCATTTCGAGATATGAAATCACGATTTTTCTTTTGCTCCATTTTCATTTATGGTAGGTAGCCATATGGTTGACCTTGGAATCAGATGCCTGCATTTGACCTCGGAAAAAGAGGCCCTGGACGCCCTGAAACAGGCGGAAGTGGATCCGTACGGCATTCAGGCGATGCTTCCCAAGATGTTTCATCTGAACATCGCAATCGACGGCCTGGAGTGCCGGGTGGCCAACATCATCAAGCAGGAGATGCTCTCCCTTGGAGGGGACGCTGCCGTCGCCCGGGGAACGGTCGCATGCAGCGTTACCCGGACGGATGTGATCCTGATGGGGACGCTCAAGCAGATGCAGCGGTTTGCAGAAAAAATTTCAGCGCAGCCCTTCGGTTTGGGCGCGATTTCGGAACGGCTCCGGGAGCTATTGAAAAACGTCTTTGCGGATTCGTTCCTGCTCCGGACAGCCCGTAGGGAAATCATCCTCGGGAAACGGACGCTGATCATGGGGATCATCAACGTAACACCGGATTCTTTTTCGGATGGTGGCCGGTTCGATTCCCCGGAAAAAGCCGTCGAAGAGGGAATCCGGATGGCTGAGGAGGGGGCGGACATCCTCGACATCGGGGGAGAATCCACCCGCCCCGGGTCGGATCCCGTTTCCCCGGAAGAGGAGATGCGGCGGGTCATCCCGGTCATCCGAGCCCTTGCATCGCGGACCGATCTTCCGCTCTCGGTCGATACAATGAAGGCGTCCGTGGCACGGAAAGCCCTGGAAGAGGGGGCGGAAATCGTCAATGACGTCAGCGCGATGGGATCCGATGAGGCCATGGCAAAAATTGTGGCTGACGCCGGTGCGGCTGTCGTGCTCATGCACATGAGGGGAATGCCGAAGTCGATGCAGGCGGGGGAGCTTGCGTACCATTCCCTGCGGGGCGAGATTATCGCTTATTTGAGAAAGAGGATCGAACGGGCCGGGGATGTGGGAATCGATCCGACGCAGATTATGGTCGATCCGGGTCTCGGTTTTGGCAAAACTGCCGAGGACAACATGCGCCTCATCCGGTACCTCCGTGAATTCAGGATTTTGGGAAGGCCGATTCTGGTCGGAGCTTCCCGCAAGGCCTTTATCGGCCGGGTCACAGGGGGGACGCCGGTGGAACGTGGCGAGGGAACGGCGGCAGCGGTCACGGCGGCGATCCTCAATGGAGGACAGATCATTCGGGTTCATGACGTTCCGAGGATGAAGAAGGTTGCGGCCGTAGCGGACTCCGTACTGAGGGCGTAAGATGATTTCAGGCGAGCGATCGGTTATGGTCCTGTTATCAAAAAGTCCGGAGGAGACCTTCCGGATCGGAAGAATTCTGGCGGATGGTCTTCAGGCAGGGGATGTCGTTGCGCTGACCGGAGAACTGGGCTCCGGCAAGACCTGTCTGACGCAGGGAATTGCCCGTGGTCTCGGTGTTCCGGAGGACTACGCGGTTACCTCGCCGACCTTTACGCTGATCAACGAGTATCCGGGACGGCAGATGGCCCTTTATCATCTGGATGTCTATCGCTTGACCGGATGCGCCGACCTTCCTGACATGGGGTATGATGAGTACCTGTCCGGCAGAGGCATCATGGTCATTGAATGGGCGGAGAAGATTCGGGAGGCCGTTCCGGTCGGCGCCCTGTTTGTATTTATGACATATCTGGATGAATATATAAGAAAAATCGATATTTCCTGCTGCCCGGACCGGGTTGGTTTCTGGCGGCAGACCCTCAAAGAAGGAGGATGTTAGCAGATGGCTCTGGTGGTTCAGAAGTACGGAGGGACCTCGGTTGGCAATCTCGACAAGATTGCCAACGTGGCGAAGAAGGTGATCCGGACAAAGGATGAGGGGAATGACGTGGTGGTCGTCCTGTCTGCGATGTCGGGAGAGACGGACCGTCTCATCCAACTTGCACAGAAGGCGGCGGACGAACCCGATCCCCGGGAGTACGATTCACTGGTCTCCACGGGCGAGCAGGTAACGGTCACGCTGCTGGCGATCATGCTGAAGGGCATGGGATACCCGGCAAAATCTTTCCTCGGATTTCAGGTTCGGGTTTTGACCGATCAGGCCTTCAAGAAGGCCCGCATCCTGAGCGTAGATACGGAGGCCATCCGCGATGAGTTGCGGAAGGGGAGCATCGTGGTTGTGGCCGGTTTCCAGGGGGTCGATCGGGAAAACAACATCACCACCCTGGGGCGGGGCGGATCGGACACCAGTGCCGTAGCTCTGGCTGCGGCGCTCAAGGCCGATGTCTGCGACATCTATACCGATGTTGACGGTGTGTACACGACCGATCCCAATATCTGCAGCAATGCCCGGAGGCTGGATCGGATCACCTATGATGAGATGCTGGAGATGGCCAGGGCCGGGGCCAAAGTGCTGCAGCCGCGCTCCGTTGAGCTTGCTAAAAAATTCAATGTGCCTGTGTATGTAAAGTCCTCTTTTACGGATGAGGGAGGAACCTTGGTGACCAGGGAGGAAAAGGATATGGAGAAGGAAGTGGTGGCAGGTGTAACCTATGACCGAGATCAGGCGAAAATCACGGTGATTCATGTCCCGGACCGTCCCGGCGTGGCGGCCTGTCTGTTTACGTCCCTTTCGGAACACAACATTCTCGTCGATATGATCATCCAGAATGCGAGTATCCAGGGACATACGGATCTGACGTTTACGGTTTCCCGGAAGGATATCCGCGAGGCGACGCGGATTATTTCCGAGGTGATGCGGGAGGTCGGCGCGGAAAAAATAGAAGTCGACGACAATGTGGCGAAGGTATCGATCATTGGCGTCGGCATGATCAGCCACTCCGGGGTTGCGGCCCGGATGTTCCAAACGCTTGCCCGCGAGGGGATCAACATCATGATGATCAGTACATCCGAGATCAAGGTCTCCTGTGTCGTAGAGGCGAAGTACACGGAACTGGCCGTCACGGTTCTGCACGACGCCTTCGGCTTGGGAAAGGAATCCTGAATGCTGGTCTCCGAGGCACAGAGACTTGGCGCCATAGCGGTTCTGATGATCTCTCTGACCGTTTACGGAGTCTCTCTTTTCCATGCCCGGCAGCCGATCCGGGAAACGCCACTCCCCTGGGGAAACCAGGGGCAGGGGTTGATGGCCGTTGAGGTCGCAGGTGATCAGGGTAGGGACGGGATCTATTTTCTAACGGAAGGAATGACCGTCGAGAAAGTGCTTTATATCGCTGGGATTCCAAGAATGAATCACCAGGGGAAGACCGACTTTGTGGGAATTTCCACTGGTTCCGCCGTGATGGCCTCTCCGCAGGGGGAGGTGAACATCGGGGAGATGGCCGCTGCAAGGAAGCTGGCCTTGGGTCTGCCGGTCGACCTCAATCGCATCTCGGAGGAGGAGCTTTCCCTGGTACCCGGCATCGGCGAAAAAATGGCTTATCAGATCATTCAGTTGCGTAGGGAAAGGGGCGGATTCCGGGACCTTGCGGATCTCACGGCGTTACCCGGAATCAAAGAAAAGAAACTGAACGGTCTCAAAGGGTATCTGATTGTAAGGTCGGAGCCTTGATCGATTTCAGGGGGTACCGCTCCTCTTGCTGTACCCGTCGAAATAAGTCAGGACGCGTTTCACATAAGTCTGCGTTTCCGGATAGGGGGGGATGCGGTTGTTGTGCCGCATGACGGCATTTTCACCCGCATTGTAGGCAGCCAAAACGAGCGGAAGGTTTCCGTTGAACATATTCATGAGGTAACGGAGGTAGCGTACGCCGCCGTCGATGTTGGTCTCGGGATGAAAGGAATCCTTTACCTGAAGCGTTGCCGCAGTCGCCGGCATGAGTTGCATCAGGCCCCGTGCGCCAACGGGTGAGACGGCCCGGTGATTGAAGTTCGATTCCGCCTTGATGACGGCTTTGACCAGCGCGGAATCTATTCGGTATCGTTCCGAGGCGCGGGTGATCAGATCGTCGTAAAGCGCGATATCCCCTTTCAACTGAATAATGACACGCTTCTCCCTCATGACGAGTACATAGGGGACATCGTGTTCCGTGGGGACATTGGTCAGATGGATGACCCCCTCAGCGTCTGTATATTTGTAGATGTCCGCATGGCATAGGGAGGCCATAAGGAACAGAATCACCGGCACAAGAAAAAGTGGGTTTTTAGGCATAGACATCATCCTGCTTACATTGCCTCCGGCCATCGCATATCTCCTGATGAGACTAGTATATACTTGAACCATTGTCCGAATTCAAGTATTTTGTATCTCCGCCCTTGACATGGGCCATGGTTGGTGGTAAGAGCGCTGAAAATTGAGCTGATTCATGTCGGGGCGTGGCGCAGTCTGGTAGCGTATCTGAATGGGGTTCAGAGGGCCGGTGGTTCAAATCCACTCGCCCCGACCAATGATAATAAAACCGCCGAAAAGGCGGTTTTTTAATATTTTACGGATGTTTCTCCGATAATGGATATTGACAATCAGTGGGGCAATGTTTATAAAAGTGTGGCTTCTACCCTGCGAGAGTGGCGGAACTGGTAGACGCACTGGACTTAGGATCCAGCCCGCCTGAGCGGATAGGGGTTCAACTCCCCTCTCTCGCACCAATCTGAGGATCATCCGATTACATTATATTTGGAAAAAGGAGCAAATTGCCGTGAGTGACATCAGTGCCGCCGTAAAAATCGATGATATCAGTACCGTAAAGAAGAAACTATCCTTTGATATCCCTTGGGCGGATGTAAAGAATGAGTTGGACTCGGTTTACCGCAAGGTGGGGAAGAAGGCCAAGGTCAGGGGGTTCAGGCCGGGCAGGATTCCGCGGGGTATCCTCGAGGCGCATTACCGGGAAGAGGCCGAGGAAGAAACGGTCTCCAATCTGGTGAACCGGTATTACTGGGAGACGCTGCAGGAAAAAGAAATTCCGGCGGTGACACAGCCGGAGATCGAACAGAAGGGAATCGAAGCGGAAAAGAATTTTAACTTTTCGGCAACGGTCGAAGTGGAGCCCGCCGTCGAACCGAGGGATTATCTTGGACTTGAACTGGAGAAAGAAGAGCTGGTGGTGACCGGAGAGGACCTTGAAGCAAGGATGCAGGAAGTCCGGCAGATGTTTGCCACCATGGAAGAGGTGAGTGAGGACCGTGGGATTCTTGTAGGGGATTTCGTTACCCTCGATTTCGTGGGAGCCCTTACCGGCGAGCAGCTCAAGGAGCTGAAGTCGGATAATTACCTGCTTGAAATCGGTTCGAAGACATTCATCCCCGGTTTCGAGGAGCAGCTGATCGGCATGAGGAAAGATGAGTCGAAGTCCGTCGCCGTCAAGTTTCCGGAGAACTACCACGCCGCACATCTGGCCGGAAAAGATGTTGAATTTACCGTTATGATCAAAGGCGTTCGGATCAAGAAGCTTCCGGAGATCGATGAGCAATTTATCAAGAATTTTGAAAGGTACGAATCTCTTGAGGCCCTCAGGGACGATATCCGGAAGAACCTGGAAGAAGAGAAGAAGCGGAAGATCGCTGCGGCTTTTGAAAGACAGATCAGCGACCGACTCCTGGAGAAAAATGCGTTCGAGGTTCCGGAGTCTTTTGTGGAACGGCAGATCTACTATATGATGTCCGACACGCAGCGGCGAATGGTCTCCGGCGGTATGGATTCGAAAAAAGCGGCTGAATTCAGTTTCAAGCTACATGATCAGTTCCGGGAGGAGGCAGCCAAGATTGTGAAAACGGTGCTTCTGCTCAAGGGTATTGCCGGCAAGGAGGGACTGACCGCAGGAGACGACGAGGTGGAAAAGCAGATCCGGGAAATCGCCGCGCAGAGAGCCCAGGATTATGAAGCACTGAAGAAGTCACTTGAAAAGGACGATCTGATTGACAACATCCGGAGCGAGGTTCTCAACCGGAAGACCTATGAGTTCCTGGAGGCGAACGCGAAGGTGATTACGATAAAGAACGAAAAGAAGCAGACGACGGAGGAGGGGAAATGACTCTGATCCCAATGGTGGTCGAGCAGGACGGTCGCGGGGAGAGGGCATTCGATATCTATTCGAGACTCCTCCGGGATCGCATCATCTTCCTCGGGACGGCCATCGATGATGAGGTGGCGAACCTTGTCATCGCGCAGTTGCTCTATCTGGAATCGGATGATCCCGACAAGGAGATCTTTTTTTATCTGAATACCCCCGGCGGTCATGTCAGTTCGGGGATGGCGATTTACGATACGATGCGCTACATTAAGCCTGCGGTATGTACGGTTTGCATGGGACAGGCGGCGAGCATGGGTGCCCTTCTTCTGGCGGCGGGTCAAAAAGGAAAGAGGTTTGCGCTGCCACATGCGCGAATCCTGATCCACCAACCCCTGGGCGGATTCCAGGGACAGGCGACGGATATCGACATTCAGGCGAGGGAGATCCTGCGGTTGAAAGATGAGCTAAATCAGATTCTGGCGAATCTGACGGGTCAGCCCTTGGAAAAGATTACGGCCGACACCGAACGGGACTATTACATGACAGGGGATCAGGCGAGGCAATACGGCATCATCGATGAAATCATCGTCAAACGGGTTTAAGAGGAATAATTTAATAAAGAGGATATTGTTGTATGGTTAGAAAAGGAAGAGATCCGCAGACCGGACGGGGACTTTTGTTCTGTTCATTCTGTGGAAAGAACCAGAGTGAGGTCAAGAAGCTCGTCGCCGGCCCCACGGCCTATATCTGCGATGAATGCATTGAGCTCTGTCGTTGCATCGTGGAGGAAGAGTGCGAGAAACCGGGAACGGAGGAGTTCCGCAAGGGAATTCCTGAACCGAAAAGCATTGCGAAATTTCTCGATCAGTATGTCATCGGGCAGGAAAGATCGAAGAAGGTTCTGTCTGTTGCTGTTTACAACCACTACCGCCGGTTGTTTTCCCGCGTCGATATGGACGGAGTCGATATCCACAAGAGCAACATCCTGCTGATCGGGCCGACCGGGTCCGGCAAGACGCTTCTGGCGAAGACCCTCGCCAGGATCTTGAATGTCCCCTTCACAATCGCCGATGCGACAACGCTGACCGAGGCGGGCTATGTGGGAGAGGATGTGGAGAATATCATTCTCAGCCTCCTCCAGAATGCCGATTATGATGTTGAGAAGGCGTCAAAAGGGATCGTTTATATTGACGAAATAGACAAGATCGCCAAGAAATCAGGAAATCCATCCATCACGCGGGATGTTTCGGGAGAGGGGGTCCAGCAGGCCCTCCTGAAGATCATCGAAGGGACGACGGCCAACATTCCACCCAAAGGGGGGAGAAAGCACCCTCAGCAGGAATTCATCCAAGTCGACACGACCAACATCCTGTTCATCTGCGGAGGGGCGTTCAATGATCTGGAAGGCATCATCGCGCGCCGGACCGGCTTCAACGCGATGGGTTTCGGGGCTGAGATCCGCAGCAAGCGTGATAAAAAGACGGATCAGTTGCTGAAAGAGGTGCGTCCTGAAGATCTGCTGAAATATGGCTTGATCCCGGAGTTTATCGGTCGACTCCCCGTGATTGCTTCCCTGAATGAATTGTCGCAGGAAGATCTGATTCGAATCCTTGTTGAACCCAAGGACGCCATTGTCCGGCAATATCAGAAGCTTTTTGAGTTGGAAGGGGTCAAGCTGAAATTTACGGACGGCGCGCTTCGGGCCATTGCGACACTGTCCGTCGAACGGAAGTCGGGTGCGCGAGGTCTGCGCGCGATTCTGGAAAATACGATGCTCGACATCATGTACGAACTGCCGTCCACGCCTGATGTGAAGGAATGCGTCATCAGCGAGGAAGTCGTGATGAACAAGGAAAATCCGATACTCCTTTTCGAAAAGAAAGCGGAGACCGCTTGATTTCAAGTGAAACAGGAAGATGAGATGATGTTCGACAATGAAGAAAACGGGGACAGGAGTTCGGTGACGATGGACATTCCCCTTCTGCCCCTTCGGGATGTGGTAGTCTTTCCCCACATGATCGTTCCCCTGTTTGTGGGGAGGGAAAGATCGATCGCCGCGTTGGAATCCGCGATGAAGGACGAGAAAGAGATCTTCATGGTTGCGCAGAAAAGTGCCCATAAGGATGATCCGGGTGAAGATGAGATCTATCGCATCGGGACGATCGGGATCATCATCCAGCTGCTGCGCCTTCCTGATGGTACAGTCAAGGTTCTGGTTGAAGGAAAAAAACGAGGGATCATCCGCGAATACCTTCCCTGCGAGGAATATTTCCTGGTCCAGGCTGACGAACTCGAAGAGATTGGGAAATCGGAAGATGTCAGAATCGAAGCCCTGATGCGGAGCATCCGGGAGTCTTTTGAAACCTATGCCAAGATGACCAAGAAGGTTCATCTGGAGATGGTCGGGACGATCGCTTCCATCGAGGATCCCTCGAAGCTTGCCGATGTCGTCATTTCTCAGGTCAACGCCAAATTGGAAGACAAGCAGAAGATCCTCGAGATCTGCAACATTCCCGAGAGAATGGAAACGATCTATGAACTGATGCTCTCGGAGATCGAGATCCTGCATGTTGAGGAGAAGATCAAAAGACGGGTCAAGAAGCAGATGGAAAAGACCCAGAAGGACTACTACCTGAATGAACAGATGCGGGCGATCCAGAAGGAGATGGGTGAGAAAGACGATTTTCGCAACGAGATCGTAGAGCTTGAAAAACGTCTGAAGCAGAAAAAACTATCCGAAGAGGCGCATCGAAAGGTAAAACAGGAAATCAAGAAGATGCAGATGATGGCCCCGATGTCTGCCGAGGCGACGGTGGTCCGCAACTACATCGACTGGCTGCTCGACATGCCTTGGTCCGAAAAAACGGAAAACAGCCACACCCTGAAGGCGTCGGAAACCATTTTGGAAGAAGACCATTACGGTCTCAAGCAGGTCAAAGAGAGGATCATCGAATATCTGGCCGTTCAAACCCTCGTCAAGAAGAACAAGGGCCCCATCCTCTGTCTTGTAGGGCCGCCGGGTGTCGGGAAGACCTCCATCGCAAAATCCGTCGCCCGCGCAACCAATCGAAAGTTTGTCCGGCTCTCCCTCGGCGGTGTCCGGGATGAAGCGGAAATCCGCGGCCACCGGCGGACCTATATCGGGGCCATGCCCGGGAAAATCATTCAACTTCTCAAGAAGGCCGGTACGAACAATCCCGTCTTCTGTCTGGATGAGGTGGACAAGCTGAGTTCCGATTTCCGGGGGGATCCATCTTCGGCGCTGTTGGAGGTTCTCGATCCGGAGCAGAACAATGCTTTCAACGACAATTATCTGGAAGTCGACTACGACCTCTCCGATATCATGTTCATTACCACGGCCAACGTCCTGCAGACCATCCCCGCGCCGCTTCAGGACCGGATGGAGGTCATCCGTCTTGCCGGTTACACCGAACAGGAAAAGCTCAACATCGCCAAGCGTTTCCTTGTGCGTAAGGAGATGGAGGCCAACGGGCTGAAGGAAGACGGCGTGGTCTTTACGGACGGGGCATTGTTGACGATCATCCGTCAATACACCCGGGAGGCTGGTGTCCGAAATCTGGAGAGGGAAATCGCATCAATCTGCCGGAAGGTCGCCCGGAAGATTGTGGCCGACGGAGGGATTAAGCATATCCGGATCTCCTCCAAGTCGATTCACGGGTATCTGAGCGTGCCGAAATTCCGTCACGGGGAAACCGAAGGCCGGGATGAAATCGGACTCACGATTGGTCTCGCCTGGACCGAGGTCGGAGGAGAGCTGCTGGTCATCGAAGTCTCCATCATGCAAGGGACCGGAAAGATGACCCTGACCGGAAAGTTAGGGGACGTCATGCAAGAGTCGGCGCAGGCGGCGCTGACATACGTGCGCGCCCGGGCTGGGCAATTCGGACTGCCGGAAGGTTTCTACAAGGAGACGGATATCCATGTTCATGTACCCGAAGGGGCGATTCCCAAGGACGGACCCTCCGCCGGCATTGCGATGGCGACCTCCATTGCCTCTGCCTTCATCCGCCGGAAAGTCCGTGGCGATCTGGCCATGACGGGTGAAATCACGCTGAGGGGCAGGGTTCTGCCGATCGGAGGGCTGAAAGAAAAGCTGCTCGCGGCCCATCGGGGGAATATCCGGACCGTGATTATTCCCAAAGACAATGAAAAGGATCTGGCAGATGTTCCGGCCAATGTGTTGAAAAACTTGAAAATCATCCTTGTAGAGCATGTCGATGAAGTCCTGAAGTTTGCGCTTCTGCCGGAAGAGGAAACGAAAGTGCAGACCGATTCGGGCGGTGAAGCGATGAAGCCAGACGAGGATCCCATTGGAGGGGAAAAGAAGCATCTCCCTCCCGTTTCAGACCATGCCGCGTGAACGGCAGTGATTCAATTAATCCTTGACAACAGGGGGAATCGCTGTTAAGTACCTCGCAAAAATGAAGGTGATCCGGGCGGGTAGCTCAGTTGGGAGAGCGCCACGCTTACACCGTGGAAGTCACAGGTTCAAGTCCTGTTCCGCCTACCATGGAAATAGCGAAATCCTTAAAGCTGCCCCGGTCCGAATCACAGGGAGCTGCAAGATCGGGTTTCAACAGGGAATAGAATTTCTTATTCGGGGTCGTAGTTAAGCTGGTTATAACGCCGGCCTGTCACGCCGGAGGCCGTGGGTTCAAGTCCCATCGACCCCGCCAATCGCCAAAAGGGGGTTGACCAACCATGGTCAGCCCCCTTTTGTATTGTTACGGAAATTATGGATACCTGTCCTGGAAAGAGCACCCGGAAAGGGATGATCTGAAGTATGAAGTACGAAGGGATGATTATCAGACCGCCGAGCGAGGCTGACAGCCTGCTTCTCCAGGTCACCGTGGGTTGTTCCCATAATCGTTGTACTTTCTGTCCGACGTACAAGGGTGAACGATTCAGGATCAAGACCTTCGCGGAAATCGAAGAGGATATTCGGGAGGTGGGAAGATGCATCCCGGTAAACCGCGTATTCCTCTGCGACGGTGATGCCATGATCATTCCACAGCTGAGGCTCCTGGAGATCCTTGCCTGCATTCAAAAGCATGTTTGTGGGGTCGAACGGGTCGGAACCTACGCCAATGCGAAGAGCATCCTGAGAAAATCACCGGAGGACCTTGCAGCATTGCACGCCCTGGGCCTCAGGATGGTCTATATGGGCGTCGAAACGGGAAACGAGGAGCTTCTCCGGACAATCGTCAAGGGCGTAAATGCTGCGCAGTTGATCGAGGCCGGAAGGCGGATCAGGGAAGCCGGCATGACCCTCTCCGTGACGATTCTTCTGGGGATCGGGGGTATTGAGAGGGGCATCGAACATGCCTTGGACACGGCAGGAATTCTGACCGAAATCGATCCCGATTTTGTCGGCGCCCTGACGCTGATGCTGGTTCCCGGAACGCCGCTCTACGATGATTATACACATGGCCGGTTTGTCCTGCCCGACACCTTCGGTTTTCTCCGGGAGCTTGCCCTGATCGTGCGAAACGCCTCCTTCACCAACTGTTTTTTTACATCCAACCACGCCTCCAACTATCTTCCCGTACGGGCGCGCCTTCCTCTGGATAAGGAGAAGACGGTGCGGATGATCGAACACGTTCTGGAGCAGAGAAATCCAGGAACACTCCGACCGGAATTTTTACGTGCACTTTAAGAAATCAGAATTCATGACATTTTATACGACGCATTTGAAAGCATTTTTGAGTCCGGCGATGGCCCTGCTGTCCGGCCTTCTTCTGTTTTTCTCTTTTCCGAAGTTCGGAGACGGAATCCTGGCGTGGGTGGCGCTGCTTCCCCTTTTCCATGCCCTGCGGGATGCGAAACCAAAAGAAGGGTTTAAAATTGGTTTTCTCACCGGTCTGATAGCACATGTGGGAATCCTCTACTGGATTTCCTATGTCGTGGTACAATACGGCTATCTTCCCGTTTACGCTGGGATTGCGGCTGTGCTTTTGCTTGCCGCATACCTGAGCCTCTACACGGCATTTTTTGCCATGGGGGTTGTGTTCCTGCAGGCAAGAGGAAACGCTGTTTATCTGTCGGCACCCCTGCTGTGGACCGTCCTCGAATTTGCCCGTTCTCATTTTCTGACCGGTTTCCCCTGGGAAAATCTTGCCTATTCGCAGTATCTCTTCAGTAACATCATTCAGATTGCCGATATCACCGGAACCTATGGAATCACATTCGCGATCGTTCTGTTCAACGCGGTTCTGTACAATGTTTTAACGGCACAATTCCGCAGGAGCAGATATCCGGCGGCTGAGATCGCGACCGCGTGTGCCGTATTGGCGGTCATCTATGGTTACGGTCATTTTCGCACGGCAGATATTCAAGAATCGTTGAAGAAAGCATCCCCCATGGAGGTGGCCCTCGTTCAGGGGAATATCGATCAGAACATCAAATGGGACGCACGCTACCAGTCGGAAACGCTGGATATTTACCATTCGCTTTCCCTGCGTGCCATCCCGGCACCGGGAGGACTCATCGTCTGGCCGGAAACGGCGGCCCCGTTCTACTTTGAACGCCCCGACCCGCTACGGGAGGCGGTGGTTCATCTGGCCCGGATATCCGGTCGACCACTTCTCTTCGGCAGTCCGAGCTATGAAGAGGAAAACGGAAGGGTTTCTTTTATGAACAGCGCATACCTGCTCCGGCCCGATGGGGTCGTTGCGGGTCGGTATGACAAGGTGCATCTGGTTCCTTACGGGGAGTATGTTCCCCTGAGGCAACTCTTCCCATTCATCGGCAAACTCGTGGCCGGGGTCGGCGACTTCCGGCCGGGGAAAGGATTCGATCCTCTCGTCAGCGATGGCCGCCGTCTCGGTGTCCTGATCTGTTATGAGGGGATCTTCCCGGAAGCTGCAAGGGATTACAAACGGAATCGGGCCGATCTTCTGGTGAACATCACGAATGATGCCTGGTTCGGAAGAACGTCGGCGCCATACCAGCATCTCTCGATGACGGTTTTCCGGGCGGTTGAAAACCGCCTCTATCTGGTCCGTGCGGCCAATACCGGGATCAGCGCCGTGATCGATCCGACGGGGATGATTCTCTCCCGGACGGGCGTCTTTGAAAGAACCGTTCTGAAGGGTGAGGTGAAATTCATTGACGAGAAGACCTTTTATGCGGCATATGGAGACCTGTTTGTTTACTTGTGCGGATTGTTGTTGATTCTGAGTGATTTCATACAAAAAAGGAGAAGGAACCATGCTGGAAGGAATTCATGAAACGTTGATCGATCTGGCCCGGAGAATCGAACATTTCGGGGTGTGTCTTTGACATTCCGGAAAAGGAATTGCGTATCCGAGAGCTGGAAAAGGAATCCCTGCGGGACGGTTTTTGGAGTGACCCTGAGAAGGCGAGTGGGATCCTTCGGGAAAAGAGCCGGTTGACGGATGCGGTTGAGAAGTGGAAGAAGCAGAAAAGCAGCCTTGATGATCTGCGGATTCTTTCCGAAATCGCCTCGGAGGAACGGGATGACCAGACCCAGGAGGAGATCCGATCCGAGTTGGAAACGCTCAATACCGCCGTTCGTGATGATGAGCTGAAGATGATGCTCGGTTCCGAGCAGGATCCCATGAATGCGATCCTGTCGATACATGCTGGTGCCGGGGGTACGGAGGCGCAGGACTGGGCGGAGATGCTGCTGCGGATGTACCTGCGCTGGGCGGAGAGAAAAGGCCTCGATGCCACCATTATCGATTATCTGCCGGGTGACGAAGCCGGCATAAAGAGTGTGACCTGGACGCTGCGGGGCGAATACGCATACGGTTATGCCAAGGCGGAAATCGGAATCCACCGGTTGGTGAGAATATCCCCTTTTGATGCCGGCGCCCGCCGTCATACGTCATTCGCGTCTGTCTTTGTCTATCCCGAGGTTGACGACCGGATCGTGATTGAAATCGATGAAAAAGATCTGCGCATCGATACCTATCGATCAACCGGCGCCGGCGGCCAGCATGTGAACAAAACGGATTCCGCGGTGAGGCTCACCCATCTTCCGACGGGAATTGTCGTCCAGTGTCAGAACGAGCGTTCGCAGCACAAGAACAAAGCAATGGCCATGAAATACCTCCGTTCCCGTCTCTATGAGATGAAACTCCGGGAGCAGAATGAAAAGCTTGACGAGATCAACAAGACGAAAAAGGATATTGCCTGGGGGAGCCAGATCCGCTCCTATGTGCTGCACCCGTATAAAATGGTCAAGGATCATCGGACGAATGTCGAGACCGGCAATGTAAACCGGGTTCTGGATGGCGATATCGATGATTTCATCGAGGCCTATCTTCTGCATTAAAATTTGGGGGATGAGAGAAAATATGCTATAGCACTGCACAGCCATAAAATGGGTTGGACTGCATGCAATGGAGATGTCCGGATAATGGCATTTTCATTATGGGCGAATTTAAATGTGACAGCAAGGAGTCGAAGATGTTCCGAAATAAGATTTCGATGATCCCGATTATCCTTACAATCATTGGTTTTTGCGGTTTGACGCTTATGTCGTGTGTGGCGTCCAGCCATGAAGCGTTGAAAAATAACCCCCCATCAATTCAGGAGGCGGCTCGTACAGAGTCTCCGTTGCTGCCCCAGCCTTTGGCCAATGAATCCGCCCTGAATAAAAAGACCAATCTTCTGGAGAAGGGTGGCGTGGAACAGCCTCCTTATCCGGTGAACGACCCTCCGATTGAGAATACTACCGATATTCCGAAAAATCAGGATGGGATGATAAAATCTCTTCTCCCGGCAGCAACTCCTCCACCGATCCTATCGTCGGAGCTGTCTAAGAAGGGCGAGACGTTAAAAAATAACCCCGTTAAGAATCCCTTAAAATCGAATCATCGGGAAAGGCTCAGTCTGCGCGAAGAGGAGACGGAAAGGGATATCATGGAAGAAGCCCTCTTGCTTCTGGATGAGTCACACAAGTACTGGGTCAACGGCGAACTGGAAGATGCCCTCCAGATGCTGGATCAGGCCTATGCCCTCCTGCTCGACACCAACGGCAACCCGGATATTACACGGCAAAAGGATGATCTCCGACTCATGATTTCGAAGCGAATCCTGTCCATATACAATTCACTCCCTTCCGTTGCGAAGGGCAAGCGCGGGGAGATTCCGATCATCACCAATGCGGATGTCGAAAAGGAGATCCGTCTGTTTCAGACAGCCGAACGCGATTTTTTCATCGCATCCTATCAGCGGTCGATGATCTATCGGCCCGTCATTTTGCGGGAACTCAAGAAGGCGGGTCTGCCGGAGGAGCTTTCCTGGCTGCCGCTGGTGGAAAGCGGCTACAAAATTAATGCGCTATCGACTGCAAGGGCTCTCGGTTTATGGCAGTTCATCCCCTCGACCGGTTATAAATACGGATTGAATCGGGATGACTGGATAGACGAACGAATGGACGTCGAAAAATCTACGCGTGCAGCCATCGATTATTTCAAGGATCTGCACGCAATGTTCGGCGACTGGCTGACGGTCCTTGCCGGATACAATTGCGGAGAGGGGCGGGTCATGCGCACCATCGCCTCTCAGCACATCAATTATCTGGATCGATTCTGGGACCTCTATCAACGTCTTCCCTATGAAACAGCACGTTACGTCCCCCGTTTTCTGGCAACGTTGATCATTGTCCGGGATCCGCAGAAATATGGCATGGATCTCGGGTCGAGTGAATCCAAAAAAGACATTTTGTCTTATGAAGTAGCCGAGATCAACCGATGCATGCGTTTGCAAGATATTGCCCAGAAACTCGAAACATCAGAGGAGAACCTGAATATCCTGAACGCCGAGCTTAGACATCGTATGACACCGGACCGACCCTACAAACTGAAAGTACCGCCGGAGAAGGCGGAACCGATGCTCAGGATGGTCGCTGAAATTCCTCAAGTGGATAGACCGCGCGCCTCTTTCCAGGCGGTTCGCGGGGTGGTCATCAAGCACAAGGTGCGGCAGGGGGAAACCCTCGATTCCATTGCACAGAAATACAAGACCTCCGTCGGGGCGATCCGTTCCGCCAACAATTTGTCGAAGCAGCGTTTGGTGGCGGGTCAGAAGTTGAATGTACCCCTCCGGAGCGCAAAAACGTCGGTTCGGGCCGAGAAGGAGGTCAAGCCCGGTAAGACCATCCGTCATCAGGTTCAAAAAGGAGATACACTGGCTTCCCTGTCCCGGAAGTATGACATTTCCGTTACAGAAATCCGCAAGATCAATAACCTGAAGAATGACACCTTGAAAATCGGCCAGACACTTCGGTTTGCGAAGAGAAATGAAGAAGAAATCCGGGGAAAGGAACGGAACAAGGAAGACAGTCCAGAAAAAAAGGGGATCGTCAGGACGGGGACAAAACCGCTGCCGGGAAAAGATTCGGAATCGATGACCCCGAAGAAGTACACGATCAAAAAGGGGGATAGCCTGAACCGGATCGCCCGGGAAAATAACATGTCGCTTGAGAAGTTGCTCTCACTGAACCGGATGGCGCAAAAGGATAATATCCATCCGGGGCAGGTGATCCTCATCCAATAGAGGGGATGTCAGTCAAGATCATAATGCCTTAACATAAAAAAGAGTTCCCGCTCGCGTTTTTTCATCTTTTCCGCTTCATCGGCGCATGTTTTTTCATGATTGTATCCTATAAGATGGAGAAGACCGTGGATGAGCAGAAATTCCACTTCATCCATGAAATCAAGATGGCCGGTCAGGGCGTCTCGGGCTGCCGTTTCGATGGAAAGAATGATGTCCCCCAGGATCTCCGGATGAATGTGGCCGAAGGAGCCCTCCGTCATCGAAAAAGAGATCACATTGGTCGGGCAGTCCCTTTTAAGATAAGTCTTATTGATTTCCCGGATCTGGTTGTCGTCTACCAGAAGAAGACTGATTTCGCTATCTTGGCAGTTGAGTTCCTTTAGAAGTCGCTTCAGGCTTCTCCGCACCCTGCTGACGTCTATCCTTTGCCTTTTCTGACGATTTTGAATCGAAATGGACATCAGACCTTCCATTTGCCTCATCGATATTTTTTCGTTTCGTCTTTCAGCCGGCCATCATTTCTTTTTTTTTGGCGATCCCGGTGGTTGTAGGCACGTATCACCTCCTGTACCAGTGGATGCCTTACCACATCTAACTCGGAGAAGTGGACGAAACGGATACCTTCCGTTTTGCGGAGGAGTTCCTCCGCTTCCACGAGACCGGATATCTTGTCCGTTGAGAGATCGATCTGCGTCACATCACCAGTGATCACGGCCTTGGATCCATATCCGAGCCTTGTCAGAAACATCTTCATCTGCTCTGTTGTCGTATTCTGGGCCTCATCGAGGATGACGAAGGAGTCGTTCAACGTCCGCCCCCTCATGAAAGCGAGAGGCGCAACCTCGATGACTCCTTTGCGGATCAGTGCTGAGGCCCGGTCGAAATCGAGCATGTCGAAAAGGGCGTCATAGAGGGGCCGTAGATACGGATTGACCTTTTCTGCAAGATCGCCTGGAAGAAAACCAAGCTTCTCGCCTGCTTCGACTGCCGGTCTGGCCAGTGAAATGCGGGTGACCTTCTGATCCAGCAATGCGGCGACAGCCATGGCCATGGCCAGATATGTCTTCCCGGTTCCGGCGGGGCCAATACCAAAAACCATGTCCGTATTCCGGATTGCATCAATGTAGAGTTTCTGCGCGATGCTCTTGGGGGTGATGATCCGTTTTTTCGATGAAATAAATACCGTATCCAGAAAGATCCGTTGCAGATCCGCTGCGGCATCTTCGGAGAGAATCCGATGGGCGTACTCAATATCGGAAGGAAAAAGGAGGTATCCCTTCCTGGAGATTTCATTCAATTGTGAGAGCAGATTTCGGATATGAAGGACGGAGATCCTGTCGCCGCTGATTGAAATGGTACTCCCGCGGACTCCCAGCCTGACCGTCGCGAATTTTTCGATGAGTTTGATGTTCTTATCCTGTTCCCCGCAGAGATTGCGTAGGACATCATTGTTGGTCAAATCAACCTTTTCTGTGATGACTGTCTGCTTCTTTTCCATGAAATGGCGTTCATCCTTTGTCGATAAATTTTAGTTCCGATCCAAGGTTCTGAAAAAAGATCCGGTGCCTCTAAAAGGTTGCATCAATTCGTGTGATCTTGCCGAAGTTTGCAGAAATGTCCTGATAAACTTGGTCGCTTCCGATGATCAGAATAATCGCCCTGGCCTGGGAAAGATACTGTCCCGCCATATCCCGGATATCTTCGGCCCTCACGTTTCCGATTTTGGAGCGATAGGCCGTGAGAAAATCTTCGGGCATGCCATCATATTCGATCATCAATCGCTGGAGGGAGATCTGCTCCGCAGACGTGAAGGAAAAAATGAAACTGTTCAGGATTGCCTTCTTCGTCCTTTCCAGTTCTACCGGGGAAACTGGTCTTTCGCCCATCTCTCGGAGGATTTCCCGTATCCGGGTGGAGACCTTGACGGTTGATTCGGATTTTGTCATGGCATAAACGCCGAACAGTCCGTAATCCGAATTTGCTTTGTAAAAACTGCCCGTGCTGTAGGCCAGACCCAGATTGGTCCGGATCTCCTGGAAAATCCGGGAGCGGAATCCACCGCTACCGACGATAAAGTCCAGCACCTCAAATGGATAGAACTGGGCGTCCCTTTTGGCAGGTGCCGGCCAGCCGAAGATCACGATCGATTGTGGAACATCCTTGGTCAGGAAGAAAATATTCCCTTCCTGGGGCCGGGGGAGGGGAGGGGTTTCCGGTTTTCCCTCCGGCGATGTCCATGTCCCAAGATAGCGGTCGATGAGGATTTTCGCTTCTTTGCTCTCGATATCTCCGGTGATGGAAATCATGATGTTTTTCGGGTGAAAGAAGAGCCTGTGACAGCGGAGCAGATCATCCCTCCGGATCACACGAATGGAGTCACTTGTGGTAAGCCTCCCGCGGGGACTTCCCTCATGCATGAGACGTCCGAATTCCCGGAAGGCGAGTTTCTGCGGATCATCGAAGATCCTTCTCAATTCCTCGATCTTTAGATCCTTGCCCATAAGCAGCTTGCTTTCCTCGAAAGAGGGTTGCATCAAAGTCCTTGAAAACAGGTCGAATCCCCGGTTAAGGTCCTTCTTCAAGACGGAAAACGCAAAGATGCCGGAATCCCGTTTTACGGAGACGTGAAAGGTCGCCGCCATGGATTCCAGCGCCTCATCCACGGCGTCGCCGCTCATGCCGGCCGTTCCCCCGGTTCTCATCGTCGTGGCCGTCAGCTCGGCAAGTCCTTCCCGGCCGGGGGGATCATACATGCTGCCGGTTCTGACGACGGCCTTGATTTGAACCAG
>JAPLJY010000349.1 GCA_026388345.1 Deltaproteobacteria bacterium
TGGGGCCTGCCATATTTTCCAGACCGATCGAGATTCCGAAACCTTGGATAAGACTGAGGACAACCGTCCCGTAACGGGTGTACTGCGTGATCTTTCTCCGGCCCGCCTCCCCCTCTTTGGAAAGTTTCTCCAGGTAGGGGACGGCCACGGTCAGAAGCTGGAGGATGATCGACGCACTGATGTAAGGCATGATCCCCAGCGCAAAGACCGAAAGATTGCTCAGGGCGCCACCCGCAAACATATCGAAGAGCCCCAGCAGAGAACCCTTGGCCTGTTCGAAGAAAGCCGCGAGTGCTGCCGTATCGATCCCCGGCGTCGGTACATGGGCGCCGATCCGGTAAACCCCAAGTAAAAGAAACGAAAACAGAATCCTCTTCTGGAGTTCAGGTATCTTGGAGATATTTTTTAAGCCTTCTAACAAATCAGATGACCTCTACAATGGTGCCGCCCGCGGCTTCGATCTTCTCTCTTGCCCCACGGCTGACCCTATCGACGTTGACGGAGAGGGGGAAATTGATCTCCCCGTTTCCCAGGACCTTGATCCCATCCACACGCCCCGACACCAAGCCGAACGCCGCCAAGGTTTCGCGATCCACGATGGATCCCTCTTGAAACCTTTTCAACTGTTCAATATTGACGATCGCGATGATCCGCCTCATGGGATTCTTGAATCCCCTCTTGGGCATCCTTCGGGTAAGGGGCATCTGTCCCCCTTCGAAATTGGGCCGGACACTGTGTCCGGAACGGGCGTTCTGGCCCTTTGCACCCTTGCCGGCCGTGCCGCCATGTCCCGAGCCGTCGCCGCGACCGACCCTCTTCTTCTTTTTCCGCGAACCTTCCGGCGGCTTCAATGTTCCCAGATTCATTTCCCGTTCCCCTCAACTTCCACCGCAGCCACCAGGTGATCGACCTTCCGGATCATCCCGCGTATTTCCGGTGTATCGTTCAGCACCACGCTTTTATTGACCTTGCCCAGACCCATGCCGCGAAGGACCCTGCGCTGCGCCTCCGGTCTGCCGATGTAACTATGAATCAATGTAATCTTGACCATTTTACCCACAGCCAATCCCTCTCAGCCTTAATTTTCGGCAACGCCCTTGCCCCTGGCGGCAAGAATCTCGTTCGGCGCCCTCAACTGTCGCAGTCCCTCGATGGTCGCCTTGACCAGGTTGTGCGGATTATGCGATCCTATGCATTTTGTCAGGATATTGTGAACACCGGCCACTTCCAGCACGGCGCGAACCGCCCCACCCGCAATCAACCCGGTCCCTTCCGACGCGGGCTTCAGCAGGACTTTGCCTGCGCCGTAATGCCCTATGACGCTGTAGGGAATCGTCCGATTTTCCACCGCTACCCGGATCATCGCCTTCTTGGCCTGCTCCATGCCCTTCCGGATCGCCTCCGGAACTTCATGGGCCTTACCCAGCCCGGCGCCGACGGAGCCCTTTCCATCGCCGACCACAACCACGGCACTGAACCGGAAACGCCGTCCGCCCTTCACCACCTTGGCCGTTCTGTTTATCGTAATCACCCTGTCGAGAAGTTCCAATTCATCCATATTCTTCGTTTCCTACGATCATCCCTTCGCTGTGGTTTGTCGAATTGCAGGCTAAAACTTCAGCCCCGCTTCCCTCGCGCCGTCGGCCAAGGCCTTGACCCTTCCGTGATAAAGGAACCGACCCCGGTCGAAGACAACATTCTCAATACCGGCATCCTGAAGACGCTTTGCCAGGAGTCTCCCCACCGCCCTGGCCTCATCGACCCTTTTCATACCGGCAAGGGAATCCGCCAACTCCTTGCTGAGCGTGGAG
>JAPLJY010000204.1 GCA_026388345.1 Deltaproteobacteria bacterium
TCAGCTCTCCTATGGGCGTCTCGCCTGCCCGCACCTTTTCTCCAACTCTGACGAGAATGGTCGAGCAGAGCGGCAGAAATACCTCAACCCGCGAACCGAAACGGATCAGACCGAATCGTTCCCCTCTGGTCACCTGCATCCCCTCCTTCAGCCAGCAGACGATCCTCCTTGCAATCAGTCCGGCGATCTGGACGGTCATGATCTCCTTTCCGTCGGCCGTCTGCAGCAGGACGGTGTTCCTTTCGTTGAGCTTGGATGCCTTGTCCAGGTTGGCCGACAGGAATTTCCCCTCCCGGTAACGGACGAACCGGACCTCGCCGGAACAGGGAATCCGGTTGACATGAACATTGAAAACATTCATGAAGATACTGATCTTTTGAAAAGTTCGACCGGGCTGCTCATCGCTGGTCGTCTCTTCAATCCGGATCACCCTGCCGTCCGCAGGGGAAATGACCAGGCCGTCCTTTTCCGGTGTATTTCTCTGCGGATTGCGAAAGAACCAGACCACAAATAACGTCACGCCCAACAGGACCAGGGAAACTCCTTTGAACCCGGCCAGAAAGGCCAGCAGAGTCGCGACGGCCAGCGGGATAATAAAAGGAAACCCTTCGCCGGCAATGAAACCGTTGTGATTCATAATGGGTTCTATCTACCGTAATTTGATCATGATGTCAACCCTTGTCTCATGGCTGTCTCCCGGCGATAATCCGATTCCCTCCCCGCCTTTGTTCCAACCCTAAGCTCCGCCTCGGAGAGGCGAAGGTATTTCGGCGAAAAGGTGAGCGGATCCTCACCCCGCCCCTGAGAATAACGGTGAACGCCAATCATGCCGACGGCAGACGCATAGAGCCGGTGTTGCCTGCTCCCGTACGGGACGCACCGCCCGGGCCGGGATTCAAGGATCCGATCCCGGTAACGCACCGCCCCGTCCCCGATCAATTCGACATCGTCTGCCGGAAGATCCCGCATCAAATGCACGATATCGGTCAATCGTTCCGGCGTTACGATTTCCGGAAAACCATCCGGACCCATCCGGTACAATCCCGCATAGACTTGATCCCTGCGGGCATCGAGCAGCGGGCAGATCAGCCCCGGAGTGGGAAAGACATTCATGGCCAGAGTCTCCAACGTCGAAACCCCGACGATGGGTTTTCCCATGGCCAGCGCAAGGCCTTTCACGGTGCTCACCCCCATTCTCACCCCCGTGAACGAACCGGGACCGGTCGTGCAGGCCAGCAGATCGATTTTTTCCATGGGGATCCCCGACAGAAGGAGGAGTTTTTCCAGCGCGGGAAGCAGGACCTCCGCGTGGTGTCTTCCCGGACCGAGATAAAACTCGGCCAGAATTTCCTCTCCGCTTAGGAGGGCCAGTCCCACGGTCTCCGTTGCGCATTCCATCGCCAGGGTGATCATCGCTATCCCGTAAATGCTCGAATAAAATCGTTGATAAATTGGATATTCAGCCTCTCGATGTCCATCATGAAGACGAAGATCATCAGGAGAATCAAGAGGACAAAACCGACCTGCTGGGCCATTTCCCGCCAGCGGACATTGATCTCGCGTCCCGTCACCAATTCAATTCCGTAGAACAGCAGATGGCCGCCGTCCAGGACCGGAACGGGCAGGAGGTTGAGAACCGCCAGATTGATGCTGAGGAGGGCCATGAAGAGAAGAAATTGAACGATTCCCTCTTTTGCCTGCGCCCCCGCGATCTGGGCGATCAGGATCGGACCGCCCAGGGTCTTCGGGGAGATGATCCCCTGAAACAGTTTGAAGAGGCTGATCACGGTCAGTTTGCTGATCACCCATGTCTGGCGGATGCCCTCCCCGAATGCCGACAGGGGGTTTCGCCTTTCGATGAAGGTATGCGGTGACGGACTGATGCCGATCTTGTAGGATTCGACCTCTTCACCGAATAGGTTTCGGGTTTTCATGGGCCGCGGAGTCACTGTAAAATCCAGGGTAGCGGCTTCTCTGCGAACGGTGATCCTGAGCGGTCTTTCCTTGCTGATCGTAACGATCGCGGAGATCTCATCCCACTTCGTTACGGCCTTTCCGTCCATGACGATAATTCGGTCCCCGGCCTTCATTCCGGCTTCCATCGCTGCGGAATTCGTTTGCAGAGAACCGACTTCCGGCGTCAGGACGGGAAGCCCGATCATATTGACGAGGGTGAAGATCGAAAGGGCCAGCAGGAGATTGAAGACCGGTCCGGCCGCCACAATCGAGATCCGTCTCCAGACCGTCTGGTTCAGAAAGGACCTTTTTGCATCCTCTTCGGGCAATTCTTCCCCGGGGGATTCCCCGAGGAGCTTTACATATCCGCCCAGGGGGATCAGCGAGAGGAGGTATTCCGTTTCCCCAATTTTTTTGCCGAGGATCCGCGGGCCGAATCCGAGCGAAAATTTCAGGACCCCGACTCCCGCCCGCTTCGCCATCAGAAAATGACCGAGCTCATGGGCGAAGATCAGGACACCCAATAAAACAACCACCGATGCGATGCTGATTCCGATCAATTTTTCATTCCTTTAATGATGTTCCCCGCCTCTTCCCTTGCCCAGCGGTCCGCCGCGAGGATCGCGTCGATCCCCGGGTCCGCCTGCTTACGATGACGGGAGAGAACCTCTTGCACCACCGAAACAATCCTGTCAAATCGCATCTGTTCTGCGATAAAGGCCGTCACGGCCATTTCATTCGCCCCATTCAGAACAGCCGGCATCGTTCCCCCGGCTTTCGCTGCCTCATAAGCCAGCCGGAGGGCGGGAAAACGAACCGGATCAGGATGGAGAAACGTCAGGGTTCCGACTTTCCGGAGATCGAGGGTTTCTTCATCCCGGGTCAGGCGATTTGGGTACGAGAGGGCGTAGGCTATGGGAAGCCTCATGTCCGGAACCCCCATCTGGGCGATCACGCTTCCATCCCGGTACTCCACCAGTGAATGAACGATGCTCTGGGGATGGATCAGGACATCGATCGCCTCTGCGGGAAGGCCGAACAACCACCCGGCTTCGATCACCTCCAGCCCCTTGTTCATCATCGTAGCCGAATCAATCGTGATTTTCTTTCCCATCGCCCAGTTCGGGTGTCGAAGGGCCTGTGCGGTTGTAACCTTCGCCAGATCTTCCTCGGAGGCATGGAGAAACGGCCCTCCGGAGGCCGTGAGGATAATCCGGCGGACATCCTCCCCCCTGTGCCCCAGCAGACACTGGAAGATCGCGCTGTGTTCACTGTCGACGGGGATGATCTTCACCCCTCTCTCGGACGCCTTGCGAAGAACGATATGCCCTGCCATCACCAGCGTCTCTTTGTTCGCCAGGGCGATATCCTTTCCCGCATCAATTGCATCCAGGGTCGGGAGCAGTCCGGCCGCGCCGACCATGGCGGAGACGACCATATCGGCATCCGCAGCCGCGGCCGTTTCCCGATACCCCTCCGGCCCCGAGAGGACATCCGTCACCGATGCCGGACCCAGAAGACTGCGGAGCTCTCTGGCATGCGCCTCATCGATCATCGCCGCCAGCCGCGGCCGGAACCGTTCGATCTGCTGCTTCATGAGGGTGATGTTGCGGCCCGCCGCGAGGGCCGTAACGGCGAACTGATCCGGATGGGCGCCGACGACATCCAGCGTACTGACTCCGATTGAACCGGTCGAGCCGAGAAGGGAAATTCGTTTCATCGAATCATATAACCCTGATAATAATACACAAACGGTGTAATGAACATGAGACAGTCCAGTCGGTCGAGGATTCCCCCGTGACCGGGCAGCATCGTGCCTGAATCTTTCACCCCGGCCGCCCTTTTCATAGCCGACTCGGATAGATCCCCAAGCTGCCACACGACGCTTCCGACCAGTCCGAGAACGGCGGCATGGGCAACCGGCAGCATCGGGAAAAGGAATAGTCTGAAGAGAAGACAACCCGCAATGCTTCCCGCAACAAGACCGATCGTCCCTTCGACGGTCTTCCCCGGACTGAC
>JAPLJY010000235.1 GCA_026388345.1 Deltaproteobacteria bacterium
AACCTACGGCAACCCGTGAATTCTTTAACGAAAGATCCACCTTGAAGCTCAGCGACATCGGCGGACTGGCCAAGATCAAGGAGACGCTCCTCTCCATCGTTGATTGGCCGCTGAAATATCCTGAACTTTTCGCTTCGGGCAGGGTCTCGTCACGAGGCATCCTGCTTTCCGGCCCTTCCGGCACAGGGAAGACCATCATGGTAAGGGCTCTTGCCGGGGAAACCGGTATCAATTTTATCCCGATCAGCAGTTCCATCCTTTTTTCGAAATGGCTGGGAGAATCGGAAAAGGCGCTGCATGGGATATTCAAAAAAGCCAAGCAATCCGCTCCGACCATTCTCTTTTTCGATGAAATCGATGCCTTGGCGCCAAAACGGGGTGAAGATACAGGATCAGGGGCGATTGAACGCGTGGCGAGCCAGTTTTTCAACGAACTGGACGGACTGAGCGATCTGTCTCAGGTGATCGTCATCGGGGCCACCAATCGGGAAGACTTGCTCGACCCGGCCCTGGTGCGGCCCGGCCGTCTCGATTACATTCTCAAGTTTTATGCCCCGGATGAGGGAGAGCGGCGGGAAATATTCCGCATCAACACCCACGGGAGGCCATTGTGCAGCGACGTGGATCTTGGAGTGCTGGCAAGCATTACGGAGGGGATGGTCGGTTCTCACATCGCCTTCCTGTGCAAGAGGGCAACGATGCTGGCCATCGCGGACTTAATCCGGGAACAGCAGGGGAAAAACCACGAAAAGCTTTCCGTGTCCGCAGCGCACTTTAAAACGGCGATCGAGGAACTCAGAAAAAGCGATGAGGCAAGGCAATGCTGAAACCGGTCGAGAAAAAAAAGGCGTATGAGGACATCGTACAACAGATCCGAACGCTCATTGAAGAGGGGAAATTGAAGCGGAACGATCATCTCCCCTCCGAACGGGACCTGAGCGAAACCTTTCGGGTATCCCGTACCACCGTTCGGGAGGCCATCCGCACCCTGGAATCAATGAAGCTCCTCCAGAGCCGCCAGGGGGACGGCACCTATGTTCTTGCCTCGAGCGAAGAGTCTTTGATCCAGCCTTTGGCAGGGGCCCTCTTTCATGAAAAGGATGACATTCGCGACATCTTCTATATCCGGAAAATTATCGAACCTCACGTTGCCGAGCTGGCTGCGGAAAACGCCACACCGCGGGAAATTGAAGAGATGGAAAGGATACTGCAGCAGCAGGAAGAGTGTATCGGACATGGAGAAAACATTATCGAAACCGATTCCGCTTTCCACAATCTTATGGTCAAAGCGACGACGAATCGCGTCATGGAACGCCTCATCGGCGTGCTGATCGATCTTTTAAAACAGTCGCGCGAAAAATATCTTAACGAGGACGAACATGACGAGCGGGCAAATAGATCGCTGGAAGGCCATCATCGGATTCTTTCTGCCGTCAAAAAGGGTGATGGTGACGCCGCCCGAAAGTCGATGCTGCAACACTTAGAAGATATAGAGGGGATTATCTTTCACAAATCGAGAGGGGGTGGTTGATGTTCCTGTCTCATGAGTTTGCCGATCTTTAGGAAACGCGGAAACAAGGATTATCCTATTTACCCAGAACATCAAGGAGGTGTGTATGGCTAAGGTACACGAAATTACTGTTTGGGCGCGGGGAGTGATTATGGACAAGGAGGGGCGGGACGTCATTGGTATTTTTGCCCAGGCCGCCCAGATGGAAGGCAAGTTTGCGCAGGCATTCGATAATTATGAAGATCTGCCGGATCGCGTGCTCGTCACCGTCCGCAAATACGTACGGCTCAGCGATGAGGAGATCGAACATAAGTACGTCTACACGAATGATCACCCGGATGTCGTTGTCGTTATTGAGCCGACCATCGTAAAAGGCATTGATATATTGAGGGGTATGAAAAAAGGTGGAACCCTCATCATCAATACCAACCGTTCCATTGAGGACATGCTCAAATTCATTCCCAATGCCAATCTGCTGGGTACGGTTGCCACGGTGGATGCCGACGCGATCACCGGCGTCCGAACCGTCGATTTTTCCGGTTCGGAAGGCGGTGTTGATACCTCCGGGATCGGCAAAGGCATTGCGTCTCCGATGACCGGCGCCATTGCGAAGGTTACCGGCATGATCAAGAAAGAAAATCTCGCCAAGATCGTCAGCGATGTCTCCGGTATGGAACGGGGATACAACGAGGTCAAAATCAAGAAACTGGGCTAAGTCCGCACCACGTATTACCGGGGCGGATCAAGATGGAAATGCCGGACTTAAACACAATAGACGAACAAGGAGGATACCATGGCAAAAGAACTTCCCGGGTACGGGACCATAGACGTTCCCAAAGATAGAGTAGTGCCTTTCGGCGCCGTTACCCCAGCGCCGGTATGCCAGCAGGATCTGTTTCAAACATCAAACTGGCGGATTGTCCGCCCTGTGAAGGACGACGAGAAATGCACCCGCTGCCTGATCTGTTATTTGTCCTGCCCGGATGCATGCTGGGTGTACAAGGAAGAGGAAGACGTCATGGAGTGGGTCAACAATTTCTGTAAGGGTTGTCAGATCTGCATCCAGGAATGTCCGTCCGGGGCGCTCACCGCGGTGCCTGAACTTGACTTCCCAGATGGCGTAGTTCGTTTGGATAAACCTTTCTAAAGGAGGAACAATACTATGGCGAAAGCAAAAATGCTGACAGGTTGCCGCGCAGCTGCAGAGGGTGCAAAGGCGGCCGAAGTAGAAGTGATCTGTTCTTACCCGATCCGCCCCTATACGGCGATTATGATGGAACTTGCCAAAATGGTCGCCAACGGTGAATTGAATGCGGAATTCGTCCACGGCGAGGGTGAGCATGCGCAGTTATCGGTGGTATTGGGAGCCTGCGCCGCCGGTGCCCGCGCCTATACGGGAAGTTCGGGAGTCGGAGTGACCTACGCGATGGAACTGTACAGCCCCATGGCGGGCGGCCGGTATCCCGTGCAAATGACGATCGCCGATCGGACGCTCGACCCCCCCGGCGATTTCGGCTCCGAGCACACGGATGCCATGTCGACTCGGGATCAGGGCTGGCTTCTGGGATGGGCCTGCTCTCCGCAGGAGGTGTATGACAATACCCTGATTGCGTACCGCGTCGGAGAAGACCACCGCGTAATGCTTCCCCAGATGGTGTGCCAGGATGGTTATTTCATCTCCCATATTCCGGACAAGGTAACCCTGGGAGAACAGTCCCAGGTGAAGGAGTTCTTGCCCCCCTATCGGCCGATCGGTCCCTTGAGCCTGACCCACCCGGTTTCCCACGGTCCGCAGATCCGACCGGAC
>JAPLJY010000091.1 GCA_026388345.1 Deltaproteobacteria bacterium
TAATGATACAAAAGGGTTTGGTTTTATCGAGCAGGACGGGGGCAAGGACGTTTTTGTGCATCATTCCGCAATCCAGGGAGAAGGCTTCAAATCACTGGCCGAGGGTGATCGGGTCAGTTTTGATGTTGTGAGCGGTGCCAAAGGTCCGGCTGCGGAGAATGTTCGTAAACTGTAAAAACTGATCTTTATATTACTTTGAAAGACTCCCCAGCGATGGGGAGTCTTTTTATGCAGCAGGTGAAAACCTTCCAGTTCATCGCCGATGATTCCATTCCCGCAATATTCCCTGTCCAAATCGGGCTTCTGGGTTTATCGCCCGGACAGGCATCCCGGCATGAAGCCGGGAGTCTGTCGGTTATGCGAATGTTCGCTCGAATAACTCCGCAATTGCCTTCTTGCCGTTCTCCTGGAGAAACCTCGTCCCGGTCCCTGCGAAATGCAGGTGGCTGATGACCGGTTCGTCCCCCCTCTCCCGCTCAACCCAGTCTACCTGATTCCATCGGAACCAGGCATTACGCTTCTGGTCGAACACGAACAACGGCTTGTTGCAGATTTTGGCGAACTCAGCGCCCCACCCTGTACCGCCTTTTACGGTCTTGTCCGCCAGGATCTCGCCGACCACGTAAATTCCCTGCCCATTGTTGATCTGATACCAGATACTCTGCAAGACCTTGCGCAATATCGGGCTTTGCGTATAGCGGCGATTCATCAATTTCGAAACATATTCCAGGCTCACGTCTCCATTTTTCAGTTCTTCGTGATTCAGGATGCGAACACCTCGCTGGCGTCCCCGGGCGTGTCCCTCAAATGTGAAATTCACCTCTTCAATCCCAAAACGCTCCGCATTCGCGCCAAATTCCGCTTCAGCCCCTTCAGCGCCACCGCTGAAAAGAATTACATTTTCCTTTTTCACTCCCGTTCCTTTCTTTATACCGCTATCATTTATTTGTTGCACTTAAATGAAGCAAGGATAAAACTTCATACAAATACAATTGACGTAATCTTATCATGAGAGGATTGATTCTTGAAAGGATTATTCTTTGTGGTTATCATGATGGTGCCTGGGGCGGGAATCGAACCCGCACAGCCTCAAGGACCGAGGGATTTTAAGTCCCTTGCGTCTACCAGTTCCGCCACCCAGGCAAGCAACATTATGCGGGAAATCTATATGCTTTCCGGAAAAGAGTGTCAAGGAATTCATTTCCCGGCCTATTTTGGTTGAACGGGCATCTCCGGATAAATTATTATGCTCCCCAAGCCCATTCCATCGCGATCTTTTGATGGAATTTCTCCCCTTTTTGTGCAAGTCTTCACCGCAGTTTCCAATGGTGATTTCCCATGAACATCCATCATGAAAAACCGGATATCCTGATTACCGGTGGAATGCTTCTGACGATGGAGCCTCCCGGAGAAATCGTTCAGGAACCGGTCATCGGGATTCGCGACGGCAAGATCGATTTCATCGAAAAGGGGAATAATCTTTTCGGCCATTACAAAGAGGCCTCTGAGGTAATCGACGCATCGGGCTGCATCGTGATGCCGGGACTGGTGAACGCCCACGCCCATCTTGCAATGACCTGCTTTCGGGGTCTGGCCGACGATCTTCCCCTGATGCCCTGGCTCAACGACCACATCTTTCCTGCCGAGGCGAGGTTCATCGACCGCAAGACCGTATATGCCGGCGCGATGCTGGCCATCGCAGAGATGATTCTTTCCGGAACCACGACCTTCTGCGACGGCTATTTTTTCGAGGGGGAAGTCGGTCGGGCGGCGATTGTGGCGGGGATGCGCGGCGTCATCGCCAAGGGGTTCCTCGATTTCCCGATGCCCGACCAGCCCGGACATTCCGACAAGGCCGCCATTGCAGAACGTTTCGTGGAGAGATGGCGCGACCGCTCACCCCTCATTACCCCGGCCTTGATCTGCCACTCCCCATACACCTGCTCACCGGATACCTTGCAGACCGTAAAAGCTGTGGCGCGCCGTGCCGGCGTCTCCTTTCAAATCCACCTGTCGGAGACCCGGGAGGAGGTCCGCATGATCCGGGAGCGTTATGGCATGAAGCCGGTACAACATCTCCGCAACCTGGATCTCCTCGATGGAGATACCATTGCCGCGCACTGCATCTGGCTTGACGCGGCAGAACTCGATCTCCTGGCGGCAGGCAAGGTCAAGGTGGTACATGACCCGGAGAGCAACATGAAGCTTGGGGCAGGCGTCGCCCCCGTGCTGGAAATGCTTCGGCGGGGGATCGATGTGGGGCTTGGGACGGACGGCTGTGCGAGCAACAATGACCTCGATCTCTTCGGGGAGATGGGGATGGCCGCGAAGCTTCACAAGGTATTTTCAGGGGACCCGACCGCCCTGACGGCGGAGAGGGTCGTAGAGATGGCAACCATCGGTGGGGCACGCGTCCTCGGGATGGCGGATCGGATAGGTTCGATCGCCCCCGGCAAGCAGGCGGACATCATCCTGGTGGACATGAGGAAACCGCACCTGACACCCCTTTACCACCCCTTTTCGCACCTCGTCTATGCGGCCCGCGGGGCCGACGTGATCACCAGCATCATCGGCGGGAGGATCGTCATGAAGGAACGACGCCTGCTTCAGATCGATCCTGCGTCGATCATGGAAGAGGTCCGACGGATCGCGTCCCGGATCAGTGAGGCGGGTTTCCACCATGCGGCAGGCCATTTCAACGCGGATTCCAGGTGAATGAATAAAGATTATGGTAATTGATCCCATTTTGGCACCTGTGTTAAAGGTGCCGTATGAATTTAACTACTTATTATGATTTAATCAGCTGCGAGGGGACAGCCAGAAAATACCTGTTGGCAAAATGCTTCAAAAACCATCAAAGGTTTTGCCCCTGTTGCAACAGCCGAAAGCTTTACAAACTGACCGATGAGAGGTACCGTTGTTCCCGTTGCGATTATACCTTTCATGACCTTTCCGGAAGGTGGATCAACCAAGGCAGACTGACCTGTATACAGTGGTTGTCCATCATCAAGCTCTTTGAGTTAGAGGTTTCTGTACGGAAGATGTCTCAGCAGATGGGATTGTCTTACCGGGCCGTATATCGGGCTGTAAGCGCCATCCGTTTGTCGATCCTGAGTCATGCCAGGGATGCCGAAGGGTTGTTGGATGGAGAGATCGAGTTGGATGAGAGCTACTTCGGCGGCAAACGCAAGGGGAAACGAGGCCGTGGGGCTGCCGGAAAGGTTCCTGTCTTCGGTATCCTGGAGAGAGATGGTGTCGTTCAGGTAACGGTCGTTCCCGATGTGACAGCTGAAACGCTGTTGGGTCTGACGGTAAAGAAGGTCCGCAGGGGTTCTGTCGTATACACGGACAAGTTCAAGAGCTACGATAGCCTGATGTTCTGCGGATACCGGCACCTGAATGTGGACCATCAGAAACGATTCTCTTCCGGTAAGGTCTATATCAACGGTTTAGAGGGATTCTGGAGCTGGGCCAAGGAAAGATTCATCAAGCACCATGGCGTCTCCAAGGAACACTTCCCTCTCTATTTGAAAGAACTGGAGTTCAGATATAACAACCGGAACACCGATATCTTTGAACAGGTAGCCAACTACCTCTGTGATTTGGTGCCAAAACAGGACTAATTACCAAGATTATTTGCCATCAAATGTTACGGGAAAGGAATGCATTTGGAATGAAAGAGGTTGATACGTTGATTATCGGAGGCCGTGTCCTCCTGATGGATGAAAAGGATACGATCCTCCCGGCGGGGGCAGTCGCCATCGACGGGGAGAGGATAGCGGCCGTGGGTCCTCTGGAGGAGATCCGGCGCCACTTTATCGGACGGGTCGAGATTGATGCCCGGGACTCCCTCGTCATGCCGGGACTCGTCAACGGTCACACCCACGCCGCCATGACCTGCTTCCGGGGGATCGCCGACGACATGGAACTGATGAAATGGCTCAACCGCTACATCTTTCCGGCCGAGGCGCGGAATGTCGATCCGGAACTCGTCTACTGGGGAAGCCGCCTGGCCTGCGCCGAGATGATCCGCTCCGGAACCACGACCTTCTGCGACATGTATATCTTCGAGGAGGAGACGGCGCGGGCGGCCAAAGAGGCCGGTATACGCTGCCTGATCGGAGAGGTGCTCTTTGATTTTCCTTCACCGAACTTCAAGACGCCGGCGGAAGGCCTCGCTTATACACGGGGTCTGCTTGAAAGATGGGCCGGCGACCCGCTGATCCGAATCGTCGTCGAACCCCACGCGCTCTATACCTGCTCCCCTGACCTTCTCAAAGGGTCCAAGGCGCTGGCGGATGAATTCCAGGCGCCCTATGCGACGCATCTCCTGGAGAACCGGTCGGAGGCGTCCCTGCTCCGGGAGAGGTTCGGCAAGCCCGCATTGACATTTCTCGAGGAGATCGGCTGGCTGACCGACCGCTTCCTCGCCTTCCACTGCGTCTGCATGGAGGAAGAAGATATCCGGAGGTTCGCCGTCCATGGCTGTGGTGTGATCCATAACCCGGAGAGCAACATGAAGCTGGCCTCCGGCGTCGCACCCGTTTCCGCGATGCGGAAGCAAGGCATCCCCATGGGGCTGGGAACCGACGGCTGCGCAAGCAACAACGACCTGGACCTCTTTCGGGAGATGGACACCGCGGCGAAGCTGGCCAAGGTCGCCGCGCTCGATCCTACGATCCTGCCCGCGCGGGATGTCCTGCGGATGGCGACCTGCGAAGGCGCCGGGGTCCTCGGCCTGGGGCAGGAAACCGGATCTCTGCTGCCGGGGAAAAAGGCGGATATCGCGATCATCGGCCTCAACGAACCGCACCTGACGCCGCTCTACAACGAATACTCCCATCTGGTCTATGCGGTCAACGGCGCGGATGTGGATACGGTTCTCATCAATGGAAAGGTCGTCATGCGGGACCGGAGTCTGGTCACGATAGACGAGCAGGAGGCGATGCGGCGCGTCCGGGAGATTGCTGCCCGCGTTCAGAGAAGCCTGGCGAACTGACCACGGTAAACGTGCAGGATAAGGATCGAGCGGTCCCCGGCAAGTGTCTACACGAGCGGTCGGCCACCGTTCAGCTTTTCGTAGATCCGGATGTACTCGGCGACCATGTGGCCGAGGCTATACTGTTCACGCGCCTCCCGCATGATCCTTCGGATCTGCTTCTCGCGGACCTCAACCGGAATCCGGTGAAAGGTGACGCTCTTTTCCAGGGCGTACCATAGCCCGCCGGCGTCATAATCACGGAAGAGAAATCCGTTGCCGACATCCTGGGGTGCTCCGAACGCCTTGAGTCGAAGTTTGCGGATCTTGTCGTGATAGCCTCCCGTATCCCGGTTGGTGGCCGTCGCCCCGAAGAGATTCCCCACCTGGTCGATCTGACCGCAGGGTTCATAGAGCGAAGCCCCGAAGACGTCGCAGGCGGCTGCATATCCGAGAAGGGACAGCTCTTCGTTGAAGGGCTGGCAGGTGATCCGACCGCCGGAACCATAGGCAATCCCGCCCAGGATGTCCACATGGGTACGGTCATTGCCGATCCCGTCCGCGACAATGGCGATCTGCACATCGGGATGCTGCTCTATGAAGGAAACACAGATCTGTTCGAGGAGTTCCACCCCCTTCTGAAAGGGGTCGAGTCGCGAGGGCCAGAAATAGAGAAGGGCGTCGGGATTGACTGTGAGTCCGGTTTTTTGCTGGAACGCGACGAGATTCTCCCGCTTTGCCTCCAGGATATCATCGTCCGGTCCGTACTTGCGGACCAGTGCCTCGCACCGCTCCGGGTACATCTGCGATGAAGGTGCATTGATGATCGCCCGGGCGGCGTCATGGGTGAATTTCTCCTTGACCTCCTGGCGGACACCCGGCGGGACCAGATCCCGATCCAGAAAGAAGTCCTCCACGACCTCCCGCAGGAATTTCTCACCGACGAAATTGATCATCGTGGCGTTCTTGATCGCCGTGGCCTGAGAGTCGATGCACGCATTTCCGTTCATTTCCTGGAAATAGAGACGATCGGAGATGCTGCCGAGGTTGATTCCGCCGAAAAGATCCAGCGGAAGGCATGCCGTAAAAACGTTGTGCACTGTATGGAGAATGGGCAGGCCGGTGGCGTTTGCGTAGGCGGTGATTACCCCCCCGGCCATCCAGTCATGGCTGTGGATGATCAGCCTTCCCTGGCTCCGCGCCCTGACCGTCTTAATGACATTGTTGACGATCTCCCGCTGGAATTCCACGGCCGTCAGGATGGGGTCGCCTGCGTAAGCACTCAAATTATCGGCGAATACGGAGGAACTGACCAGATGGATTTTATCGGAGTCGATTTTATAACGGACTTCGCGCCACTGGAGTTCACTCATCTGCGCCTCGCGCTGAAACCGCTTCTTCAGATTGAGGACTGCCAGATGGACTTCCAGACCGCGTTCGGTGAGCCCTTCGCAGAGCGCCGAGACGACCTCCCCCTGCCCGCCGCTCTTTCCGGAGATAAAACGGGCGAGCGCACCCATGTCTTCGGGCAGCCGTCCCGTCTCGGGAGAGATGATCAGGATGGCCGTCGTCTCCTTCTTCTTCAGAACTTCAAAGCGCTGGATAACGTTCTCCAGGTCGTCGATCTTGCGGGTGAGAACGTGCGTCGGCCGGGCGATGGAGTTCTCGTAGGGGTTGAAGTAGGCGTGAACCGCGTGGTCCTCGCCAATCCGCTCATGAAGAAAATAGACATGATCGGAGGTGGTCAGATGCCGCCACTGGGTCAGGTATTCCCCCCCCGCCCTCTTTGCCGCTGTTTCCATCCGTTCGATATCGCGGAAGAGCTCATATTGCGTGGGGTTGCCCAGCCAGCCGAAGGTGTTCTTGCCGGCGTCCGCCCAGGAGGATGTCGCCAACCCGTGGATGTTGAGGGTTGGGCAAGTCGCATTCTTGAATCTTTGCGCGATCTCGGTCGGCGTCGCCGCTACAATGCTTTCATGTTTTTGTAAAGCCTCCGGCAGACCCCGCCAGAATTCGAAGATCCCGAGATTACTCCAGATATGTTCGCCGATGTGTTCGAAATCGTAGCCCATCATGACCGCTTCGCCGTCGATCCGGGCGATGTACTGCGCATAGGTCTCCGGCGTGATCGGGGCGTGGGGAAAGCGGAAAGCAATATCGTCGCTCAGCTCTCTGTTCCGGGGGATTACGATGAGGTTCGTGTCCCTCGCCCGGAAGATGGCGTTGGGGGAAACTGCCTGCTCTTCGCTGATGAACATGTCGTCCCGTTTTTCGCAGAGGATTGACTGGTAGCCCATGTCGGCGACCGAATCCGCGATTGGGTTGTTGTACATGAGTTCGGTATTCCGGAAGGAGGTTGGAGAGATTCCGAAGAGCCTCTTCATCATCTCCCCGTGGAGGGAGGCCTGTTCCCGGAATTCCAGTTTCAGGGAATCTTCGAAGAGACTGGTCAGGGAGTGGTAATACGTCTCATCGAGATATTCGACCTGGGCGTTCTTCTCCCCGGCGTCCAGCAGCTCCTGAAGCGCATGGATAACATCGGGTTGGTAGAGCTCGGCCTGTTCCAGAAAAGTCCCGGACATGGACAAGGCTATTTTGAATGAAGGATAGGCGGTGATCAGTTCGGTAAACATCCGTGTCGCCGGGAGGTAACACTTTTCCGCGACCTTGAGGAAGATGGCCCTGTTCTTCTCATCCCAGAGAAACTTGCCCCGGTCCGGATGGAGCCGGAACGGTTGGTGAAGCTGAAAATAGAACGTGGCGAGCGGCATATCCGCACCTCAACATCTGATCAAATGCTACGATGATATACATATAGATGAATATGTTTGCAAAATCAACAGCCACCTTTGACATCCGGAACCGGTACAGGTATGATCCCGCGAACGTTCGAGCGGAAGAGACCTTCGACTTTTGCCTGGAACTCTTCAACTCGTCATTCCTGTTGAAGCAGGAATCCAGTCATTTCAAAACCTTCTGGATTCCCGCCTTCGCGGGAATGACCAAAAGGGCAGATTTTCAAAGATCTTGGACGGACCATCAGGAACAGGAGAGAGGAATTTGTCCCGATCCGACAGTCTGAAGAAAAGGATGGGTGAACGCCGCGCCCGTCTCCCGCGGATCGTCTATCCCCCTGCCCTTCCGATTCTGGAAAAGAGGGATGAGATTGTGGCCGCCGTCCGGAAACACCCTGTGGTTGTCATAACCGGGGAAACCGGCTCCGGAAAGACCACGCAGATCCCGAAGATGTGCCTGGAGGCGGGGCGGGGTCTCGCCGGGGTGATCGGCTGCACGCAACCGCGGCGGATCGCGGCAACCACCGTCGCCCGGAGAATCGCCGAAGAGATGGGAGAGGAGATCGGCCGGTCGGTCGGCTACAAGATCCGTTTCGATGACCGGACCCCGCCAAGTGCCTTTCTCAAGATCATGACCGACGGAATCCTCCTGATGGAGGCCCAGACCGATCCGCTGCTCCGGGCCTACGATACGATTATCGTGGACGAGGCGCACGAGCGGAGCCTCAATATCGACTTCATCCTGGGTATCCTGAAAAACATCCTCCGACGACGGCGCGACCTCCGTGTCGTCATCACATCGGCGACGATCGATACGGAGAAATTTTCCCGGGCATTCGATAACGCCCCGATCATCGAGGTATCTGGGCGGCTCTTTCCCGTCGAGGTCCGGTATGACCCGCTCGACCGCGATCTCGAAGAAAAGGGGGAGATCACCCACATCGATGCGGCGGTCCGGGCCGTCGAGGAGCTGACAGGACGGCGCAGACCAGGCGATATTTTGATCTTCATGCCGACGGAACGGGATATCCGGGAGACCCGGGAGCTTCTGAACGGCCGCCTCCGGGATGAGGCCGCCATCCTGCCGCTCTTTTCCCGTCTCACCCGGTCCGAGCAGGAGCGCGTCTTCCAGCCGATGCGCCTTCGGAAGATCGTGATCGCGACCAACGTTGCGGAAACATCGCTTACGATCCCGGGAATCCGTTATGTGATCGACACCGGCCTCGCCCGCATCTCCCAATACAACCCCCGCTCGCGGACGGCGGGTCTTCCCGTCCGGGCGATCTCCCGGAGCAGCGCCGATCAGCGGAAAGGGCGCTGCGGCCGGGTCGAAAACGGGATCTGCATCCGCCTCTTCACAGAGGAGGACTATCTCGGCCGGCCACTCTATACGTCGCCGGAGATCCTCCGCGCGAACCTGGCCGGAGTAATCCTGAGAATGCTTTCGCTGGGTCTCGGCGATATCGATGCCTTCCCATTCATCGACCGGCCCGCCCCGAGGAGCGTCCGGGACGGGATCGACATTCTGCTGGAGTTGGGGGCGATCGACCGGGAGGAAAATGAATCGCGGCGAAAGACCGATCCCTGGCGGCTCACGGAGAGAGGGCGGATCATGGCCCGGCTCCCCATCGACCCGCGGATCGCCCGGATGATCCTCGAGGCCAAAAAAGAGGGATGCCTCCCGGAGATCCTCATCATCGCCGCGGCGCTCAGCATTCAGGACCCGAGGGAGAGGCCGGCCGAGAAGGAGGCGCAGGCGGACCAAATGCACGCCCTCTTCAAGGATCCCGCCTCGGATTTCGTCTCACTGCTGCGGATCTGGCAGCGCTGCCACGATGCCGGGGATTCACCGAAGACGCAGAACAGGATCCGACGCTTCTGCAGGGAGCACTTCCTCTCGTACCGGCGGATCCGGGAATGGCGGGATGTCCATGACCAGCTCCGGACGATCCTGACGGAACAGAAATATCTTTCGGCCAAACCTCCCGCTTCGCAGAAAGAGGGTGTCGAGCTCTATTCGGCCATCCATCGCTCCATTCTGAGCGGCTACCTCGGACACATCGCCGTCAAGAAAGAGAAGAACCTCTACACGGCGACGCAGGGGCGGCAGGCGATGATCTTTCCGGGTTCCGGTCTCTTCAATCGGGCAGGGAACTGGATCGTCGCCGCGGAGATGGTCGAAACCTCGCGCCTCTTCGCCCGGACGGCAGCAAATATCGAAAGCGCATGGCTGGAGGAATTAGGGAGTGATCTCTGCCGGCACACTTATTCCGCCCCGCACTGGGAAAAGAACCGGGGCGAGGTGGTCGCTTCCGAACAGGTGACCCTTTTCGGTCTGATCATCGTCCCCGGGAGACCCGTCTCCTACGGCCGGATCGATCCCGCGGAGGCATCCCGGATCTTCATCCGGAGCGCCCTCGTCGAGGGGGAGGTCCCGCGCCCCCTCCCCTTTCTCGCCCACAATCAGGCGTTGATCGAGGAAATCGCCGGAATGGAGGAAAAGGTGCGGCATCACGACCTCCTGGTCGGGGAGGAGGAAATGGCTCAATTCTATGAAAAGCGGATCCCCGGAATCTTCGACATCCGGACGCTCCAGCGGATGGTCCGCGATCGCGGCGGCGACGCCTTTCTCCGGATGCGGGAGGAGGATCTGCTGGTCAAATCGCCCGATTCCGCGGAGATCGCCCTTTTCCCAGAAGCCGTTTCGACCGGCGGCTGGCGTCTGGACTGCGTTTACCGCTACGACCCGGGGAAACCGGAGGACGGCGTCACCCTGAAGATCCCCGTTCAGGCGGTGCCTTCCGTTCCCGCCGCCGCCCTGGAC
The DNA here is from genome assembly GCA_026388345.1 of Deltaproteobacteria bacterium. The sequence continues at coordinate 10,598 of JAPLJY010000091.1, forward strand.
TGGGCTGTCCCGGGTCTTCTCCGGGAGAAGATTGCCGCCCTCCTCCGGGGCCTTCCGAAGGAGTACCGCAAGAAGCTCCTGCCGCTCGCGGGGACCTGTGATATCATTTTGGCGCAAATGCCCCGGGAAGGAGCATTGCTCACCGCCCTTGGCCGCTTCCTCTACGAGCGATTCGCAGTGAATATCCCCGCCGACCGCTGGCCCTTTGACGGCCTGGAGGAACACCTGAAGCTCCGCTTTTCCGTTGTTGACGGGAAGGACCGGGAACTCGCGTCAGGGCGGGATATCGCGATCCTGGAGAAAGGGTTCGTCGATCCGGAAGAATCCCGGGCCTTTGTGAAGGCCCGAAAAACCTGGGAGAGGAGCGGTCTGACGATGTGGGATTTCGGCAATCTGCCGGAACAGATCCCGCTACGCGATGGCGGTATCCACGCGCCGCCCGCCTTTCCCGCCCTGGCTGCCGATGAAACCGGGGTCGGCATCCGGCTGTTTAGATCCGCAAACGAGGCGCTGATCTCCCACCGCAAAGGGGTGAGGGCCCTGCTGGCCCTGCGTTTTCGCGAAGACCTCAGGCACCTGCGCAAGACGGTGGCGCCGGCCGGCGATCTGAAGATCTGGGCGGCGGCCTTCGGGGGAGTAAAGCCGCTGGAAAACGCCCTCGTAGAGAAAGTCATGACGGATCTCTTCGACGCGGATGTGCGAACCGAGGCGGATTTTATGCAACACGCCGAGAGGATCCGGCCCGAAATCCTGCCAAAAGGAATTTCGGTCGTCCGGCAGGCAGGCCCGCCGATCAAGGCCCTTTATGAGGCTGCGGAGCAGCTCCGGACGTTGGAGGGTTCCAATCGGGGGAACCTGCCGGTTTTGGCCTTTCTGGAAGGATTGCGGGAGGAGTTAACACGGATCTTGCCGCCGGGTTTTCTCATCCGCTACGAAGAGAAGCGTCTGAACCACATCGGCCGCTATCTGCGGGCCCTCACCATCCGTGCGGAGCGGGGGGCCGTTCACCTGCAGAAGGCCCTTGAGCGTGGGAAAGAGATCAAGGATTTGGATGATTGGCGGGAATCAACGCTCCGGGAACTGCCCATCCACGCCTCCGATGAAAAACGCCAGGCGCTCGATGATTTCGGCTGGATGATCGAGGAGTACAAGGTGTCATTGTTCGCCCAGGAACTCAAGACCGCCATTCCCATCTCCCGCAAACGAATCGAAGCCAGCATGGCGGAGATCCAGAGAATGCTGTAAAAAAGCGTTTCCTGCCTTTTAGGAAGGAGTCAATATCAAGCCGAACATTTTCTACCGACTCTTTTCCCCTCTCCTTCCATTCCTTCCCTGTCTTAAAATAACGGCAGCCTTTTCGTGCCTACCCGGACCTTTTCACAAAGTGCTATCAAAAACGATGACTCTGTTACGCCCCCCCTGCTTCGCTTTATAGAGAGCTTTGTCCGCTTGCTCGATAAGAACATGATAATCGGTGACTTGCTGATCATACCCCGTAACACCGATGCTTACAGTTATAGTAATTGCCGGTCTTTTCTCATCCTCGTCAGCCGGCACCATGATCGATGTTTCCACGGCCTGACGCAATCGTTCCGCCAGATCACCTGCATCTGATACCGGGGTATGAAGTGCAAGGATGGCAATTTCTTCTCCACCGTAACGGGCAATGATATCCGTGTCTCGGACTTTTTTGAAAAGCAATTGCCCCAGACTCTTTAAGGTTTGGTCTCCAACCTGATGTCCATGATGGTCATTGACGTCTTTGAAGTGGTCAATATCCAGCAATAGCATGGATAGTGGCAAGCCGTATCTGCTGACCCTCGGAAGCTCTTCGGCTATTTTCCTGTCCAAATACCTGCGGTTGTAAATTCCGATTAAATGGTCCGTGATGTTTTCATATTGGAGAGTGGCGATTTGCTTTATTTCGGTAGCCGTTTCCAGCGCAAGCGTACCGACAAACAGGACCAGAACGGCGCCAAGAAAGAACACCGCGGGGACGATCAGATTAAAATTGTCATCATTTTTCAGCCAATACAAATACGTAAAACTTACATAACCGGCGATAAAAAAGAGAATCAGTGCCCTTAGGTCGTTCCACCTTCTTCGCAGCGCACCTTTAGGCAGTTGTCCGATCAGGCTCTGGATGGGGTAGAAAGAAACACAAAGAAGACCGGCGCCCACGATTAAGATCCCATTTATGATATAATCCGTCATGTTCTGCATATAAATGACCTTAAGAGCTTTGGTTTTTCATTTCGAATTGTTAAGAATTCCCTTTTTGATGGGCGAACTATAGGAATGTGTCCCTTGTATGTCAAGACATTATGACAACAAAATGTAGCGGCAGCGCCGTTAGGTTTCCGCGGGTACATTTATGAGATTTTCTCGCGAGTCATTTAAGAGATGCGTTGAGGAGTATTTTTACCGATATGATCAAGGGTAGCAGGCATTTTCAGGCCCAATCCGGTTGAGATGACGATTCCACCGCTTGGTAATTCTGCCGTACCCATCATGCTTGCCGGACTGGTATATGGCAGGATCAATCCCCACCAGGACAATCATTTTTTGTGATCTTTGAACTTCCGGATATTACCTCATATCTCGACGAGAAAGTTTGTCGCCGTTCTCTCACCAATCCCCCGCAGGGAAGTCGTTATATCAATGTCATCTCCCATCTCAGAGCGGCATAATTCGATCATCATGTCGTATCCCCCGTCAAAACTCAACGGCGCCATCGGCCGCGGACGCTTCGTGGAACTCGAGGTTGGCCGGTTCGGTGATTATTCGAACCGTACATCGTCGAAATTGATGTGGCCCCATCCCCCGCCGGAGGCGTCGATCAGGCGGACTTCCGCTGAGCGTCCCTGATATTGGGAAACATCCCAGGACATCCGTTCCATGGTCTCCGTACATTTTCCCGTGGCCTTGAACACCACCTGCCCGTCGATCAGTAACTCAACCCGCTCCGCGTTGATGTCGCATCCCCCGCCAAGCAGAAAGTTCATCGAGGGTCGGGAGATCGTGAAGGTATCGGACGTCAGGGTTCCCTGCGGCCCGTCTCCCTGAACCTGTCCCGCCGGATCGGAGGCGCGCATCCGCTTTTCATATCCGCCGATCCAATACTGGCCCTGGTGCTTGGATGCCTGTCCGCGGTTGCGGGCCGTCGGATTGTCCCCGTACGTGGGTTGGAAATTGAAGGCGTCACCCGTTTTCACCCAGCCGCGCAGATCGCCCGTTTCGAAATCCCACGTGATCCTCCCCGTCGCGCGAGAGGTATCCTCGAACGAGATCCTGATGATATCGTCTTTATTCACCGGGACGCTGATCATCCTGCCGTCCTTGAGTTCCACCTGCATATCTGCATAAACAAAGCTGAAGGTCATCGAGATCAAAAACCCGATAAAAATGGCAAGAAAAACGTAGAATAGCTTTTCATTGGACATGGATGGTTCACCTCCTGATAAAGGGTTGAGTATCATGAGAAAGGGAGCATCACAACTTTTTAAGCGCATTTATCACCGCTCGGGCGAAGATGTCAATCGATACCTGCCATCGGTGATTGTGGGGATTAGGTAATTACGGTCTAACCGCCGATCTTGGCCAGAACGCCCCGGGCGAACTCCTTCCCGTCCGCCAGGTCCATCTCATTGGGGTGTTCGTGAGCTCCCTGCGCCTCTTCCGCCCAAGCCCGGTGCTCCACCTGCTTCATTAGCGACTCGATGATTTTTGCATCCGCCTTGCCCCTGACCCCGAAGGTGCCGAGGATCTTCGCCCGGGTGGCGAGACCGATCGCATGTTCCAGCGCCTGCTTGGGCAGATGGCCGCCCCGGAGCGAACCGTGGGTGCAGAAGAGGGCAATGTTCTGTCCATCGGGCAGGCCCTTGAAGAATGGGAGAAGCTTGGCGGGAACGCTGTGGGCATGGACGGGGAATCCCACGAAGATGATGTCGTAGCCGGCGGTGCCCTTGACGTCCTGAACGGGAAGGAGTTCCTTCTCGACATGAATCGCTTCGTAGATGGCGCGCGCGACCTTCTCCGTGTTGCCGGTCTGGGAGTAGTAGGTGACCAGAGCCTTCATCGTATCTTTGCCTCCTCTGATTGGTTTTGCGAAAGCCTTACTGGATTTTCCGGTTAAATGCAAGGCACAAACGGACCCGGATCGTCCCGTCAATAGCTATTGCTATCTTCTTTGGATTCCTGCTTTTCGTAGGTTTCGAGCTCGGGCGTCTGGATCATTACGGTCCCATCCTCCTCGAAGCGCAGATAGGTCCGGACCGTCAGGATCGAATACCAGAAACCGATCTTCTTTCCCCCTGTGTCGAGAAGGTCGAATCCGTGGAGAAACTGGCTATGCTCGAAGGCCTTGGCCTTCATGAAGCCGACGATTTCCCGAAGCTTTACGGGGGTCATGGCGACTTCCTTCCAGAGAGTTTCCCGGTCGAGACGATAATCCCGGTGCAGTCCCATGAGGGCGTTCGGATAGAGGTCCGAGCCGCTGATGTAGTAGCGGATCTCCGGGTGAAACACGCCGCCTTCCATATCCCGGTCCGTCTCTTCGCTGGGGAGGATGCGGCCGTAGTTCCGGAAGAGGGAACCGGAACAGGCGATGACGTTCAGGCCCAGGAGCAGCAGCACACTCAAAACAAGAATCTTTCTCAGTATCATGATTCCATTCCTCCATTCTGTCCGCGAATCGACGGCGTCCGGTCGGTCCTGTCCTGTTTCCCCGAGATCGCCGGGGACTCAATTTCGTTGACATCCCCGGGGAAAATAAGGATAATACAATCGGGTATCGGCTGCAAGACCTTGATCATCTGTCGTGATTGAAGGAGATAACACCATGGAAATCATTACGTCCACGCAACTGGCTATTCCCCTGTTTCATGTGATCCTTCTACTGATCCTGAGCACAATCGCCCTGTTGATCGGCAGCCTCAGACTAGCCCTGTTCATCAACTACTGTTTCACGCTCTACTGGGGATACGTCGCCAACCTGGATCTCTTCACCACCGCGGAGATATCGAAGATGAACATTTACGCCTTCCTTTATTTCGGCAGTGGAATCGTCATCATCCTGCTTGCGGTGATCGGCCTCTTCATGCACCGCGAGTAAGCATGAATCAACTCAATTTCTCAATCTCCAATTTCTGCTCCAGGATTTCGTTCGCCTTCCGGAGCCGCTCCTCCGGTGCGCAGACGGCGAAAACCGCCGTTCCCGACGCCGTTGGGAAGTAGCGCCGGGCGGTCTCCTGCAGGCGTTCCGGATCGACGGCGAGCACCTCTTCCCGGAAGCGGCGGCGGATCGGATCGGTCAGACCGGAAAACTCCCGGATCAGGGCGGTGTAACCCCTTCCGGCCGGGTCCAATGGCCGGTCAAGGGCGCCGATCGTTCCGATCACGGCCTTTTCCAGTTCCTCCCCGGGGACCGGATTGTTGCAGACAAAATCCACGGCATTCCGATAGATATCGATTGTTCCCTCCAGGTGGGGGTCCCGGTAGGATAGGAAGGCAAACAGGCCGCTGACCGGTTCATAGCGGCAGGACCCCCCATAGGCCCCACCCTGAACCCGGATATGGCGGTAGAGATATCCATTGGAGAGCTGTCTCGCCAGCACGAAAAGGGGGGCGGAAAGCGGATCGGCATAGGGGGGCGCCGCGAGAACCTTGGCGACATAGCAGACCTCGGCAGGGATGGCGATACCGATGTGGACGGGGCGGCGGTTCCAACCCTTCGGTTCCTCCGGCGGTGTTCCGATCGGCAGGGCCGTGACCAGGGCATCGGTCGCTCCGGTGAGCCCTTGCAGTCCCTCCGCGTCTGCTGTCATGTTCAGGAGCAGCCGTCGCCGGACAAAGACGATCTCTCGGAGACGTGCGAGCTTTTCCCGGAGATCCTCCCGAAGATCGCTCAGATAGTCGGCCGTGCTAGTGATGAGATGGAGCTGGGTTCTCCCATGCCATTGTTCGGTCCGCCAAGCCGGGAGGGAAAGGCTCGCTGCGGCCGCCATCTGGGCGAAGATATGACCCGCGGGGATGACCGATGCGTGGAGACCGTTTTTCTTTTCGAGGATCAGCTCCCGCATCCGTGCGGTGTCGGTCAGATCCCCTTCCGTCAGGATATCCCGGACGATTTCGACCGCCTCATCCGTATTCCGGTAGAGGGCCTTGACGGAGAAAACCATCTTCTGCCAGTTTTTTCTGCCGTCGGCGGTTGAACCGGCGGCAAGATTGACCCCCAGGCCGCCGGTTCGCAGGGAGATCCGCTTCGCCATCGCCTCATAGGAGAGTCCCGCCGCCCCCATCTGGACGGTGAGCTTTCCCAGAAGCGGCAGATAGGGTTGCAGTTCCTCGGGGATGTCTGAGACGTCGAAGGCCAGATCGAGATAGGCGATCCCGTTCGTGAAAAGGTCATGACGGAGGACCGGGACGCCGTCCGCGGCCGCCCTCTCCGTGGGGATCGTTTCGATCTCGCGGGAGATGTCGCCGATCTTGAGCTTCGGCAGGGTCGCGACCGCCTCCGGCGGATCCGGTTCCGTCTGAAACCGTTTCAGCAACAATGTTTCCTGACGAATTCGCTCCTTTTCCGGTTCGGTTAGGGAGGCCGCGAGACGGGCCAACCGTTCCCGGGCTTTCTTCTCCCGCTCCTCCCGGAAGGTCCGGCTCGGTTCCATAACGGAGAGGAGGCGGTGTGGATTGTCGAGGAACCATTGCCGGACCACCTTCTGGAATAGGTCGGGGTGGGTCTCCCATTGCCGGCGGATTTCATGGATCGTGCGGGGAAAATTCATGTCCGTCAGGGGATCCCCGTCGTAGAGCCAAGTGTGATAGGCCCACCCCATCAGGACGATCCCGTAGGGGTAGTTGCCACGGACCATCTCCCGTCCGTGGAATTCCACCTGGTGGAGGGTGCCTTCGATCAGTTCCCGGTCGAAACCACCGCCTGCCGTATCCCGCAGCGTGTCAAGAATCAATGTCTCGATCCGCGGGGCCTTGTCCGGATCGGTCCCGCGCAGGCCAACTGCAAAGGCGATCTGTCTGAGGTCCCGCTCCAGGCCGGTGACCGGCGAGAGGTCCTCTCCGAGACACGAATCGATGAGGGCCTTCCGGAGGGGGGATGCGGCACTGCCGACGAGCAGATCAGCAACGATCGCAAGCATCATCGCCGTCTCGCCTGCGGTGTTTTCCGCCGTCATCCAGGCCAGGTTCACCGTGGTTTTCCCCTCTGATTTGTCCTCCCGGTCGATGGGGAAATAGCCATGAATCGCCCGGGGTGCTTTCCAGCGGGACTGAATGACGATGGAGGAATCGACCGCGACGCGGTCGAAGCCGGCTAACATCTCGGAAAGAAAGGCGAGGTGTTCTTCCGTTGGAATGTCCCCCGAGAGGAAGAGGCGGGCGTTCGTCGGCGAATAGAAGGTCCGGTGGAATGCCCGGAACTGTTCGTATGTCAGGTCGGGAATTCTCTCGGGATCGCCTCCCGAGTCGCAGGCATAGGGCGTCTCCGGATAGAGGTTTTCCTGGATGGCCTTGTACATCAGGGCCTCCGGCGAGGAGTAGGCCCCCTTCATCTCGTTGTAAACAATCCCCGAGACGGTCAATTCTCCATTTTCGTCGAACTCGAGGTGATGGCCTTCCTGGAGGAAGGTCTCCCGCAGCAGGCGCGGTCGGAGGACCAAGTCGGTATAAACGCGGGCAAGGTTGAAGAAGTCGCGCCTCTCCTGGCTGGCGACGGGGTAGATCGTCTTGTCGGGGTACGTGAAGGCATTGATGAAGGTTTGGAGCGTTCCCCGGAGGAGTTCGTTGAAGACATCCTTGAGGGGGTAGCGTTCGGAGCCGGCCAGGACGGAATGTTCGAGGATGTGGGGGACACCGGTCGAATCCCTGGGCGGCGTCCGGAAGCCGATGGAGAAGAGATTCTCCCGATCGTCGGAGTGGAGGTGCAGGATTTTCGCCCCGGTCCTTTCATGTTCGATTTCGTAGGCGCTGACCCGGATATCCGGGATCTGCTCCACCCGCAGGATTCGAAAACCATCTCTTTGATCCCCGGCGCCGAATCTCAGAGGCGGGCAGATGTTTTTTACGTGCATGATCTTTCCTTTCCGGTATCCGTTCTTCAATCAATGATCCGTGATCATTGACGGTTGATTCATACCGGGATTGCGCGCAAAAGTCAAACCCCGCGCAAGGTCTTCTCTTCCTGCGGATGAGAAGACCAGTCCATTGGGGACATCCCTTGTCCGGGGGAAAGGAAGGCTTGTAAGGACGCCGCGCAGACATGAAAAAAGGGGGACGCGAAGTCCCCCTTTTTTCTGATCTCAGGCTGTTTATGCCCAGCCGCGAAGCTTCATCGCCTCGACGACGCGCTCCACCGCCACGACGTAGGCGGCCTGGCGCATGTTGATGTTATACTTCTTCGAGGTGTTGAGGACCGCATGGTAGGCGGTGGTCATCTTTTTGTCCAGGCGTTTGTAAACCTCGTCCGCCTCCCAGTAGTACATGTAAAAGTTCTGAACCATCTCGAAGTAGGAGACGGTCACACCGCCGGCGTTGCAGAGGAAGTCCGGGATCACGTGGACGCCGTTCTTGTGGAGGATCTCGTCGGCTTCAGGCGTCGTTGGGCCGTTGGCGAGTTCGGCAACGATCTTCGCCCGGATCCGGGGGGCGTTCTCTTCGGTGATGACGTTCTCCAGGGCCGAGGGGAAGAGGATGTCCACGTCGAGTTCGAGAATCTCTGTATCGCTGATCGCCTTGGAGCCGGGGAAGTTGCAGACCGTGGAGCTCTTCGCCTTGTGCTTTCCGACGGCCTCGGCATTGAGTCCGCTGTCGCTCATGATGCAGCCTTTCGAATCGCTGACGGCGACGACCTTGGCGCCGAACATGGACTGCGCCAGGCAGGCCGCATAGTAGCCGGCATTGCCGTAACCCTGTACGGCGATGGTGGCCTTCGACAGGTCGATCCCCAATTCCTTGGCGGCCTCACGGACCGTGAAGAGCCCGCCGCGGGCGGTCGCGTCGCCGCGTCCGGCGGAGCCGCCGAGGGCGAGGGGCTTCCCGGTGATGGTGCCGAACTGGTTCTTGCCGGAGATTTTCGAATACTCGTCCATCATCCAGGCCATCATCTGCGGGGTCGTGTAGACATCCGGCGCCGGCACGTCCTTCTCCGGACCGATGATCCGCCCGACCTGGTCGATATAGGCCCGGCACAGCCGTTCCTGCTCTCCCTGGGAGAGTTCCTTGGGGTTGCAGATCACGCCGCCCTTGCCGCCGCCGAGGGGCAGGTCGAGGAGCGAGCACTTCCAGGTCATCCAGGCGGCCAGCGCGCGGACGGTGTCGATGGTCTCATCGGGATGGAAGCGGATTCCGCCCTTGCAG
>JAPLJY010000044.1 GCA_026388345.1 Deltaproteobacteria bacterium
ACGAGTTCCGCCCGGCGGCGGTTGAATTCATCAAGCCGGGAAAGCTGGGCGATCCCCAAGGCCGCCTGGATGTCCGTCAGGTTGTACTTCCATCCCGGCGCCTCGATGTCGTACTCCGGGTTGCCGCCTCTCCCGTAGCGCTTCCAGGCGTCCCGTTCGATGCCGTGGAATCGCAGAAGGCGAAGCCTCTTTTCCAGTGGTTCGTCGTTGTGGGTGATCAGCCCCCCTTCGCCGGTCGTGATGTTCTTCAGCGGATGAAAGGAGAATATGGCGATCCTTCCGAAGCCGCCGGCATGGATCCCCCGATGGCGCGTCCCGATGGCGTGGGCCGCATCCTCGATCACGGTCAGGCGATGACGGTCGGCGATCTCCAGGATCCGGTCCATCTCCGCCGGGGCGCCGGCGAAATGGACGGGAATGATCGCCTTCGTCCGGGGGGTGATCCTCGCTTCAATGTCGTCGGCATTGATGTTGAGGGTATCATAATGAATATCCACGAAGACGGGTCGGGCACCGCTGAGCGCGATCATGTTGACCGTCGAGGCAAAGGTGAGCGACGGGGTGATCACCTCATCTCCCGAACCGATGCCGAGGGCCATGAGGACGAGATGCATCCCCGCCGTTGCGGAGGAGAGGGAAATGGCATAACGCGCTCCTGTAAGATCCTGAAACTGTTCCTCGAAGGTCTTGCAGAGGGGACCGGTCGTAATCCACTGCGACCGCAAGCAGGCGGTTACGCCCGCTATCTCCGTCTCACCGATGGACGGCTGATTGAGCGGCAGAAAATCTTCTCTTATCTCCATCATGCCCCCTTTTCTTTAGGATCTTCTCAACTGTACCAGCGAATAGGTATCATTATGCCACAATACCCGGAGAGCGGGTACCTCTTTTTTCAGCCTCTCCAATTTTTCATCGTTCTGCGTCGCACAGTAGATTCCGTCCGTTGCCTGAACCAGGCGGAAAAAAGATTCTGAGGTCAGAAAGTATCGTTCCCTCTCCGCGGCCGGAAGCTGTTCGCTGCCGTATCTCACCTCCCCGATGTCGTCGACTATCGGGGTCCTTTTCCCGGTGTAGAAATCGACCCCGTACAGCGACATGCCGTACTGATAGAGCATTGCGTCTGCGGGAAGGTGATTCCGGATCGCTTGTGAAAGCGGATAGGCCGACTTGTAGGGTGCAAGGTATTGCGCAACCGGCAGGGTGATTGACGCAAGGAACAGAACAAAGAGCAGGTAGATTGTCGCAAACCATCCCCGGCCGGTCCTTCTTCGGATCCGATCCGGGAGAAAGGCAATCAGGAGCTGCATGAAAAGCGGTGTGGCGATCCATGGCCACCAGTTCCCCCAGGCAACCCGGTGCTCCCGCAGAAAAACCGGAGCGACCAGAACGGCCATGAAAATAACGGCCTGCAGGATCCCCGTCATCCGGTAGTGTAGCGGAACGGACGCCCCCGCCCCTCCTTTCGCAATCTGTTCTTCATAGCGGCGGAAAAGATGGCCGAAGCCAAGCGCGAGGGGAAGAAAAACGGGCGCGACGTAGGGGATCAGTTTCGATGAAGAGATCGAAAAAAAGAGAACAATCAGGCCGAACCAGGTCAGGAGAAATCGTTTTTCGGTGCTGCCGAAGAATTGCTCTTGCTTTCCTAGTCCCCTGATCGCCTCCGGCAGAAAGGCGCACCAGGGAAGGGTCCCGGCCAGGATGATGGGGAGATAGAAATAGAAGGGCTGATAGCGGTCATGCATCCGGGTGGCATAGCGGAGCAGATGCTCTTGGATGAAGAAAAAACGGAAGAAATCGGGGTTTTCCCGCTGGACGAGGACCAGCCAGGGGAGCGAAACGGCTGAAAAGATCAGGATGCCCACGGGGGAAAATAGACCGAGTATCTCCCTCCAGCGGCCCGATGTCAGAAGCCAGATCGTAAGGACGCCGAAGGGAAAGACGATCCCGATCATCCCCTTGGCCAGAAATCCCAGCGCGCTGAATAAATAGAGAAGGTAAAGCCATCCCTTTTTCTTTTCCGCAGTGGCAAAACAGCGGAAACCGGACCAGATTGCCATGCAGACAAGAAAGGCGAGCGGCATGTCGAGGATGTTGATCCGGCCGAGGGCGACATGATACAGGAAGGTGGTCAGCACGGCTGCCGCATACAAGCCCGTCCGCACATCATGAAAAAAAAGCCCCATGCGATAGACCAGGAGGATGCACCCCCACGCGCACATGGCCGCGAAGAGACGGGAAGAAAATTCATTCTCGCCGAAAATCCGGAAGAAGAACGCCGTGGCCCAGTAGACAAGGGGTGGTTTCTCAAAATAAACAGCCGCTTTTAGCCGCGGCGTGACGTAGTCTCCGGTGGTGTTCATGGCACTGGGGATGGCGCTGTATCGCCCCTCGTCCGGCTCCATGAGGGGGGTAAAAGGAAGCGGAACCACATACAGCAGGAGGGGAAGAAGAAAAAGAACGAGTATTTTGATTGACCTGTCCTGCATGACGGTTGCCCCGAGATCAAAATAATCCAACATTTTTCGCGCGTGTTTATTCCACAGATCAGCCGGCATTGTCAAACGATTAATCTTCCGATCATTCGGCAGAGCCCGCAGTTCGAAGAACGGCGGAGCAACGTTCGATCTGCAAGAGCAACCTCCTTGACATAGGAATCAATATGTGCGATCTCTCGGCGACAAGATCCCATCCTTCTCAATCCATCCCATGCCAAGGAGGTCTCTGCAATGTCGGTAATCGAGTGGAAAAAGGTGGAAACAGTCGGCGTCATCACGATGAACAACGGCGAAAACAGACACAACCCCGATTTTATCCGCGCCCTGCTGACGGCATTTGACGAAATCGAAGGGGATCCCGGGATTTCTTCGGTGATCATCGCCTCCAGTGATCCGAAAAACTGGTCGCAGGGGATCGATCTCCAGTGGATCACGGGCGCCATGGCGAAGAACGATCTTCAGGGAATGCGGGACTTCATGTACGGTCTGAACCGGATCTTCAAGCGCATCCTCCTCTATCCGATGCCGGTCATCGCCGCCATCAACGGACACGCCTTCGGCGACGGGACAATCATGGCCTGCGCCTGTGATTTCCGTTTCATGAAGGCCGACCGCGGCTTCTTCTGT
>JAPLJY010000120.1 GCA_026388345.1 Deltaproteobacteria bacterium
TGCCGCCATCCGTCACCATCTTTACCGCTTCCTCTCGAAACTCTTTCGTGTATCGCCCGTTCGGTATCCTTTCCATTTCCACACCTCCGTCTTGGTCTCTAACCTAAACATTGGTGTCCATATTTTTCAACCTATCTCAGAACTGTTTGATCTGTCCATGACCTATCACTTTCACAAGTGCGAGGAATTATCGAAGTTCTATCTTCACATCTCTATTCGTGTTAACTGCCTAGACGTCGAAGGCAGATGCAGGAATACCCAAAAACAATACAGAAATCAAAACGATCACACCACTCCTCATAACAGAACCCCTTTGGTAAGACTCAACATAGCATGGTAAGGTTCTCAATTCGACATTATATATAATTGGCCGTCGCGCCCCTTATAGACATTGATTCTGTTTGTACCCTCAAAGTGCTGTCTCAGAGGATAACGATTTCCTCCATAGCATATTATAAACACTATTGATTTAGCACATTTCGTATCGCATTCCCAACAGCCTCCAGGAGGAATAAGAGGGGAATGATGGTTAGCGCAAAAAAATACCTGGGTGTAGGCTTCCACCGCAATGTCCGCATCGGTTTCATTCACAAAGATGTAATTAGTAGATGCAAGAGCATTTGAGACACTTCCAACCACCAACACCAAAAAAAACAGACCGAAAACCAGACCCTTTTTCATGGTGATACCTTCCTTAAATTTGTTGCTAAGATTTTGTTTTTTAATTCCTATAAGAGCATCTTTCCCTGCCAATGAACTATCCCGCCGCAAGCAGCGGGGTATCTTTTCAGGATAATTTTCTTTTTTCGCCGCAAGCGGCGGGGAATTTACCCTGAGAGATTAAAATATATATTGAGAGCTTTGCACAACTCGGGCCGTCATGATTATCCATGCCCGTCAATTTCCGTTCAATTTTGTTGTTATTCGAAGATAACATATAGATATTATTTTAATAATACTTTACATTCCGTGATTTTTCTGCCATAATTCCTCCAAAACCACCTCATGGATGATCTATGGGCTTCAAGAAAATGGAAACCAACCTCTCCTTCGCCGATGTCTCCCTGTTTTCTTCCCTGGAACGCAACCGAGCCATCAAGAGAATGGAACAGATCAATGCCATTATCGATTGGTCCCGGATTGAGCGACTGGTCGTGAGGCATTACCCCGTCGGCAAAAGCTCCGAAGGCAGCGAGGCCTATCATCCTATTTTGATTCTGAAATGCCTGCTCCTCCAGCAATGGTTCCGCATCGACTCCGATCCGGAGTTGGAAACCCAGATCAACGATCGGATCTCCTTCAAGAAGTTTCTGGGACTCGCCATGGACAAACCCTCTCCCGATCATTGCACCTTCTCCCGCTTCCGAAGCCGTCTCTCCCCGCAGAACATGAAAGCCATCAATAATGAACTCATGACCCAATTCGCCTCTCGGGGTCTAACCATCAACGAGGGCATCGCCATCGACGCCCGCCTGGTGCAATCGGCCAGCCGCCCCCTCAGCGAAGGCAGGCTGACAGAAGAAAGGAAGAAGCGAGAAACGCCGGAGGGCATGCTGGATAAAAAGGGAAATCCGCTTAAATTCTCCCGCGATCTCGATTCCGATTGGACGGTCAGAAATAACATCCCCCATTTTGGCCTGAAGGAACATGCTTCCGTCGATGCCCGATATGGGTTTGTCCTGGCCACGGAAATCACCCCGGCTTCTTTTCATGACAGCCCTTTTCTTCCGCTGAGCGTTGCCGGCAGTTGTCATACTCAAAACCCGATCAAGAAGGTCTTTGCCGATAAGGGATATTTTGGAGAAAAGAACCGGGAATTTCTGAGCCTTAACAAGATCGAAGACGGAATCATGAGAAAAGCTACAAGGAGTGCTCAATTGACCGCCTATGAGAAAGAACGGAACAAGGCCATCTCCAAAACCAGCTATATTGTTGAGCAATACTTCGGCATCAGCCAAAGGAGGTGGTGTCTCATATGAGCTCCGGATAGCAGGGTCGATGCCAAAACACGCAGCATAGGGAGGCCAATATGAACTCATCGTGACCTCATAGGAGTCCCCGGGGTAATTCGGAAACCCCGGTCAACATGTCCAACTCTAAAAATTTTGGTCAAAATGCCAACCTCTACTAAAATCATCGGCTCTGCAAAGCTCTCATATTATTATTTACACTGGCGATCACGATGACGAGTCGGGTCTCCGGCCGAATCCTTTGACGGCACCTTTGAAAAACGGGCCTTTGGTTATCTGGCCGGGTGCCGGAATTCAATGGATGGATTAACGCAATTTTTTCGCCAGATCGAGAAATTCTTCGTCGGTCAGCGCCCGTTTGTGCGCAATCGCAAAATCCTTAACCTTTCCAACCAGCTCACGCATGGCTTCTTTCGACAAGGTCAACCCATTATCTTCCAGTTTTTTCGCAAGGGACTGGGTCCCACTTTTCTTGCCAATCAATATTTCGCGCTTCTGTCCGACGGCCTCCGGTCTGTAAGCCTCCGCAACAAAGGAATTCTTGAAAACCGCCGCAACCACGGTACCCGCTTCATGAGAAAAAGCGTGTCGGCCGACGACCGCCTTGTGCTGTTGAAGCTGGACCCCCGAAAGCTCTTCCACCAGCCGGGAGGTCTCATTCAACTTTTCAAGCTTCACATTCAAATCGACATCATAGAGGAACTTCAATGCAACCAGGACCTCTTCCGTCGGGGCATTGCCGGCCCTTTCTCCCAGTCCGTTCATGGTGGTGGAGAGATATTCCGCCCCTGCTTCTGCCCCTGCGATGGTACACGCCGTGGCCATCCCAAAGTCATCATGGCAATGGACTTCAATCGGAATGCTCCCCAGGATGGATTTCATTTTGCGCACCAGGTACTTGATCGCCACAGGGGATGCCGAGCCGACGGTGTCGACCAATCTGACCCTGTCAACCGTCCCGGCCTTGGCAATTTCACGGAGAACCCGCTCCAGAAAGCTCGCGGTCACGCGCGTCGTGTCATAGGGGCTGATATTGACGTAAAATCCTTTTTTCTTGGCGTATTCAGCCGTTTCAAGCAACGTTCGGATATATTTTTCATCATCCCAACCAAGCTTGAATTCTCTCTGGAGATCCCCGATGGGAATGCTGATGGTTGCGCACCACACCCCGCAGTCCACCAGCATGTCGATATCGGCTTTCATGGATCTGGCAATGGCCGTAATCCGGGCCTTCAAACCGGCATGAACAATCTCGGAAAGGGCTTCCCGGTCTTCTTCCGAATTGGCCGGCATCCCTGCTTCAATTTCCGGGATCCCTATTTCGTCGAGTTTTTTGGCAATCCTCACCTTGTCTTCCTTGGTGAAGACGACACCGGCCTGCTGTTCACCATCCCGCAAAGTGCAATCCACCAGGGACAATCGGGGACTGATCGTGATCTGTTTTATGACATCGGGCTCCCTGTTAAAAGGGCTGACATAGGACATTCTCTCCACGTTCCACACTCCTCTCTATCGAGATAATTTCATTGTATTCCTTCGCTTCCGTTTGCGGAATACGGTTCATCAGGCCACTGAAACCACGGCTCCCTATTTCGACGAATCCTCCGCCACCAGACTCTGCTCTTTCCGGCCCCAAACAGCCCCTGCCAAACCTCGGGATGGCTCAAAATGATGATGACCAGAAGCACAAACCCCAAAAGATCATACATGGATCTGGGAATGAGGAGCCCCGCGGGAGATGCAGGCAGCAGGGATCGCTGGAACACGTTCCCGCGAGGGTCCCCGAAGTAACAGGTGCTCATGAGGGACTATGCCGATCACCATGCGTTGTGACAAGAAAAAGATTCTCCCTTTACTCACTTCAGGACGAATTTCGCATGACATGATTCACAGACGTCAGAGATCTCCCCAATCAAAGATTCCGTAACCGGGATGCCTTGTTCCGTTCGCTCTTTGTAAGCGGCAAACTCCGGGTCACCGGCAACCAAAACCGGCTGGTCAGGATCGATTGCAGGGGTTGCGCGCAGGTACCCCACCAAACGATCAAGGGATGTTTCAAACGCGCCCGGCTCCCTTCGAAACGCAACCGGATCGATTGCAAGAAAAAAATGGCCGACATTGAGAAATTTCCCCCGTTCCCCCGTTTCCAGGCTGTAGCCGCCGATGAAGCTGTCGCTGAGGATACTTCCCAAAATATCAACCATGATCGCCAACCCATACCCTTTGTGGCTGCCAAGCTCTCGCGTTCCTCCAAGGGGTGTCAACCGTTTTGGGTCCGCTTCCAAGGCTGCAACCGGATCCGTTTCCGGCTGACCCGATGGATCGATGGCCCATCCCGGGGGAATCGATTTTCCTTCCCGCTTGGCGATCGCAATTTTTCCAATCGCTACCGTACTGGTTGCCATGTCGAGCGAAAACCCGTCCGTCTTTCCACCGGGTGCTGCAAATGCCAATGGATTGGTGGAAAAGCGGGGTTCGCGACCAAATGTCGGCACCACAGAACGTTGGGTCGTCCCTGTGATACTCAATCCGAGCAAACCACTTCTGCGGGCCATATTTGAATAGACGCCGGCAGCGCCGTAATGATTGGAGCAGCGGACACTTGCGACACCGACCCCGAATTTTCTGGCTTTTTCCATGGCCAACTCCATGGCCTTGGTGGCCGCAATGTGGCCCATTCCATGTCCCGCATCAACCAGGGCAACGGCCTGATGATCGTCCACAACGGTTACGTCCGGATTCACAACAATGCGGCCATCGACCCGTAATTTTTCATAAATCGGCAACATGCCGATCCCATGGGAGTCGATGCCCATGAGGTCGGCTTCGATTACCTGGCGGACGCAAACACCCCGAAATGTGTCTATCATCCCCCAGGACGCAAAAATCTCATCCAACTGTTCACGAAGTCGATCGACCGCAATTATCACCAATGTAACCCTCCCCGATCGATTTTAGGTTTTGGTTTGACCGTCGAAGTCGCTTGCCATTGCCTCGCCAATCAGACCTTGCGGGACATCTGTTTTCCCCAATGATACAGAACGGATGCCGCGGCAATCCAGTTCCGGATGTCGTCGTATACGGGGACGTGATGCCTTTCAATGAGTGCGGACATCCTGGCGGTGCAGGGACCTCCATTGGCGCCGACCAGCAGTGGCTTTACCCCTTTACGGGCAAAATCCCCCAGGTATTCTACGATGGCCTCGTCCAGGGGATCATCCTGGAAGACGAACGAGGGCGTCACGATATCCACATTCGGATCGTCTATGAACTTCTGGATGGCATATCGGTAATCATCGGCGTTTGCGCCCCCGGTGACATCCGTCGGGTTGCCGTTTCCGATGGCATAGGTGGGAGGAACGGCAACCGTTCGTGGTGTAAAGAAGGTCTCCATGAAATCGATGTCGGGTTCTACGGTCGAAACGGCATGCTGCCCGATCTCTTTCTTCAGCAGGATCTTCGCGTCCACCACCGTATACGACTTCGGATAAACGATGAGGGGGTTGAAATCAACGTTCTCAAAGTAGTTCGCATTGTCCATGCCAATCCGGCCGATTTGAACCAGGGCTGTAGCAAGCATGTTCAAATCCACGGGCTTGCTTCCCCGATATCCCGAGAGGATCCTGGCGCCTTTCAGTTCCGCCAGCATCGCCTTTGCATCGTCGGCCGTGATGGGCAGCATTCGGAATGCGACGTCTTTGAGGATCTCCGTCAAGACGCCTCCCAGCCCGACCATGATGACCGGACCGAACTGCGGGTCATTCTGGAGTCCGACGATCAGTTCGATCCCCGGAGGGACCATTCTTTCCAGCAGGACTCCCTTGACATGGACCCCTTTTTTACCGGACAGTCTCGGATACATGCCCCGAAACACCTGGCGGACTTCCGCCTCGTTTTGGAGCCCGGCCCTGACCCCGCCGACATCGGTTTTGTGCAGGATCTGCGGCGATACGATTTTCATCACCAGCGGAAATCCAAGTGTCTCTGCGGCTTTTACGGCCTCCGTTTCCGTAGTGACCAGTCGGTGGATCGGGACCTTGACGCCGTATTTCTTCAGGATGGCCTTCGACAGATCTTCGGTGACAATCCTGTGATCCGTCGCAAAGGTCTCCTCGAAAATTCTGGTAACCGAATTCAATGGCACATTCCTCCTTCGCATTTCGTTGCAGATCGTCCTAAGGATCCCAAGGTTATAGAATCAGGCGCTGAGGGTCGCATTTTTCCCGAAGTATTTTCAGCTCATCCGCAGTCGGGGGCGCCACCTCCGCCGCTCTGGAAACATCTACCGAAAATTCCATGTTTTCCAGGATCTTTTGTATGGCAATCCCGGGATAGAATCCGGAGAGATACATCTCTTTGGTGATCTCATCAAACCGGAAAACCGCCATGTTCGTGATCACGACCGTGGGCCCCCCCTCACGCAACCCGACCTCCCTGCGCCCGTTTCCGCCGTTCAAATAGCCCGGGCTGGTCAGGTAATCCAGCTGGTTCGTGAATCTTTTCTTCTCCTGCTGCATGAACAGAATGCAGCGCGGGACGAACGAGGCCACGTCGCTGCCGCCGCCGCTCCCGGGAAAGCGGGTCTTGGGCTTGACGTAATTGCCGATCACGGTCGTATTGATGTTGCCGTGGATGTCGATCTGCGCCGCTCCGAGGATCCCGATGACGTGACCGCCGGTGATGGGATTCTGCATCGTCGTGAAGGCGTCGAAGAGCCCTCCGTTGGTGGACGCCAGGTACATGACTCGCGAGTCGGCTACCGCCAGTGGAATCTCCTCCAGTTTCGCGTCAATCGCGCCCGTTTCAAAAAACATCACGCTCTCCGGGGCGTTGATGTTTTTCGCGGCCATAGCCGCCAGCATCGAAATCCCCGTACCGCTGAACACGATATCGCCGTTCTTGATCTCCCGGGCGGCGACAATCGTCATCATTTCCCGCAAGCTATACTCCGCCATCGTCGCCTCCTCATCCCCTGGCCAGGTTGACTGCGTATCCCGTTTCCGAGTCGGCCTTGATCCGGGCCAGGCTCTCCGGCCCTCCATTCAAGGCGATGAACTCCTCGTGATTTCTGACGCCATGAATCATTTTTTGGAGATACTCCCCATAGCACTGATCGTCCTTGGCATATCCGGCGTAAGCCCAAAGGCAGGTCGGATCGTAGTCGTAATACCGGTAGCAGGCCGTCGGATATGCGCCGTACGGTACGGGAACAACCGCATCTACATGAATGAAGGGGATGTTGTTCTGATCGGGATTTCTTCTCAATTCTTCCGTATCGACGAGCTCCTCGCAGGTCAGGATGAGGTGTTTGGCTGACTTCGCCTGCTCCACATCTGCGAAGGTCAGCCCCAGAATCCTGCCCGTCCCCTGTTTGTCCGCTTTCTGGACATGGAGAATCGTGACATCGGTCTGGATCGCGGGAACCAACACCACTTTCGGGGTATCCAGCCATCCGTTGAAGGGGTTATCCATCACGACCAGCTTCCGGTCCGGCAGCTTGGGGTTCTGTTTCCGCATCTCCTCGGAAAATCCCCAGACATTCACCAGGTCAGTCCCCAGGCCGGACACGGTCGGGAGGAAAGGCACCCCCATGGCACCCGCCATGAAGCGCAGGGTCATCTGGAAGTTGGAATAATCCTCAATCTGGATCGTGCCCTCCTGAACGGCTTTCCGAAAGCGGATGCAGGTGGCTGCGTACTTTCCGTTCCCCCCGTATGCGATATCCATTCGCGACACGCACCCGCCGCCGATCAATTCATCGGCCCCCTGGCCGTTGGAGTGGGCGTAAAGGTGCAGATCCCGGATCCCCTGCCGGATGATTTCATAAACCGCCGCCATGGGGTTCCGGTTGATCGTGAATCCGCCGATGGAAATATGGCTGCCGTCCTTCACGTATTCGCGGATTGCCTCGCTGAGCGGCACGACCTTGTCCTGCCTGGTATTCATCTGTCTCGCTCCCCAATCCATGCACTTTTCGAAAAGCCGATCCTGCCCCTCTTCCGGGCCATCGGATAACCCTGAGGGCCAAAGGTCAGCGGATTCCTTCAGGGCTGCTTTTTTGTTCCGCATCCGCCCTCGACAACCCATCGCTCAGTTGCTGAACCGCCAGCCATGGATCCAGCTTCCCCTGTGCAACCCGCTCACAAGCTTCCCCCCACGCTCCGCTCCTGTCGAGGGCCTTGAACGCCCTTTCCCACATCAGGTTCTTCAACCCTTCCGTCAGTTCGAATTCCGCCAATCTTCGTCGATGAGCGGACAACATCCCTTTCGACATCAAGAATTCACGATGGTTTTCCACCTGGTCCATCAACGACTCGATCCCCCGACCTTCGCGGGCCACCGTATACAGGACCGGAGGCCGCCATCCTGGACCCGAATCCCCTCTCATACACAACATGTCCTGAAGTTCAGCCTCCACCCGGTCCGCACCCGGCAGATCGGCCTTGTTCACCACATAGATGTCACCGATTTCCAGGATCCCCGACTTCAACGTCTGGATATCATCGCCCATGTTGGGAATGGTCAGCACAAGAACCGTGTGGGCGTAGTGTTTGATTGCCACCTCCGCCTGCCCCGTCCCCACCGTTTCAATGATAATCCGTTGATAGCCGGCGGCGTCCAACAGTTTTATGATGCTTCCGGCGGTCCGGCTAAGCCCCCCCAGTTGCCCACGGGTGGCCAGACTGCGGATGAAGAGGTTCGGGTTCAACTGCGGCATCCGCACCCGGTCTCCCAGAACGCCCCCCCCGGTGAACGGGCTGGACGGATCAACGGCCAGAACCGCCACCTTGAGTCCCCGCCCCAGGTACGCATGAATCATCCGATTGATCAATGAGCTTTTCCCCGCCCCGGGAGGTCCCGTCAAGCCGATGACCACGGCCTTCCCGGTATGGGGGTAAAGCAACCGTAACGCCTTCCAACCCTCCGGATCGCCATTCTCCACTTTGCTGATCAATATGGCCAGATCTCTTACACTCCCGGAGAGAACGGCTTCAATCGAATCCATGTTTTATCCCCCTGCAAACGAGTACCAACCGGGAATAATGCACAATGACCATCCTGATACCGGGATTATTTTCCACCCAAGCGCAAGATCTGTCTCTCACCGTAGAACACTCCGTCGGATGGGTTTCTCTACCCTCCATAAGCCCGTCAGAAGGATGTTTTCTCAAGGTTTGGGGACCTTTTTTGCCCCATCCCTTGTATATCTCAATAGAAGGAGGGTATGGACACGGGACTTCAGTCAATCCACGTTTTCGAGAAGCACCACATTGGCTTGGCCGATTGCACCACAGATTGACGCAATCCCGTAATGCTCACCTCTCCGTTGCATTTCATAGGCTAGAGTCATGAGCACGCGCGCACCTGTAGCCCCGATCGGATGTCCGATCGAGATGGCTCCGCCTTTCACATTTACCCTTTCACGGATTTTTTCTGCCTTTTTCCGATCCTTATCAGCCAGATACAACGTACTGACCGTCGGCATGGAAGCAAACGCCTCATTGATCTCGATCAGCTTCATATCGTCCAGAGTTAATCCGTTTTTAGCCAGGATCCTTTGGATTGCTACGCCCGGAATCATGGGACTGTTACGCGGCTCACCACTCACAGCCATGTGATCAACCACCCGGGCAAGCGGTTTGATTCCGCGTTCATTTGCCGCGCTACGACTCATTATCAAAATCGCCGCGGCACCATCACCGAGTGCCGATGCATTGCCGGCGGTGATCGTTGGGCTTCCATATACAACCTTCAGCTTCGACAGTTTTTCCACCGAAGAATCCGGCCTTGGGTGCTCATCCCGCTCAAATACAATGGTTTCCTTCTTGGCCTGCACCTCCACTGGGAGGATTTCATTTTTGAACAGCCCTTTTTTGTCTGCATCCACCCAGGTCAGATTGCTCCTCACGGCCCATTCATCGAGTTCCAGACGTTCCACCCCCCATTCCAACGCAACCTCTCCCGCATACCGGGCCATAGGGGCCTTAACATAAGGATTTCGGATGACCAGTTCATCCTGAATTGTGATGTCGCCCAGCCTTTGCCCCCAACGCATTTGTGGCACAAGATACGGAGTTCTACTCATGTTTTCCATGCCGCCGGCAATCACGATTTTGGTTCGACAACTACTGATGCTTTCAAAACCCATTCCTACAGCGTGCATCGCTGAACAGCATGCCCGCTCAACCGTCAAGGCATTCGTTGAAAGCGGCAAGCCTGCAGCGATGATTGCCTGGCGGGCCGGAGATTGCCCAGATCCAGGCAAGACAAGGCCCATAACAACAAGGTCAATCTCTTCATCCGTCACCGACACCTTATCCAACGATGCGCGGATCACCTTGGCACCCAATTCAACCGCTGTGACCTCCTTTAGAGCTCCCCCGAAATTTCCGAATGGTGTTCTAATTCCCTTTACTATAACAACATCTTCCATTGCTCGTCCTCCCTAAATGTCTATCGTTTATACCGATTTGTCCGTACAAATTCGACAATCTCTTTCAGCGCCAGCCGGGTATTGCCAGATTCATGCGGATTCCCATCCAACTCAATGCCTACCCTTGGTGTCGAAGCAGAACTACCAACTATCATTTTCTTGTCAGTAGGTTTGAAATCCGAGAGGCACTTTCAAGCATTTCGTTCAAACATCGCTTCATCGCCGCTTTATCGAAACGGTTTTCCAGACCAAGAACACTGATCGCGACAGGTATGGGATAATGTCGAACCGGCACAGTGATGCATGCACTCCCTTCCAGTCGCTCACTATAACTGACAGCATAACCTTGTTCCCTGATTTTTTTAATTTCCTCCAGCATGGTTTCTTTATTGGTAATGGTGTTGATACAGACCGGATCATAACAAATATGATCCAATAGGTTCTTCAGATCCTCATCGGCCATTTCCGACAAAAGCATCTTGCCTGCAGATCCAAGATAAATTGGTTGGACGGCCCCCGTACCGGCGGTATATTTGATATTATTTGGACTCTCAAGTTCCCCGATACAAATCCTCTGCAATCCCATGCGAACCTGAAGATTCACTGTTTCTTGGCTGAAGTCCCGCAAACGAAGCATTTCCTGTTGGCAACAAGAAAAAAGGAAACTGTGATTAATGGAGTCCGAAGCGGTAAGGCTAATGACCATTGGACCTAAAAAATAACCCCGATTTACAGGATCCTGTCTTACCATGCCGGTATCTTCTAGGGTTGTTAAGATCCGATGCATTGTTCCCTTGCCCAGTTGCAATTTCTTGCAGATAACGCTGAGTTTATTAGTTCCTTCGGAAATGACCTTAAGTATACTTACAGCGCGAATAATGGAATTGACTTTTTTCCTCTCAGTCAGATTGTTCACCATACGGATTAATTGCTCCATTCTCCGAATATTATGTGAAAAATATTTTGCCAAGCAATATTGGCAACTTCATAAAAGTCTGAAATCTCGGATTTTGTCATGCTGTACTTGTTGAGGCATATCCGAAAATTGGTAAAGCGTGCAATGCTGCACCAATAATATGGATTGTCTTCACCCTTCGATGAGTTCAAGGTGAAATCTTCGATCTTTACTTCATAAAATAAAGTGATTTTTCAGCCCTGTTTACAGTTCTCCTATGTGAAACATTTTTTCCGTTATTAACCCAACAGGCTGTTTTTGTCAAGGAATATTCTCACTCCTTTAACAGATTGTCTTTAAATATCTCAAAAGCTAAATTATCGTGAGATGGCAAAATTTTGGCACCGATTGTTTCAATCTTGGCAAAGGAATCAAAGCATGCTTGTAAATCCGTATGCAGACCGCATGGCAATCTACTTTCCCAGTTTTCGATAGTATTGATCAAATCACCAGCAATCAAAAATCTCCCTTGCGGCGTATCGATTAAGACCCCTTGCGATCCCGGCGAATGACCCGGCAGCAACACCGTCGATATTCCGTCATCAATCGCGACATCTCCATCAATAATTTCCATTTGATTATAATACTTCAAGAAAAAAGGGATTTTCACTTTAATTTTTGTTTCATAAATTCTTGCATCAAGTGGCCCCGGATTTACTGCATGCCTTATCTCCTTGCTTTGCACGTATACCTTGGCGTTAGGCAACTTATCCACACCATAGGCATGATCCCAATGCAGATGGGTCAAAATCACCTTCCCAATTTCCTGCGGGCTGACGCCGTGCTTTCTTAAGGCTGGCACCAGGCGCTGGTCATCCCGTTCGCGAATGCTTGGCACGTGATACTCCCTGCTCCACGCCTCATCTTCGATTGGGCCGGTATCAATCATGACCTTTCTACCATCATCAGCACTAACTAGTAGCCATGCTATTGAAATATTATTAACTTTTTCGCCTGCATGATAATCAGCCTTCATTATATTGCTGCTTCGGGCCACCTCAATAATCCCTAAATCCAAAGGTATTATTTTCCACATGAGCCTTGCCCTCCCTTTGTCCTCAATGAAATTTTTTCATATAAACATGTTAAAGATGCTGCACGACCTGACAGGGATTTAAGGATGGATAAGAACCTTCATCCCCAAACAGTCTTCTACTATTTTGAACGCTTTTTCTGCCTCACTTATTGGGAATTTATGGGTAATTGACTCTTCAAATCTGGCCTTATCAACATCATCCAACGATATCAGCAAATTGATTAACTCTCCCCACAGCTTGGGCGGCAGCACATGTGTGCCTGACATTCTTATTTCATTCCTCACAAGCGCTATAGAATCGATTGTCAGCGGCTTGGAAGCTATACCAACCAAAACGATGATAGCTCTTTTCTTAGCCAAAGATATAGCGCTTGATAAACCGCCTCCAGAACCGGATATTTCCAAAATTACGTCAACACCTACACCATTGCTGATTTCAGAGGTATGGTGCAACAACGCCTTGGTATCAGTAAAGATATTGATACCTGGTATGTTGTTCTTGAATATTATTAGCCTTGAGGCATCCTGTGGCAACCCCGATATGCTTATGTCGGCCGCACCAGCGAGATACGCAAACATGGAAGCATAATAACCAATTGCCCCGGGACCAATCACCACGACATTCTTTCCTAACAACGAGCCAGCTTTAAACACTGCATTATATGCAACCGACATCGGTTCGATAGCTGCTCCCAGCGTTACCGGAAAATCCTTTGGCAAAACAAAGCATTGATTTTTGTCAACCAAGACATACTCGGCCATAGCACCCGGATATTCCAAGCCGATTGGTTTTCTATTCAAACATATTTCTCTACTGCCGTTTCGACAATAATAACAGGTCCCGCAGCCCACAGCGGGAATTGCTACTACACGATCACCTACGGCAATTTCTTCGCTTATACCGTCCATTTCCTCAATGATGCCCGTAAATTCATGTCCGAGAGTTACAGGCAGTCGCTCTTCCAGTCTTTTTTGATAACCTATTTCCCAATTGTAAATATGAACGTCTGTTCCACAAATACCTACAGCATCAACTTTTACTATTGCGTGCCCAGTCTTTAGCTTTGGCTTTTCCACATTTTTAACGGACATTTCTTTTGGTATGGGGTTGGTTTTTATTACTGCAAGCATTGTCGAATCCTCTTTCAAATTAGGCTATTGAAAAACTTTTCACAGTCGGCCACAAATTAGAATACTAAGTATTCTGTACTGTTTTAGTCCTTCTTCTGTTGCCGGTTAGAAACCATAAGTCCTCCTCCACGGGAGTGTATGCGATGTCCGGTAACCGAAACCGCCTTAAGCGGGAAGCTTTCATGAAAACGAAATGCGAAATTG
Source organism: Deltaproteobacteria bacterium (assembly GCA_026388345.1). Next base: position 13,731 of record JAPLJY010000120.1, read on the forward strand.
CTTCTCCTCGCACGCAACAACAAAAGCGGCGTTGTGCCAAATTCTCTTGAAGTAATGACGGATCTTTCAGAAACCGAAATCCCGGAAAACCTTCTGCAGCATTTCCTTGGGAAAGCCCTGATACTGGCTGCACTGTGCGGTAGTTCTACTCATTCCAATGCTCTTTCTGAGATCGGCAAGCAGCTCTGCCATCTTGAATGCTGCCGACGCCCCATCGACGATGCGAACGCCGGTTTTGGCTACCTCGGTGTATCCCGCCAGGGAAAGGGCCGGCCCTAAGGGAAAGCCGGGAACCAGGATCGTATCCGCCCCGTCCTTGACGCATTCCAAGGCTGTTCTTTCAAAAAGCTCAATGAGCTTCTCGGGCTTGCCGCGATGAGCATCCATCATGTCGTTCCACACCCACCGATCAAACCATCGAATAGGTCTATCCTTGATAAACCTGTCTTCAAATCCGAACATGCGAATGTGATGCTCCAGCATCCGCAAATACTGTTCCCGAATGGTTATTATGGCGAATTTCTCTCCGATGAAGCTTCCTACCGCCATCGAAGCCTCGCATGGACCGATGACCGGAATATGCGCGACGGCTCGCGCGATTTGTACGCCGTTGTCACTGTGACACCCCAGCACAACTGCATCGTAACCTTCCTCCTCAGCCTTGATAATTCGATTGACTAGAGGCATCGACGTAACCGTGCTCAAATAAAGATTCTGCAACGAACCTGAATACTTATCCGGAAACCACTGGCTCACCTTGGTGTCCGGCCTCGTCACTCTCTCCGCAGACTTCTGAATAATATCCTCAAAAAAGTCCCCCATCGGTCTGACGCCCCACGCACCGGCAAGATCGTCCGATGCACTTTGCCCTTCCCTAGTTAGCGGATGAACAATCAAAATCCTCAATCCCATTTCACACCTCCTTCTCCTCTCTCGGTATTTAATCCTCATCGTGACCTGCCACTTAGGTGGGGAGAACCTCTGAGCGAGTGCCCCATCTGCTTGTCGTCTTTTTGACACATCTCATATATGTTACAACAGCCGACAAAATACCATTACAGGAGGCACCCAACGCATCGGATATGCCCGGCGTCTTCTTAGTCGTCCGCGGACTCCGCAAAAACCTGCCGTTTTTTTTTGATCGCAGGTAAAACCGAGGAGGCCAGGAGCGCAAAACAGATCAAGAGGGTAACCAGAGAAATCGGCCTCGTAAAAAAAATCCAGCCGCTTCCATCAGCGATAAGAAGGGACTGGCGAAGCGTTTTTTCCATCGTGGGCCCGAGGACCATGGCCAGGATAAGCGGTGCGGCCGGCCATTCGAATTTCTTGAATAAATAGCCCATAACCCCGAAGACGACCATGATCGTGCACTCATCGATGTTGCTATTCAAGCTGTAGGCCCCCACGAGGCAGAAAAGGAGGATCAGGGGAAAGAGCAGGTGGTATGGGACTTTTAAGACCTGCACCCACAGACCGATCAGGGGGAGGTTCAGAATAACGAGCATGGCGTTTCCAAGATACATGCTCGCGACAACTCCCCAGAAGAGATCGGGGTGCTGCGAAATCATCCGGGGACCGGGCTGCACCCCGTAAATCATCATGGCCCCCAGCAGGAGGGCCATAACCACATTGGAAGGAAGTCCGAGAGTAAACAGGGGGATGAAGGCCCCTCCCGCTCCGGCATTGTTGGCGGACTCCGGTCCAGCGACCCCTTCAATGGCACCCTTGCCGAACTCCTCCCGATGCTTGGAAAGCTTTACCTCGGTGGCATAACTCGCGAAAGACGCTAATACCCCTCCGCCTCCGGGAAGAACCCCGAGGAAGAAACCCAGGACCGATCCCCGAAGAATAGGCATAGCGCTCCTTTTCCAGTCATCAAGGTTGGGAAGCAGCCCTTTTAAAGTTGTTTTGAAGACATCCGCTTTTAGGGTAAGTTCCGTGTTCAGGAGCACTTCCGAGATGCCGAAGAGTCCCATGGCCACAGGCACCAGTCCCACGCCATCAAACAGGATGGGAATTCCAAAGGTGAAGCGTTCCTTGCCGGACAGGATGTCCGTTCCCACGGTGCCCAGGAAGACCCCGAAAGCGGCCATGCAGAGCGCCTTGGGCATGGAATCTCCAGCCAGAAAAGTGACCATGATAATTCCCAGAATCATTAGACAAAAGTATTCCGGCGGGCCGAACCTCAGGGCAAATGTGGCCAGAGGGGGAGCGACCAGCATGAGGCCGATGATGCTGATGGTCCCCCCAATGAAAGAGCCGAATGCGGAGATCCCCAGGGCAGGTCCGGCCCGGCCCTTGCGGGCCATCTGATAGCCGTCGATGCAGGTCACAACGCTGGCAGTCTCTCCGGGGATATTCAGGAGGATGGAGGTGGTGGAACCGCCGTACATCGCACCGTAATAAATCCCGCTCAACATGATGATCGCACCGATTGGATCGATGCCGTAGGTGACCGGCAAAAGAAGCGCCATGGCTGCCGCAGGACCCAACCCCGGCAGGACGCCGACCATTGTTCCAAGCAGAACGCCAATGAAGCACATCAAAAGGTTGTGGGGCTGCAACGCCACTCCCAAGCCATAAAATAAGTGTTGGATCGTTTCCATAGTTTACTCCATCAGAATCCGAGGAAGCCGCGCGGCAGCTGAGATTCCAGAAAAACTTGAAACAAGATGTAAAAACCCGCTGTCGTGACCAGGGCGGTCAGAATGGTAACCCACCATTTTGGCTTGCGCAGCAATCGGCTGAATAAGAGCATAATGAGGATGGTAGCCAGCACGAAACCCAAGACCTTCAGGGAAAAACAGTAGAGGAAAAGGGCTGCTGTGACCACAGCCATCCGATTCCATTTCTTTCCCTCCCACAGGCTCCGCAAAGGTTTCCATCCTCGTTTCAGGCTGATAATCAGAGGGATCGCAGCAAAAGAAGCCATGCAAACCCCGGAGAAGAAAGGCACAAAGCCGGCGCCCGGTTCTTCAAAACTTCCGAATCCGTAATGAAAAGACCCCACCGTGACGGTCAGCCCGATGATCACCATAACGATGCTGCCAAGAGGATGAGATTCCAGATTTGTATTTTCTTTCGATTTCATTCCTTACCCCTAAAAAAATCATACATCCCCGGCTCGAAGTGTGCCACATTTGGACATCTACCTGCTCGCGATCCTGGCCCGACAAGTTCACGCCGACTGGCAGGCCAAGTATGGGCATCCCGCGCATGCACTGGAATCCTTCGTGGACCGCAACTATTTCAAGGGATCCTGCTACCGGGCGGACAACTGTCTGGGGCTTGCCTAAGACGCAACGGTGCATCAGCAACGAACACAACCATTACCTCCGCGCTACGGTTAGGGACATGAATCCCTATCCGCTAAGCCCGGACTCCCGGCAGTGTTGCGCGAATGATCGGTTACATTTCTCATCCCTTTCCCATACTGATTCACTTATTAAAAGCGTTGCGGCCCACTGTCTTTATGATCTCTCCGATTTGCTGATGTTCCGTGAACACCTTCTTGGTTAATGCCTCACTGCCGACCGGGTCGTATGTTTTGTTTGCTTTATTCAGGACTTTCTTAACCTCGTCATCCGCGAAGGCTTGAAGAAAGGCTTTCTCCAGTATCTTCTGGATTTCCTTTGGAGTATCCGCAGGGACAGTCCATACATAGGAGTCATTAGCGGAAAAATCATATCCTTTCTCCAAGATTGTCGGAACATCCGGTAAGAGTGGGTTTCGTTTAGCGTCATAAACAAGGAGAGGGCGAAGCTGACCCGTTATAATATATTCCCGTTCAGCGGCAAGCGCCATACTTCCAATATCTACGTGCCCGCCCAATACGGCGGTATAAGCCTCAGGACCAGTCAAAAAAGGCACGTGAATCCACTGCAGGCCTTCTTTCATGGCCAAATATTCCATCATGAGGTGCTGCTCACTACCGACCCCTGTTGTCGAGTACTTGACCTTCTTCGGGTTTTTCTTGACGTATTGGATCAATTCTTCGAAGTTCTTCCACGGGCTTTCCTTTCCTGTCAAAAGGTAGTTCGTGAGCGTGGCATGCTGGGCCACGTAGGCGAAATCTTTCAACGGGTCGTAAGGAACGGTGCGAGTCCAGGGAGTCAAGGAGTACACGCTCCGCATCGTCTGAAAAACGGAATATCCGTCATTTAGTTTTCCCGATTTGATCCGCCCCAGGACCAGAGCGCCGGCTGCCCCGGGAACGTTCTGTATAATCACAGGCTGATTGAGAATCTTGGAGAGAGGCTTCGCGATGACACGATCCAACGTATCATTTACTGATCCGACGCCCCAGCCCACCAGAAGCTCAACCGGTTTCTCCGGGAAACCGGCAGCTCCGGCCGCTCCCCACGGGAGAAGAAAAGAAATGACGCCAATCGCCATGGTCACATATAAAGCACGAATTTTCATTGGAAGCGCTCCTTTCCTTTATAAGGTTTCATATAACTAGCCGGGTAACCCCACCGTGCCAAGTTCTACAGAAACACCCGTTGTTTCTTGATTTCCTTCATTTTCAAAGATATACATGCGGAAATCCGATAACAGGCAATCTTACCAGCGACGATTTCCATGATCTTCGTCCAAAACCTAAACGCCTCCGAAGATGTCGCCTCGTTGCCATTATATTGTCCATCCTCCCTCACTGTCTATTGTTTGTGCCAATTGTCTGTACAAATTCGACAATGTCTTTCAACGAGCTACCGGCGGGGTAAAGCTCCTTGACACCCATCTCCTTCAGTACGACGATATCTTCTACCGGGATCACGCCTCCCCCGATCACGACAATCTTCTCCGCGCCCTTCTCCTTCAGTAGACGGAGGATCTCCGGGAAAAAGGTCATGTGGGCACCGGAAAGAATGCTGATCCCAATCGCATCAACATCCTCCTGAATTGCCGCTTCAACGACCATTTCAGGGGTCTGGCGAAGTCCCGTATAGATCACCTCCATCCCTGCATCCGCCAGGGCCCGGGCAACCACCTTGGCCCCTACCTCGTGACCATCCAGACCCACCTTGGCAACCAGCACCCTGATCCTCTTCTTCTCTATATTCTGTCCATCCATCTCCTTTACCCCCCAACAGGCTTCCGGGCATTTTGGAACAACCCCTAAAACTGCGCAACAACTTGGTGTTCACCGTAAATCTCGCGCAGGACCTGGCAGATTTCACCCACCGTCGCGTACGCCCTCACCGCCTCCAGGACAGGCTCTACCATGTTTTGCCCTCGCAGGGCTGCCTCCCGAACACCGGACAAGGTTTCCCTCACTCTCGCCCCGTCCCGCTCCGCCTTCAGAGCCCTCAGTCTCGCCAATTGCCTCTCCTCCACCTGGGGGTTCACCCGAAAAGATCCCGGTGGAAGATTCTCATCGCTCTTGAAAATGTTCACCCCCACCGAAACCCGCTCCCCCGTCTCAAACTCCCGCTGCCTCCTGACTGCACCTCGCGTGATGACCCCCTGACAATAACCCTTCTCGATTGCCAAAAGGGATCCGCCCAACTCCTCCACCTTGACCATCTCCGCGAGGATGCCCTGCTCGATTTCTTTGGTCAGACTTTCCAGATAGTATGATCCTCCCAAGGGATCTACGGTCCTGGAAAATCCCAACTCATGGGCAATAATCTGGAGAGTGCGAATGGACACCTTGCAAGCTTCATCATTAGGCGTCGCCATCGCCTCGTCATAGGAGGCATCCTGAAGGAATTGAACCCCGCCCAGCGCATAGGCCAGAGCGGCAAAGGCAATCCGAACAATGTTGTTCTTCGGCTCCTTGAGGGTCTCGCCCCCATGAGAATAGCAGTTCATCTTGATGGCCATCGCATCGGAGTCTTTCGCGCCGAAGCGGTCCCGCATCAAACCGGCCCACACCTTCCGCGCCGCCCGGCAGTTGCCGATCGTCACGAAAAAATCCTCCCGCTCATCTACATAAAGGATGAGCAAAGGAGCGATCTGATCGATGGTAAGACCTCGCCGCAACAGGTCGTCGATGTAAACCAACCCGTTCGACATCGCAAAGGCCATGCCCTTCGTCGACCCCGATCCGGAGGCGTTAATGTGGTTGACGCACATGTGCATCGGATACCAGTGAGCGGCTTTCTGGGCGCAGTATTCAATAGCGTCGCAGGCAAAATGAACTGCCCTATCCATCGGGAAGATGTAGGTCCCGCGGGCAATATACTCCTTGATCGGGTCGTTCTGCAAGTCGACCACATACTCCTCAGGTTTCAGCCCCTGTTTCTCCCCCAGGGCGATGAGCAGCGCTAACGCAATGGGCCCGATCGAGTTACCCATCATCCCAACCCGCTTGAAGCTATTGAGGGGAATCCCAGCGAAGAGGATCTCCATGTCCTGTAAGGAATTGATCGACACGCCGACGCGACCGATCTCCCCCTTGGACATGATATGATCCGAATCATAACCGATCTGGCTGGGCAGATCCGAAGCGATTTGCACTTCGTCGGCACCCCAGGCCAGAATCTTCCTGTACCGTTCGTTGCTGTCCTCCGGGGTGCCAAATCCAGAATAAATCCGAACCCGGAATGGTTCACCCCGGTTCATGCTGGGATTGATCCCCCGCGTATAGGGATACTCCCCCGGAAAACCCAAGTCTTTCTCGTAATCGAAACCCTGCTCCGCCAAATCCAGCGGCGAGTAAAGCGGCCTCACCTCAATTCCTGCGTCCGTTACGAACCGCGGTCGGCGCTCGGGCTTCTCCTTAATGTATTTCGCCCTGGTTTCCTTTTCCCAGTGTTCCCGAGCCATAAACATTCTTTTATTGGATTCCATCAATTCTCCACCCTATTTGTAAACAGCGACAAGTTGTTTGAATGGCCTATGGTTCAGACAGTTCCCTCAGCTTTTAGGTCTTCCAATTCCTTTTGACTCAGATTGAGCCAATCCTCATAAACCTCTGAGTTGTGCTGCCCCAATGTCGGCGCCGGTTGATCAAAACCCGTTTTGGAAGCACTGAAACGGATCGGCATGCCGGCTGCCTTGACCGAGGGGACCTCCCCAAAATTAGGATGGATGATCGGAACAACGGTTCCTAAATCAAGTAAATTCTTGTCCGATAAGACTTCCGGGACCTCGCGGACCTGTGAACAGGGTATGCCCTTTATCTCCAGTGCGCTCAAAATATCTTTCTTATATTTTTGTTCAGACCAGGCGTTAATGATGGCATCCACTTCATCCGCACGCGCGATCCGTCCCGGCTGGTCTTTGTAACGCTCATCGTCGTACAAATCTTCTCTCCCCATGACGTTGAGGATGCCCAACCAATGATCATTGCTTCCATGGGCAATCACATAATAACCGTCCTTGGCTTTGTAGACGTTGAATGGAGTCAGCCGAGTCAAGCGACTCCCGCTACGTGGCGGATAACCTTGGGAGATCCAAAAATCAGGGGCTTCATCCATCATAAAGGACAAAACACTATCCAGCATTGAAACATCAACTTGCTGGCCTTTTCCTGTTTTATGACAATATTCAAGCGCAGCCATAATACCTATGCAGGAAAACAACCCTCCTGCCAAATCGCTCGTCGCAATGCCACTTCTTGTTGGCGGACCGTCCGGATGCCCGTTGACGCTCATCGCACCACCAATCGCCTGGATTACAATGTCAAATGCCGGCAAATTGGCATAAGCCCCTTCCGCCCCAAAGCCGGTTAAAGAGCAATAGACGATCTTGGGGTTTGCCTCCGACAACACAGAATAGGACAATCCCAGCTTATTCATTATCCCGGGTCGGAAATTTTCCACCACCACATCCGCCTTTTCCACCAAGCGCAGAAATATCTCTTTTCCTTTCGGAGATTTCAGATTCAAAGAGATGCCCTTTTTGTTCCGGCATCGCTTGAGAACGGCCAATGAAATATCATCTCGGGTCTCTCTGGAGATGCTCACACCCTTCTCTCCAACATAGGGAGGCATATGGCGTGCAGGATCTCCCTTCACCGGAGGTTCGATCTTGATCACCTCCGCCCCAAGACCACTGAATATCATCGTACAATAGGAACCCGCCAGAAATTGAGTTAAATCTAAAATCTTTATTCCATCAAGAGGTTTCATTCAATTCTGCTCCTTTATTTATTTCTTCTTAATCCAGTATAGAGACCGCTATTGCATGACTTGTTTACAATGCATTACAATTCCCCTGTAGTTTTAGCCCAAGATAATAGGCGCTTAAGTCCCTCTTCAAGGTTGATCTTTGGAACAAAGCCCAACTCGCGATGTGCTTTTTCTCCATTAAAGCGCCTATAAGCAACTATCTCTTTTCCTGGGCATGGTACAAATTCGACATTAAACTGTCTACCCTCCAATTCACACACCATTTTAAGCAATTCCCGCACTGTTGTAGGCGTACCAGAAACAATGTTATAAGCTTCATCAGATACATTCACTTCCAACGCAAGGACATTGGCGTTTGCTACATCTTCGACATAGATAAAATCTTGTACCTCATCTCCCGTACCCTCTATTCGTGGAATTCGATGTTTATTTATGTCTGATAACGTCTTCAGAATTAAACGCGGGTAAAGACCATCTGCGTGCTGGCGCGGGCCATAGACCGAACAATAACGCAAAGCCACATAATTAAGACCGCGCATGTCTCTGAGAGCACGGCATAGCTGTTCAACTGCAATCTTGCATGCTCCGTAGATGGTGCGATTCAGGAAGGGTGCTTTTTCTGTTACTGGTTGATCTGTATCAGGCGTTCCATATACAGAAACAGACGATGCATATACAATTTTTTTTACGCCCAAATCGAGGGCTAAGTCCATTAAAGCATAAGTATCCACAATATTAATCATTAGCGCTTCGCGTTGATTACGCATAGATGGTAAAAGTAAAAGACCTGCCAAGTGGATTAAAAAATCACTTCCTGCCATGTTTTTTTGTAAGCAAGAAATGTCATTCAAATCCCCTTGAACAATTTTAACCTCTTTTCGGTCTTTTACTGCGACAAGGTTTTCTTCATTTATAAACTTATCATATACAATAATCTCGCTTACATTCCTGGAGAGAAGCTTCTCGACAGTGTGCGAACCAACCAATCCGGACCCGCCTGTAATAAAAACACGACTACCCGCAATAGCTGACATTGAAATATCTCCTTAGAATAAGGACTTTTTTAATTGGTCATGTTTATTTGTTCCACTATGTGGAAATATAATTCTGTTTTTTTAATCTTTAATCATAAATAAATATTTGTCAAGAAAAATTTTAGAAAATGTCGCGAGTACGTGACATGTCCGGTTTGTAGCACACAATCTGTCCGGTTTGTTACGATCACCGATGGAGGTGACAGATGCGACGGACGGAGATGCTACAGGAGATCCGGAAGATGCGATTTGAAGAGGTGTATTCAGA
>JAPLJY010000085.1 GCA_026388345.1 Deltaproteobacteria bacterium
TCGAACTGGTGGTCTCCAGAGAAAAAGAGCTGGCCGGAGTGAAGTTACAGCAATTCATCCTGACCTGTGTCATGAAAAAAGGGATATGAACCTATGGACATCAATGTCGATGACCTGAAGAAACTTTCCCTCAAGATGAAGACGCTGATCGTTTTCCTGATCTGTCTCCTCCTGGGCTATTTCTATTATATGTTCTTCTTTCAGGCAATCCTTGCGAAGCAAATGGCCCTCGATACCAAGCTGACGGAGTTGCAGCAGCAGATTGTGGAGAAGGAAAAGGTGGTGGCACAACTCGACCGGTATATCCGGGAAGTCAATTTGCTGAGGGAGTCCTTCAAGCTGGCCCTGCTGAAACTTCCCAATGCGCGGGAGATCGCAGGGCTTCTCGCGTCGGTGGTTCTCTCCGGTGAAGAAGCCGGCGTGAATTTCCTCCTGTTTGAACCGAAACCCCCGGAGCCGAAACCGCCGGCGGTGAAGCCAGGCGCCCCCCCGAAGCCTACTGATGCCAAGGCGCCGCCTGCGATACCGGCTGACGCCAAGGCCCCACCTGTAAAACCGGCCGTACCGGAGAAGTTTTATGATGAGATCCCCATCAAGGTGCAGATTGCCGGTAGTTTCCACAATACGGTGTCCTTCTATGCAAAGATTGCCAAACTGCCCCGGATCGTCAATGTTGAGGAGATCACCATGGGGGATGCAAAGGATGTGAAGGGCAAAGGGCAGATCGTCCGAACCTCCTGCACCGTAAAAACCTATATGTTTGTGGATAAAAAACCATGATGAGACGGCATTTCATATCCGTTGTGATGGGTGGCGTCCTGGTCCTTTTACTTGCCGGAGGGACAGGCACGCCTGGACTCCGGGCTGCTGAAGGGGACACCTTGCGGCAAGGTGTCCCCACCCTTCCTCCCGCTGCACCGGCGGGCGGTTCCGCTGGACCTTTGGCAAAGCCGATTCCCGTTGCAGCCCTGCCGCCGGCTCCGACCTACGTGTATAATGCGGCTGGGAAACCGGATCCCTTCAAGCCATTCATGGAAACGGAGCCGGCTCTGAAAACGAAGAAGGAAGAAGAGCTGAAAAAGAAGATAGTGAAAAAGAGCGGGCCTATTTCGCCGCTTCAACAGACGGATATCGGGCAGTTCCGCCTCGTCGGGATCGCCGGCGATCAGAACAGGTGTGTGGCGATTGTCGAGGATGGGGTCGCAAAGAGATACTATCCCCTTTTTGTCGGGACCTATATCGGCCTGAACGGAGGCCGGGTTGCCGCGATCCTGCCCGACCGCGTGATTGTAGAGGAAAAGGCCGAAAAGCAGGCCAAAAAGGCGCAGATCAGACGCATGACTGTAATGCTTCACAAGGAAGAAGAGGGGAAACCATGAGACGGGCAATACAGCGGGCAGGGCTTGTTTTATTAATGATGATCATGACGGCAATCCTTCCGTCTGTGCGGGAAGCGCCGGCCGCGGCGCCGGATGCGGCCGCGGTGAACATCAGTGCGGGCTACCTGGAAAACGTCACCTTCGAGAGGCTGCCGGGAAAGGAACGGGTCACCCTGGCGGTAACGAAGCTCTCCGGGGTGACGGTCGAGAATCAGCCCGGCAATGCGGTTCTGGTCCGGATGGAAAACCTCTTCGTTCCCGAGGGGCTCCGGCGTCCCCTCAGTGATGCGGCCCTGTCCAATATCATCCGGGTGACGCCCGTTCAGAAAACGGCCGACGGCCGGTCGTGGGTTATCGCGCAGATCGATCTGAAACAGAAAGTCCCCTACAGCGTCCGGCAGGAGGGGATGAATGTCCTCATCGATTTCAATGTGACCTCCCTTCCATCGACCGCGGAGTCTGTGCCGGCAATGGCGACCCCGGAAGTGGCGCCCGGAGCGGTACGGCAGACGTCGCAGACGCCGCCTGTCGAATCGGCGGCAAAGGCCGGAAATGAGGCGGAGAAGACCGCGGCGGTTGAACCCGGGAAGAAGTTCGGTTCCGGTTCCCGGATCTTCCTCGATGTCCAGGAAGCCGATATCAAGGCCGTATTGCGCCTGCTCGCCGAACAGGGAAAGGTCAGCATCGTCTCCGGCGACGAGGTTAAAGGAAACGTGACCCTCCATATGAAGGATGTGCCCTGGGAGCAGGCTCTCCGTACCCTCCTGGATCTCAAGGGGCTCGACCAGAGAAGGGAGGGTGATATCATTACGGTGATCACCCTCGACCGGAAGAAGAAGGATGAAGCCGACCGCCTGGCCGCCGAGGCGGCGCTGCAAAAAGCCGAGGATGAGAGGAAGGTGCGGGAGCAGAAGCAGAACGTCGAGCAGGGTAAACTCCGGCAGATCGTGATCGAGGCGAAGATCGTCGAGGTGACCACGAACTTCTCCCGTGAGATGGGGATCCGCTGGGGCGCCGGCTATCAGGGAGGCGTGGGCGGCGTCGATTACGGCCTCGGCTTCAGCAACAGCAGCTCTGGTGCCGTGACGTCCGTTGGAAGCGGTATCGGTCTCACCGGCAGCAACGTTGCCGTGAATTTTCCATCCGCTACCGCCCTGGCGCCGGCCCTTGGCCTGGTCCTCGGGACCAGCAGGATGGTCCTGGATGCCAAGCTCTCCGCCCTGGAAACGACGGGCGACGGCAAGATCATCTCCTCGCCCAAGGTGACGACGCTGGAGAACGAGAAAGCGACGATCTGGCAGGGGAAGAAGATTCCCGTGGTCACGCCGGCAACCAATACGAGCCCGGCCACGGTCCGTTACGAGGATGCCGACCTCCGCCTCGTGGTTACACCGAAGATCACGCCGAAGGTTGCCCCCAGGGAGGACGACCGGATCTCCCTGGAGATCGATGCGACGAACAAGGACGTCGACGATTCCCTCAGCGTCATGGGGAATCCGGCGATCAACAACAGCGGCGTAACCTCCAAGGTCGTCGTCAAAGACGGTGATACCATTGTCGTGGGAGGAATTTACAAGACAACGGAAACATTTGGCAAGGACGGCGTCCCCTTTTTCTCCGATATCCCCTATCTCGGCTGGCTGTTCAAGTACGAGACCAAAGTGAAGACTACGCGGGAGATCCTCATGTTCATCACCCCGCGGATCATCAAGGATACGTTCTAAAACAGGGCGAACACGGTCATAACGGCACTGAACGGAAAAGGGGCGGCGCGGGCCGCCCCTTTTCCGTTCAGGGGTTTTTCAGGAAAAGGAGGTGCAACAATGGTGAAGATCGCCGTGTCTGCGGGTCTTCTAACGCTCCTTCTCGCGGCTGTGCCGGACGACGGCCTGGCCTTCCGGTGCGGAAGCGGCCTCGTGATCGAAGGGGATCGCACGGGGAAGGTGCTCATCGAATGCGGTCCTCCGACATCCAAGGAGGTAGCGGGGGCGAAGACCACCGGAAAATCCCAGACGGCCCGTGGGAAAAAGACGCGGAAGTCTTCGGAACCGGGGACTCACCGCGAAAATTCCGGGAAGGTGGAGAGGTGGTTCTACAACTGCGGGGAGCATGACTTTGTCTATATCCTGACCTTCGAGGGAGGCGTCCTGACGAAGGAGGAGACGAAAGGTTACGGCAAAGGGCGCTCCGACTGTCAGGGGAGACGGTAAACGCCCGTTTTCGTTCTTGACACACTCTTGCGGGCTGTGTTAGCGTTCAATCCACTTTCGACTCTAATTTGCCAACATGCCGGAAATATTGAAAAGAAGATGACTCATGGATGAAAATGACCGCCAGGAGCGAAAGTCGTTCCTCTCGCAGATGGAGGCGTATTTCGGACGGAATGAAGTGCAGGCGGTCCTGAATCTGGCCCAGGCGAGACTGAAACGGGCCCCGGGGGATCTTGATGCCCGTATTATGATCTGCCGTGTCTGGCTTTTGCAGGGGAGGCTCGACGAGGCCAGGGACATGCTGAATGAAATGGAGGAGATCCTCGCGAGCTTCTCCCATGTTTATGCCTGTATGGGGGATATCTGCATGAAAAGGGGGATGCGCGAAGCCGCGGAGGATTATTACGGAAAACTCAAGGTCCTGAATCCCGGTGCGGCCCCGGCCCGGGATATGCCGGAGAGGCTCAAAGGCATCGAAGAACTTCACGAAACGGACGAGGAAGGGGAAACGGAGGAAAACGCCGGGATTCCCTCCGGCTTCCAGACGGTGACCCTCGCCGAACTTTATATCCGGCAGGGCCATTTCCTGCCGGCGGAAGAGGTCCTGGAGAAGATCATCGGCGGGGACCCGCAAAACGAGAAAGCGGCCGCGCTGCTCACAGAAGTCCGGGAACAGCTCCGCCGGGCGGTCTCTGCGCAGCCGGATGCGGGGGTCATCGCCGAACTTTCGCGCTGGCTGGACAATATCGGCAGGTTGCGCGGCCATGCGGCATGATCCCTTCCCATGCGCGGATCGGGTGGGCCGCCTGCGTTCGGGATTTCCGGAAACGGACGCCCTGCTCATTCTAAGTGAAAAGAATATCCGCTACCTGACCGGTTTCACCGGCGGTGATGGGGCTCTGATGGCCGGTCCGGACTGGCTGACGCTCTTGGTGGACGGGCGGTATGTGACCCAGGCGCGGGCCGAAGCCCGGGGTGCGGAGATCTTTGAATTCCGCAAACGTGCGGATGGGATCGTGGGGGTGGCCCGGCGACATGGGGCCCGATCGATCGGTTTCGAATCGTCCGTTCTTACGGTTGCGGAATACCTGAGGCTGAAGGAGTCGCTTCCGGAGGCGTCGTTTCTGCCCCTACCCTTGGGTTTCGAATTTCTCCGGGCCGTCAAGGATGAGGCGGAGATCGACCGGATCAGGGAGGCGGCGCGAATCGCCGGAGAGGCCTTAGCAGGCCTCCGGGAGATGATCCGGCCGGGTGTCCGGGAGAAGGAGATCGCCCTCGAACTGGAATACCGGATGCGCCGCGGCGGGGCGGATCAGGTTTCCTTTGAAACGATCGTCGCGGCGGGGGCCAATTCGGCCCTTCCCCATGCGACGCCGGGGTGCCGTGCGATCGCGGATGGGGATTGCGTGATGATCGACTATGGGGCGGTCTGCGGCGGGTACCATTCGGATGAGACCTGTACGTTTGTTGTGGGGCGGGTGTCGGAACGTCAGCGGGAGGTTTACCGGCTCGTGCTGGAGGCCCATGACCGGGCGATCCGGGCGATCCGGGCGGGCGTTTCCTGCGGGGAGATCGACCGCATCGCCCGGTCGCATCTCGACGAGGCGGGGCTGGGAAGTTCGTTTTCTCACGGCACCGGCCACGGCGTGGGGCTGGATGTCCATGAGGCGCCGCGCCTGGCTGCAGGCAGAGAAGAGACCCTCCGGGCCGGCATGGTGGTCACCGTCGAGCCGGGGACATATCTCCCCGGCGTCTGGGGGATCCGGATCGAGGATACGGTTCTCGTGACGGAGAAGGGCTGTGAGATCCTGACGCAGACATCGAAGGATTTGACGGTGATATAGGTTGCAGGCAAAATTTCTTGAAGAACAGGATGCCATGATATGAAATTAATTCCGGATGATCTTCTGTACAGTCGGGAGCATGTCTGGGTGCGGGTGGAGGGCGATCTGGCCACCATCGGGATCACGGACCATGCCCAGGAGAAATTAGGAGAGATCCTTTCGCTGGATCTTCCCGCAGCCGATTCCTACGTCGAGCGGGATGAGCCGTTCGGCAGCATCGAATCGGCGAAAGCGGTGATCGAGCTCATCTCGCCGGTCAGCGGGGTGGTCATCAGCGTCAACGAGGATATTACGGATGAAATCGGGGTCATCAACAGCGATCCCCATGACACCGGGTGGATGATCATCGTGGCTCTGGAGGATCCGGAAGAGTTGGATGCCCTCCTGGATGTGAGGGGATATCAGGAGTTTGTGATTCAGGAAGCGGAGGTCGACTGAATCGCCGTGGAGGAATGGAGGATTCTCCCTTTCCAAAAGGCCCGCGCCGTGGAGAACATGGCCGTCGATGAGGCCGTCTTCCGGGAAAACATCCGTAAAAAGGCCCCGACGCTCCGTTTCTACGGCTGGCGGGTTCCCGCCCTCTCCATCGGCTATTTTCAGGATTATGAAAAAGAGGTCGACAGCGAGGCCTGCCGGAGGTTCGGCGTGGATATCATCCGGCGTCCGACGGGCGGGAAGGCCGTCCTGCATGAACAGGAACTGACCTATGCCGTGATCGCCGGCGCGGATTCGCCCCTCTTCCCTCCGGATATCCTGAAAACCTATCGTGTGATCAGCAACTGTATCGCGAAAGGGCTGGCCGAAGTCGGTATCCGGGCGGAGATGAAGGCGGACGGGAGGCAGGCGCCGGGCGGGACGCTCCGTTCTTCGTGCTTTTTCTTTCCCTCCCGCTACGAGCTCCTCGTCGGCGGACGGAAAATCTGCGGATCCGCGCAGATGAGGTCCCGCGGCGTCTTCCTGCAGCACGGGTCGCTGCTCCTAAGGTTTGATCCCCTTCGGACCTGCGCCGTCATGCTGCCCCACCGGGATCTGGAAAGAGATGCCGATCTGCTGCGGAATTCGGTCACCTCCGTCGGGGAGCAGGCGGGGCCGCTTATCGACGAGGAAAACCTCTGCCGTGTTCTCCGGGAGGGATTCGAACAGACGCTGGGCATCCGGATCCGGGAAGGGCCATTGACGCCGGAGGAGGAGGGGCTCAGGGACGAACTGATGATGAAGAAATACGGCAGCGAGGGCTGGAACAGGGAAGGGAGAAAGAGCGAATGGATATCGGGTCTTTGATCAAAGAGGAGGTCCTCGCCCAGAAGGCCTATGCGGTGGAGAATACCGCCTGCCCGGTCAAGCTGGATGCCAACGAGAATCCGCTGTCGATTCCCGGATCTCTCTGGGAGCCGTTCGCGGCCCGGCTCGCCTCCGTTTCCCTGAACCGTTATCCCGAAGCCGGTTCCCCCGCGCTGGTTGCCCGCTTTGCGGAGGCCTTCGGTGTCGGGAGGGACCAGGTCATGATCGGCAACGGATCGGACGAACTGATCCAGATTCTCTGCACGGCCGTCGCCCGGCCCGGGGCGGAGGTGATGATCCCGATTCCCACTTTTGCGATGTACCGGATCGCCGCCCGGAACGCCGGCATGGAGGTCGCGGCGGTTCCGCTCGACGGGGGGTTCGATCTCGATCTCGCAGCCATGCGGGAGCGGATTTCGGCCCATTCCCCGGCGCTGACCTTCCTCGCCTGGCCCAACAACCCGACGGGCAACTGCTTCAGCCGCGAGCGGATCGAGGCGATCCTCCGGGAGTGGCCGGGAATCGTCGTCGTCGATGAGGCCTATTTCCATTTTTCCGGGCAGACCTTCCTGCCGCTCCTCGGCCGGCATGAGAACCTGGTCATCCTCCGGACCCTCTCCAAGGTGGGGTTCGCCGCGATGCGGATCGGCCTGCTCATCGGCCCCCCGGCCCTGATTCACGAGCTCGACAAGGTGCGACTTCCTTACAACATGAACGCCATGTCGCAGGCGGCCGCCGGGTTCTACCTCGACCACGAGGAGACCTTCCTGAAGCAGGCGGAGGAGATCCGCCGCTGGCGCGGCGAGCTCTTCGCGGCTTTGAAATCGATTCCGGGAGTCGATCCCCGGCCGACGGATGCAAATTTTATTTTTTTTCATTGCGATTTTGATGCGGATCGCGTATACATCGGCCTGATGGAGCGGGGCGTTCTGATCAAGAACTTCAACGCCCCCGGGACGATGAGAAACTTCATGCGCGTCACCGTGGGAACCCGCGAAGAGAACGGCAGGTTTATAGAGGTGTTGAAGGACATTATAGCGAAGTAAGGAGCGTGGTACACATATAGGCGACAGCAAGGGTAGTTTACGGCACAGAACATAAAGTGTGGCGCCGTACTGCCCTTTTTTTATGCCGGTTTTTCATCGGAGATGGGTCTATTATGGAGAGAGGACGTCAAAATCAAGAGCGAAGAAAAGGAGAAGGAATTTGGAAGTAAAAGTGTTCGACAATGATGTGGAAAAGGCCTTGAAAATTCTCAAGAACAAGCTTTCCAAGAGCGGTCTGTTCAAGGAGCTTAAACTGCGCCGCGCCTATGAGAAGCCCTCCGTGAAGAAGAAGAGAAAGACCATCGAGGCGCGCCGGCGTCTGGCGAAGGTCCAGCGGCGCAGGGTCTCTTAAAAAAGTTTGCGAAGGGGAGATACCCCGTTCGCCGTGCAGCGAGGCAAGGGGCCGTCATGCCTGCCGCTTGTTCGGGGCGGGATTTCCCGACCATCGGGGATGGATGATGTTGGGGGGGTCTCCTTTCGTGAGGCGGAGGTGTGTCGCATGGACGAAAAGCAGTATGTCGTGGATGCCCTATCGATCGATGAATCCTGGCGTATCTTCCGGATCATGGCCGAATTTGTCGAGGCTATCGAAACCCTCTCCCGGGTGAAGCATGCGGTGAGCATCTTCGGGTCGGCGAGAACGAAGCCGGACGATCCCTATTACCAGAAGGCGGAGCTCCTCGCCCGGCGCCTGGCTGAAAAGGGCTTCGGCGTCATCACGGGCGGGGGACCCGGCGTCATGGCGGCGGCCAACAAAGGGGCCGCGGAGGCCGGCGGGCAGTCGGTGGGGATGAACATCCGTCTGCCCTTCGAGCAGAAACCAAATCCCTACGCCAATATCAGCATCGACTACAAGTATTTCTTCATCCGGAAGGTGATGTTCGTCAAGTATGCCGTGGCCTATGTCATCCTGCCCGGCGGCTTCGGGACGATGGACGAGCTCTTCGAGGCGCTGACCCTCATCCAGACGAAGCGGATCAAGAGCTTTCCCGTCATCTTGATGGGAAGCGAGTACTGGAAGGGGCTTTTCGACTGGCTCCGAAAAACGATGCTCCGCGACAACAAGATCTCTCCGGATGATCTGGAGCGCCTCCAGATCATCGACGATCCGGACGAGGCCGTGAAGCACATCCAGAAGTACGTCATCGTATAGCAGACCTTTGCGCGACCAGGAAGTCGGACCGGGGACATGATGCTGCATCGTGTCCCCGCTACGGAAAAAGGTCTTGAGCGCGGAGGGATCTGACTTCCCAAAGCTCTCGGAATTTCAACATGGCCCTTCACGACGATGATACCGGGCGGGGCGCCTCCCTTGAGGCGGTCCTTGCCGAGCTGAAGCGGGGGAAGGCTGCTCCCTGCTATCTCCTCTATGGGGAAGAGGAGTTCCGCCTCCGGGACGCCCTCGACAAGATCACAGCGGCGCTGATCCCAGACGCCCAGGACCGTGAACTCAATCTCTTCGTGACGGACGGCGAACACGAGGATGTCGGTTCCCTCTGCGAGTCCCTCATTACGCCGCCCCTTCTTCCCGGACGCAAGGTGCTGGTTGTCCGGGATACCCTCCTTTTTCAGTCTAAAAACGTTCTCGCGCCCCTCATCGCGCGGATCCGGGAGCGCCTCGAACCCGATCCCGACCGGGCGGCAGCGGATTTCATGCAATTCCTGGCGCTGACGGAACTGCAACTCGACGATCTCCGGGAGGGCGGCTGGCGGAAAATCGATGACGACTTCTGGCAGAAAATCGTTCCCGATGACGGCGGCGAGGGCAGGGAGACCTGGCTTCCGAGGGCCGTGGAGCTCTGTGTAAGCCGCGGCGCCGTTCAGGTCAAGGAAAAGTCGGAGGAGACCGACCGCCTGGAGCGGGTGCTGGCCGGGGGGATGCCGGAGGGGAATCATCTCATCCTGACGGCCGAGACGGTGGACCGGCGGAAAAGGCTCTTCAAGGCCATTTCGACTTTGGGGCGCATCCTGACCTTCGCAAAGATCAAGGGCGAGGCAAGGCAGCAGCAGGCCGTGATGGAGATGGCCGCCGGGCTCCTGGGGGAGTGGGGGAAAAGACTATCCTCCGGCGCCTGGGCCGCCCTTGGGCGGAAGACGGGTTTCGACATCCGGGAATCGCTGGCGGCGATTGAAAAGTTGATCACGTATGTCGGGGGAAAAACGGTCATCGAGGCGGCGGATGTGGAGGCCGTCATCGGCCGGACGAAAGAGGAGCGCGGTTTCGATTTGACCGGGGCGATCGCGGAAAGGAACCTGACTGCCGCCCTCAGATCCTTGCGCGAGCTTCTCGACCAGGGGGATCCACCCCTGATGATCTTCTCGATGATTACGAAGGAGATCCGTTTCCTCCTTCATGCAAAGCTCCTGATCGCCTCGGGGCGCCTGAAGGGATTCAGAGCGAACATGATCTTCCCTCAGTTTCAAAAGTCGGTCTATCCCTCCCTCAAGCAGGGGGCCGGCGGGAGGGAAGAGCAGGTCGACCTCGTCTCGCAGAAACCGTACGTCGTCTATCAGGCCCTGACGCATGCGGGACGTTTCTCCCAGTTGGAATTGGCCGGTTATATGGAGATGCTGGTCCGGATCGATCTGGCGCTCAAGTCCACGGGACAGGAGCCCCGCCTACTGCTGGAGCGCTTCCTGCTCGCCGTCTGCAAAGTGAACGTCAGAGTTTCTTGATCCGGGCGAGCGCGGCCCGTTTCTGTTTGGAGAGCCGCCGGGAGGGACCCTTTCTTTTCATGCCGGTCCGGTCGTCATCATCATCATCCCCTTCCGTTGCGCCGGGGATGTCCGCCGGTGAAGATCCCGCGGCGCTTTGTTCCAGCAGTGCATCAAACGCGGCGGAGGCAATGGCGGTCTTCCCGCGGCGGGTCGCGAACACGGCGATCTCCCGGTCGGAGGTGACGACCAGAATCTCCTCGCTCCCCTTCCCAAGCAGCCGTTTGATCACCTCATCTGCCTTCTCCCCCAGGCGGGAATAGATGATCTCCACCCCCCCGGCGAGGTCCCTTTCCTCCGTGGGCGAGCCTCCCACCCAGCCGTCGAAAACAACGGTAATCCGGTGCCCCCGAAGTTTTCGGTAGCCGGCAAGGCTTCGGATCAGCGCGTTGCGCCCCTCCTCCAGGCTTTTCCTCTCGGAATGCCGGAAGGTGTCGGATTGCCGGATCAGGTTGTAGCCGTCCACGATGATGTGCATGGTTTTCCGTTTTTCATTCCGAAAAAGTGATCCTTCGCTACAGGAAATCGTTGTCAGCAAAAGGCGAATATGGTATATGCCCCCCGGTCGGTTTTCGGCCAAGGTCCATTCCGGCAACACTATACCAAACCAGGTTTCAATTTAACATCGAAAAGGGAAAAACGACGGGCCGACCTTTTCTGCACAGCGTGGGAGACGGCCTGTCGGGGGTTTTCGGCGGGTGCAGGGTGTGGATCCCGCAGGGTCAAGCCTGACGGGCGTGTATCGTTGCGGGCGGCGCGGCGGCCGGTGCAGGGCCTCTTGCCATTGGAACAGAGGCGGCTTCGGACCGCAATCATAATCAGGAAGGAGTTTGTTATGGAAATCAGAAATGTTTGTGTTTTGGGCGCCGGGTTGATGGGAAGCGGGATTGCGCAGGTCTGTGCGCAGGCGGGATTGCAGGTGGCGATGCGCGACATTGAACAGCGATTCATCGACGGCGGGATGAACACGATCCGGAAGAACCTGACCCGGGAGGTGCAGAAGGGGAAGAAGAGCCAGGCGGACATGGACGCCATCCTGGGGAGGATCCGGCCGACGCTCGATCTGAAAGAAGCGGCCTCCGATGCCGATGCGGTTGTTGAGGTCGTGATCGAGGTCATGGCGGTCAAGAAGAAGGTCTATGCGGAGTTGGAGGAGATCGTTCCGGCGCGTTGCCTCTTCTTCACGAACACCTCCGGCCTCAGCATCACCGAGATGGCCGCGATCACGAAAAGACCGGACCGTTTCATCGGGACGCACTTCTTCAATCCCGTTCCGGTGATGCGCCTCCTCGAGATCATCCGCGGCTTCGAGACGTCGGAGGAGACCCTTGCGATCGCGAAGGCCTGGGGGGAGAAGATCGGCAAGGAGTGTATCGTCGTGAAGGAGGCCCCGGCCTTTGTCGTGAACCGGGTGTTGTGTTCCATGATCAACGAGGCCTTTTTCGTGCTGGGCGAGGGGCTGGCGACGGCGGAGGACATCGACAAGGGGATGACCCTCGGCTGCAACCATCCCATCGGACCGCTGGCGCTGGCGGACCTGATCGGCAACGAGACCCTTCTCCACGTCATCGAGGGGCTGCACCGCGAGCTGGGCGACAAGTACCGCCCCGCGCCGCTCCTTGTACAGCTTGTGCGGGCCGGCCGTTTCGGCCGGAAATCCGGCAAGGGGGTTTATGAGTATCCGGCGAAATAACAGGGTGAAGTATCTTTTTCAATCAAGGAGGGAACCTTATGGGCGCAAAAGTCTACGCACCGGGAGAATGTTATAAGTATCAACTGCTCATCAAACACCTGCTTGCAACACCGCTTTTTTTTGCACCGGACCAGGAGATCGTCTACCGGGATAAGGTCCGCCTGACCTATCGGAAGGTCAACGAACGGATCCACCGTCTGGCCAACGGTCTGACGGCCCTGGGCGTCGCGGAGGGCGATACGGTCTGCGTCTTCGATTACGACAGCCATCGCTACCTGGAGTGTTTCTTCGCGATCCCGATGATGGGGGCAGTTCTCCACACCCAGAACTGGCGCCTCTCCCCGGAGCAGATCCTCTACACGATGAACCACGCGGAGGACAAGGTGGTCCTCATCCATGAGGAGTTCCTGCCCCTCTTGGAGGCCATTTACGACAAGCTCACGACCGTAAAAAAGATCATCCTGATCTCCGATAGCGGCCAGAAGCCCGTAACGAAAATCCCGTTCGCCGCGGAGTACGAGGAGCTTCTCCAGGGGGCCGCCGGCTCCTATGACTTCCCGGAGCTCGACGAGAACACGCGGGCCACCACCTTCTACACGACGGGGACGACCGGTCTTCCGAAGGGGGTTTCTTTCTCCCACCGGCAGCTTGTCCTCCACGCCCAGGGCCTCGTGATCGGTGTCGGCGCCTATGAATCCGTCGGCCGTTTCCGCTCCAACGACGTCTACATGCCGATCACCCCGATGTTCCATGTCCATGCCTGGGGACTTCCCTATGCGGCGACGATGCTGGGTGTCAAACAGGTCTATCCCGGCAAGTACGAGCCGCCCATGCTGCTCAAGCTGATCCTCACGGAAAAGGTGACCTTCTCCCATTGTGTTCCAACGATCATCCACATGCTGGTGTCGAGCCCGGTGGTCAAGACCCTCAACCTTTCCAAATGGCGGGTGGTCATCGGCGGGGCGCGCCTCCCCAAGGGGCTGGCGCAGGCGGCGATGGACCTCGGGATCGAGGTCTTCGCCGGCTACGGGATGTCGGAGACCTGCCCGCTGATTTCGATGGCGACCCTGAAGCCGTCGATGCTGGGCTGGGAGAAGGAGAAACAGATCGACCGTCTCGTCATGACGGGGCTTCCCGTCCCCCTCGTCTATGCGAAGATCGTCGATGCGATGGGTAAGGACCTGCCCCACGACGGGGTTGCGACGGGTGAACTGGTCCTCCGGGCGCCGTGGCTGACCGAGAGCTACTTCAAGGATCCGGAGCGGACGAGGGATCTCTGGCAGGACGGCTGGCTCCATACGGGTGATGTCGCCTACATCGATTCCGAGGGGTACATCCAGATCACCGACCGGATCAAGGACGTGATCAAGACGGGAGGGGAGTGGGTCTCGTCGCTCGACCTGGAGAATCTGATCAGCATGCATCCCGCAGTCTCCGAGGCGGCGGCGATCGGGGTTCCGGATGCCAAGTGGGGCGAGCGGCCGCTGCTGGTGATCGTGCTGCGGCCCGAGTTCAAGGGAAAGGTCACCGAGGAGGAGATCAAGGCCTTCATGTTCCAGAATGCCGAGAAGGGGAAGATTCCCAAGTACGGCATCCCGGACAAGTATATGTTTGTAGACGAGATTCCCAAGACCTCGGTCGGGAAGATCAACAAGGTCCAACTTCGGAAACAGTTTATCTGAGAATGGAGGGAAAGAATCATGGATTTTGAACTCACCGAAGAACAGAAGATGCTGCAGGACATGGCCTACAAGTTTGCCAAGGCCACTTTTACTTCCGTCTCGCAGGAGTGCGACGAGGGGGAAAAGTACACGCCGGAGATCCGGAAGAAGGCGGCTGCCCAGGGCCTCGTCGGCGCCTGGATCTCGGAGGAGTACGGCGGCGCGGGGGTCGGCATCCTGGGGAACGCCATCATTACCGAGGAGCTCTCGAAGGTGGACATGGGGATCGGTCTCAACGTCACGGCGGCGAGCTTCGGCTGCGAGTCGATCTTCCAGTATGGATCGGAGGAGCAGAAGAAGACCTGGCTCCCGCCCGTCTGTACCGGGGAGCAGGTGAGCGCCGGGGCCTTCACGGAGCCCAACGCCGGCACAGATGTCGCCGGCTACAAGACGCGGGCCGTCAAGGACGGCAGCGACTATGTGATCAACGGGAACAAGATGTTCATCACCAACGGCACGGTCTGCGATTTCATGGTGACCCAGTGCATCACGAACCCCGAGGAGAAGAAGCACAACAGCTTCAGCCTGATCATCGTGCCGGCGGACGCGAAGGGGATAACCCGGAACAAGATCCACGGGAAGCTGGGGATCCGCGCAAGCGATACGGCGGAGATCGCCCTCGAGGACGTCCGCGTTCCGCAGGCGAATCTCGTCGGGAAAGAGGGGCACGGTTTCCGCGAGCTGATGCACTTCTTCGACACGACGCGCGTGATGGTTGCCGCCCAGGCCCTCGGCCTCTCCGAGGCCTGCCTCGAGACCAGCATCAAGTATGTCAAGGAGCGGACCGCGTTCGGGCAGCCGCTGGGCGCCTACCAGCTTACCCAGAAAAAGCTCACGGAGATGGCCATCCAAATCGAGGCGCTCCGGGGACTCATCTACAAATCGGCCTGGCTGATCGACCAAGGGCGTCCGGATTACACGCTCGCGGCGATGGCGAAGTTCTTCGGCGGCCAGACTGCCGTCTTCTGTGCGAACTACGCCGTCGAGCTCCACGGGGGCTACGGCTACGTCGAGGAATACCCGGTTTCGAAGTGGTACCGCGACGCCAAGATCCTTGAACTCTATGAGGGTACGAAGGAAGCGGAGATCATGACGATCGGCCGGTACCTCCAGGCGCGGTAAGCGGCACGCACCGGAAACCGGATTCCTCCGCGCGCTGGACATTTTGAATGGAAAAGCGAAGGACAGCTCCCTGTTTCCAGGGTGCTGTCCCCCTTTTCCATGACCCTCAAAATCTCCAATGCTTGCTTCCGGAATCCGATTCCGGCGCGTCTTGGAAGGAAAAGATCTGACCCTATAAAAGGAGGACTTTTGTGAAGACGCGCATTACCGAACTTTTCGGCATTTCCTATCCCATCCTTCTTTCCGGTATGAGCTGGATCAGCGTTCCGAAGATGGTGGCGGCCGTCTCCAATGCGGGGGGGCTGGGCATTCTCGCCACGGGTCCCTTCGACGCGGAACAGACGCGGCAGGCGATCCGGGAGATCCGCAGCCTCACCGATAAACCCTTCGGCTGCAACGCCACGCTCCTGATCCCGGGCGCCGCGGAGAATGCAAAGGTGATGCTCGCGGAGAAGGTTCCTGTCATCAACTTCGCGCTGGGAAAGGGCGACTGGATCGTGAAGGGGGCCCATGCGTACGGCGGCAAGGTGATCGCGACCGTGGTCAACGCACGTCACGCGAAGCGGGCCGAGGAGTACGGGGCGGACGGGGTGATTGCGACCGGCCACGAGGCGGCGGCCCACGGCGAGGCGGTGACCTCGCTCGTCCTCGTCCCGAGCCTGGTGGACGCCGTAAAGATCCCGGTGATTGCAGCCGGTGGTTTCGCGGACGGCCGGGGGCTGGCGGCGGCGCTGGCCCTGGGGGCGGAAGGGATCGCGATGGGGACCCGTTTTATGACCACGAAGGAGAGCCCGCTCCACGCAAACTTCAAGCGGCTCTCCATTGAAAAGGAGATCACCGACACCCTCGCCTCGCCCCGGATCGACGGGATCCCCTGTCGGGTTCTGAAAACGGAAACGGCGGAGAAGGCCGAGCGGCGCGGGCTTGACCTCATCGCGGCCTTCTTTAATTCCCGGGAGATCGCCGCCCAGCTCCATGTGCCCTACCTGAAACTCTGCGTCGGTGTGATGGCCTCCGGCTGGAAGAACGCCCGGCAGCTTGCCTTCATGGCAAACGGCTTCAAGGCCTTCCGCCTCGCGACGGAGAACGGCGATCTGGAGAAGGGAATCCTTCCCGTGGGGCAGGTGATGGGACTCCTCCGCGACGAGCCGACGGTGAAGGAAGTTGTCGAGCGGATCGTCGCCGAGGCGAAGCAGGTGCGGGAGAGGCTGGAGAGGCAGATTATATGAATAATATTAGATATTTAATTGTATTTGTCCTGCTGCTGGGCCTCTCCACATCGGGCTGGGCGGACGGTCCGACCCGTCCCGCCACGCAGGCGGAAAAGGATTACTCGCTCAGCGTGATGACCGCGCTCTCCCGGGCGTTGCCCAAGCCGCTGCCCGGTTTCGAAGCCCGGGATGCCGCCAAAATTGCCCCCTTCGATCGCGTCACTCCCGGCAGCGAAGCCGCACCTCTCCGGGTGGACTACTCGGTCACCTGGGTGAATCCCGTGCAGGCGGAAAAGGAGCGCACTCAGGAGGGTGAGGCGATCAACCGGGCCGCTTCCCGCATCAACACCCCCTCGATGCAGGAGCAGCAAAAAGCGAACATGGCCAGGATCAACAAGCTCTCTGCCGAATTGGGAAAGGCATTTGAGAAAAAGGACCAGGCGGAGATATCGCGGCTGCAGAAGGAAATGGAGAAACTGGGCCAGGAACTGAACAAGCAGGGACAGGCCCAGGAGGCCATCGTCAAGAACGAGACCCAAGCCCTCACCAAGCTGAGCAGCCTCACGATACGGATGAGCGTCAACGATTTTTATGAAACCCAGCCGGCCCGTCTGGTCAAGGAGCTTAAGCCCTTTGCCGGGAACACGGCTTACGCTTACAATGACACCGAGGGAAAGTATACGAGCCGAATGACGGTTATGGTCGGCCCCTGGAAAAAGAGAAGCGAAAACGAGCAGGTCGTTTATGAAGCTGCGAAGGCCTCCCTGCCCCACACCAGGGCGCAGACCGTGATGGTGACCGTGGCCGGCGACCCCTCCCTGACGCTCAAGGTCTTGGAAGGTGTGAACTGGAAGGGGCTACAGGCGCTGCTCAAGTAGGCGCGACCGCGAGAACAAAGATCACACCGGCCGTTGCCCTTGGGTTGTTTCCAAAAGCCGCTTACTCGGCCGATTGTGCCGGCCAAGTTTCTCTGGACTTGATCCATGTCCAGAGCGCGCATGTCAGTTTATAGTGAACTGCACTGATTCAGTTCAAATACAAGTCTTCATGGAGGCAGGTCGAGCCAGATCATTGAAGGCTGTCTGAAAGATGCAGCGCTTTGCCATGAAATTTCCCGTTCACAACGGAGCTGCCCTCTTTCAGCAAAACGACCGCAAGCACCTTCCTTGAATAAAAAAGCCTCCCCCTCAAAGAACAAATCCGAGAGCGGAGGTTCTTCCCGAGAAAGAGGCATCGATTTCCCTCCCCGGCCTTTCAGTCGGAGCTCTGGTATCGCTCGGGAAGGCTGCTGAGGGTCTCATCGCATCGGGCGACTTGCGAATCCCGGTTAGTGGAAGCCGTAAAGGGCGGCGGGATTGCCAACCAGAATCATCTGGCGAAGGGCTGCCTCCGGCACCCATTCCCCGAGCCACTCCAGGAGGCCCAAGTCGTCGGGCTTGGCTTTCACCATGGGGTGGGGCCAGTTCGTCCCCCAGACCATCCGCTCCGGGGCCGCCTTCACCAAGGCGGTCACTTGGGCGCCGAAGTCGGCGTACGCGGGCCCGGGCATCCGCGAGAGCTGGTACGGCGCGGAGAGCTTCACCCAGCAGCGCCCCCCCTCCAATAACCGGAACAGCGCCTTCCAGGCCGGATGCGTGAGGGGCACCTCCGGCGGGATGCTGCTCATGTGATCGAGGCACACGTTCACAGGCAGGGTCCGGAGGAGGCCGGCCACATCCGGCAGGTCCCGGTGCGTCGAGCGGAACTGGATGTGCCATCCCAAAGGATGAATCCTGCGGGCCATCGGCAGAAGATGCTCGGGCCGCATGGCGTTCCTGACCGTCAGGGAGAACCGGAGCCCGCGGATGCCCGCTTCGTGGAGCTGGACCAAATCCGCCTCGGAGACCGACGGATCCACTACGGCGACCCCGCACGCATGGGGCCGGAGGCGAGCGATCGCATCCAGTGTGCACGCATTGTCGGTGCCATAGGCACTCGGCTGGACGACAACGGTGCGCGAAAGACCCAGGCGGCGCTGGAGCTCCCGGTACGCCTCCGCCGGCGCCTCGGCCGGTGAATAGGCCAGCTCAGGCGCCAGGGGGAACCGGGCTCGCGGCCCGAAGATGTGAATATGGCAGTCGCAGGCCCCGGGCGGCGCCAGCAGTCTCGGCCGCCGTTCCATCGGCTCATCGGTCATGGCAGATCCCCGCATCGCCTGGCGCAGCCAGGACTACGGTCGTCCTGTGATGATTCATTTCGCGAAGGCCACCCCTTCCGCAGAGGCGACATCCAGAAATTCGTCGTCGCCGAGCGGTCGCCGTCGAGCCAGGGCGGTCGTGACGGCGCGCTGGTAGATGGCCTGGAGTTGATCGGCCGACGCGCTCATCCCCAGCTCCAGAAGCTTCCGCTCGACGGCCGCCAGGTCGCTCCACTTGCCGATGACCAGGCGCATGCCGCGCCCGACCATCTCAGGCTCGAAGGGAAAGGCCACTGGTCGCATCCCCGACCGCTCCAAGGCAGACGTCGCCCCCCATTGCTCGTAGCGGAAGGCCCCCTCTCCGACGACCGGCTTGAAGTAGCCGTTCGCCCGACCCGTGAGCCGCTGCACCAGTTCGGCCAGCCAGGGCAGCCGATCCAGTGCGATCCCGGGGTCTACCCCGTACAGCGTCCGCAGGGACACCGACACCTCGTCCAGCGAGGAGTTGCCCGCGCGATAGCCCAGGCCGTTGACGGCGGTGTGGATCACGCTGGCACCCGCCTCGTATGCCGCGAGCACGCTCGCCGTGGCTAGGCCGAAATCGTTGTGGCAGTGGACCTCGACCGGGATGTGAACCCACTCCGTCAGCTTGCGGACCAGGTACGCGATGGCGGCCGGACGCGCGATGCTCAGGCTGTCCACCAGCGTCACCGCGTCCGCCCCGGCCCGCTCGGCCGCCTGGACCGCGTCCCGCAGCTGCTCCAGCGTGGTCCGCGTGGATTCGGGCATGAAGAAATTGACGTGCAGACCGGCCCCTTTGGCCTGCGCGACGGAGGCCAGAGCCTCGTCCAGAAGCTCAGTCCGTCCTCGCTTGATGACGGCCCGCTGATACTCGTCGCTGGCGCGAAACCAGACCATCACGTGTTTGACGCCGAGATCCAGGACCCGCTCGATGCGGCCCGGCCGCCAAGTGACGTACAGCGCCGCGGGAAGCTGCCGCGCCATGTACTGCCGCACCACCTCCAGCCAGCCGGGCACGGTGAGGAAGAGCTCTATCCGCCGAAGGCCAACCTCGCACAGCGCCTCGGCGATGGCGAGCTTGTCTTCGGCACCCAATGCGACATCGGCGCACTCCTCCCCGTCGCGCAACGTGATATCGTGAAGCGTCACCGAGTGGGACGGCGTGGCGAGCTCCGGCGCGAAATTGTGCGGACTCACGGACCAGTGTGGCCCCGTCCATCGAGCATCCATCGACATCTTTTCCGTACTCCTTTCAAGAGCAAATTTGGCGATTTCTTGACACCCGAGCGGCCGTTCCGGGCCTGACAGGTCCGTCTATCGCGGTTCCCCCACAAACTCCTGCTGTAGCGCCGTCAGGCGATCGAGCGCGGCCTCGGGCAGCGGCCCTTTCATCACGGCCGCGAGTGCATCCTCGAATTCCTGCGGCGTCGCCATACCCACCAGTATCGTGCCCATCGCTGGATGGCCGATGCAGAAGCGTGTGGCGGCCTCGGCGAGGCTCGTTGCAAATCCCTCTTTGACGAGCGGCGCCAGCCGCTGCGCACGCCTGAGGTCGCCCTCATAGCTGCTGGCCGAGCCGATCGGGGGGGGCGGCGCGCTTGCAATCGCGTGACGCTCGGCAGAGCCCGACAGCGCGCCGCCAGCCAGCACACGAATCCCGATCACACCAACACCCGCAGCCTTCGTGTGGTCGAACAGCTTGGCGTAATCCTGCGCAGGATAATCCGGCAGTAAAGCGGTTGCGGCCGACGGATTGAGCATATTGTAGACCACCTGCGCGGAATCGAAGACCCCTGCGTCGATGACCTCATGCAAAGCCGACGTATCCCCGGTCGCCGTGATGCCGAGGAATCGCACTTTGCCTAGCCGGCGCAGCGCCTCGAAAGCGGGTAAGACTTGGTCCAGCACCTGCCGGACGCGCAGCGTGTTCCCGCCTCCGGCGGTGGTGATGGGATCGTGGAAATGGAGGATATCGACCTGCTCCCTTCCGAGTCGCCGCAAGCTTCCCTCCAGCGACTGTGTGATGAATTCGGCAGTCGGCCCCGTACCCGGCGGCAGCCTCACTTTCGTCCCGACGATGGCATCCCTGGGCTTGAGTTTATTGAGGACGCGGCCCAGGTTCCTTTCGGATTCGCCGTTGCCGTATGCCTCTGCGGTATCGAAATAATTCACGCCGGCATCGAGCGCGCGGCTGATTGCGCGCTCCTGGTCTGCTTGAGCACCCCGCACCATCAGCCCGCCCACGCCGCCGCATCCGAAGCCCAGGAGCGAAATCTTCATCCCGCTCCGACCGAATATTCGCATTTCCATAGGGTGTATGCCTTTGTAATTGATTGATAAGAAATTGCTTTCGTACCGTGCGAAGCTACAGAAGGGTGTCTTGTATGTCAAGAAAATTTATCGCATCATTCTCCGCCAACCGGGTGGACTCTTCTTAAAAGGATATTTAAATTTTGTTTTGACATCGTTTTCAGAATAAAGTATATATTATAATATATAAATAATAGCAACAACGTCCCTGTTTTGGGTCTTTCGTTTCTTACAATCTGTGGTGAGAAAAGCCATGGAGCATCCAATCCTTCGCGACAAAGCCTACGTCACCATCAAGCAGAAACTGCTTCATCGAGACATCCAGCCCGGGGAGCGGATCCGGGAGGACCTCCTTGCCGAAGAGGTCTCCATGAGCCGCACCCCTGTCCGCGAGGCCATCAGCCAGCTCACCACAGAGGGATTCATCGTCTCCCTTCCCCGGAAAGGCCTCTTCTGCGCGAGCATCACGCGCGAAGAGATGCTTGATTTTCTGAAGATCCGCGAGTCGCTCGAGATCCTTGCCGTCCGGGAATGCCTTGAGCGGGCAACGGACGAGGAGATCGGCCGCTTGGACGCACTGCTTGCCGACTACGAGCGGGCCATCACCTTGGGAACCCGCCGGGAGGCCAGCGATCTGGACAGCCAGTTCCACATGAGCATCGCGGAAATGTCCAAAAACAGGAAGCTGATTCGCTTCATTGCCGAAATCGGGGATTTCATGTGCCTCGCCCGGACCAAGGAGCGTCCCGAACTCACCATCGAGGAGCGGGAGATGTCGATTCGCCAGCACAGGGCCATCCTGGAAGCCCTCCATCAGCGCGACGTCAACCGCTCGGTCAAGGCGATGCGGACGAACATTCTCGGCATGAAGCGCAAGTTGGGGTTGGAAGAGGCCGCCCAGGGTTAGGCATCTATTCGGCGTTTCCGATACCCTTGTCCGGTCAAGGAGGATGGTTGCCGTACCTTTGACTGCTTGAAATTCGTTGCAACCCAATACGATGGAGGTGCTCCCTTGTCCAAGATTGTCGATCTGTCGCACATTATCGAACCCGGGAAAGCCGGCCGCAAATTCTCCCTGGAGATGGTGGGGGCCGAGACGGTGAATCCCAATGTCATCCGCCTGGAGAACCAGTGGTACATCATGCACAACATCAGCATGGTGAGCCACATCGCCACCCACATCGAGGCACCCTATCATATCCTGAAGGATCAGGCCGACCTCGCCACCCTCCCGCTCGAAACCCTGATGGGACCCGCCGTTATTCTGGATCTTTGCGGATGTCCCCGAAAGTCCGCCATCCGGATCGAAGAGGTGAGGAGCGCCGCTGAAAAGGCGGGAGGCATCCGCAAGGGCGACATCGTTTTCGGCAACCTCGGAGGCGCCCCGTTCTACGGAACCGAGCAATACAGTCAGAGCCCCTACTTCCCCCCGGAGACCATCGGCTGGCTCGCCGATCAGGGCATGAAGCTCATGGGCGTTGACGCCTCCGGCGTGGAAGTACCGGGCAGCGAGGAGCACGTCAGTCACCATGCGCTCTTCCTGCGGGGAATCCCGCTGATCGAGAACCTCGCCAATCTCAACCGGCTCTCGAAGCCCCGGGTGCAGGTATACGCATTTCCCATTGCCGTGCACGGCCTGGAGGCGTTTCCGGTCCGTGTCGTCGCCGTGGAAGAAGATTGACGCGTTGTCGATTTTTTCGACAACGCGAGATTGACGAGAAAACTCGGTCACATCCGTAAAATGTAGTCTGGCAATGTAGTCTTGACACGGGTAATTGGTAAATGTATACGAACGATCTTCAAATCAAAAACCGCAAATCGAAAAGGAGGACTGAATGAAACCCACGAGCCGAGTCAATGTCGTTCTGGTTGCTTTTATGGTTGCCGTTTTATTGTTTGGGGCCGACCGCAGTGCGAATGCCGCGGCGAAGACCTACCCGGACAAGGCCCGGTCGGCCAACTACATCGTGCCCTACCCGCCGGGTGGAGGGACGGAGGTCTCCAGCCGGATCGTAGCAGCGATGCTCGCGAAGGAGCTGGGCATCCCCGTGGAAATCGTCCTCAAGCCCGGGGCCGGCGGACAAGTCGGCGTCACGGCACTCTCCCAGTCCAAACCGGACGGGTACACCATCGGCCCGATGGTCTTTCCGACGGTGATCACGACCTCCAACGACCCTGACCGCAAAGCCGTCTTTTCGCGCAAGAGCTTCGAACTCCTGGGCATGCACATGATCGATCCCGGGATTATCGCCGTCAAGGGAGACAGCCCTTACAAGACCCTGAAAGATTTGTTGGATGCGGCCAAGGCCAAACCGGGGTCGATTAAAACCACCACTTCGGGTATCGGGAGCGACGACCACATCGCTGCCTTGAAGACCGAGCAGGCTGCCGGGGTGAAATTCGCCATCGTCCACTTCGATGGAGCGACTCCCGGACGTACCGCGGTGCTGGGCGGGCACGTGGATGCGTATTATGGAAACGCGAGCGAGGTCATCGGGCAGACCAAGGGCGGTGAGATGAGGATCCTGGCCGTAATGGATGAAAAGCGAAGTCCGTTCTACCCCGATGTCAAGACGGCGAAGGAGCAGGGTTATCCCATCTTCTCAGGCGTCCAGCACGGTGCCGCCGTGCCGGCGGGAACTCCCAAGGAAACCCGCGACGTTCTCGAAGCGGCCTACAAGAAGGGCATTACCAGTGCCGAGTTCAAGGAACGGATGGCGAAGATGGCGTTACAGCCGATATACATGGATTCGCATGAGTTCTCTGACTTCTGGGCGAAGTATGAGGCCGACATTGTCAAGTGGATCGATGTGTGTAAACAACCGAGGTAAACGGGTTTTGCCATGAACATGAATCGCGCCTATCAGATCACCGGGGTCGTCTTCCTGCTCCTGGCGGCTTTTATCGCCCGGGAATCGCTGGAACTCAAGCTTTACACCAGCAACGGTCCGGGGCCGGGATTCTTCCCCTTCTGGCTTTCGATGGCCTTAGGGCTATTGGCGGTCCTGATGATCCTAAAGGCTACGTTCCGGGAGCCGGAGCCGATGCCGGAGGGCTTCTTCGCCAGCCGGGCCGGCTATCTCAGGGCGGGAGCGATCGTGGTGGCATTGGCTGTCACAACAGCCTTGCTGGATATTGTGGGCTTTCCGCTGACCATGTTGGTGACGATCCTTTTCTTGCTGTTTGCACTTGGGCGGCCCAGCCTGATCGCGACTCTGCTGGTGTCTGCGGCGGGAAGTTTCGGTTGTTTCTATCTGTTTGATCGCTGGCTGAAAGTCCTTTTGCCGACGGGGTTTTTCGGTTTTTGATGGCACCGATACCGTAAGGAGATTCATTGGAAAGTTTACAACTGTTGATAGACGGGTTTGGGGTTGCCTGCCAGCCGATGAACTTGTTGCTTGCCTTCGCAGGGTGCCTGATGGGGACTCTCATCGGAGTGCTTCCGGGAATCGGGCCGGCTGCGGGGACCGCCATGCTCATCCCTGTCACCATAGGAATGAATCCCACCGGGGCGATCATCATGCTGGCGTCCATATTTTACGGCGCCATGTATGGCGGTACGATTACCTCCGTACTCATCAATACACCCGGTGAAGCGGCCTCGGCGATCACCTGCCTGGACGGATATCAGATGGCCAGACAGGGACGGGCGGGATCCGCGCTGGCCATTGCGGCGATCGGTTCCTTCATCGGGGGAACAATTGCCACCATGGGGCTCGTGCTGGTGGCCCTGCCTCTGACCCGCTTCGCCCTCAGGTTTGGCCCGCCGGAGTTTTTCGCTCTGATGTTGGTGGGTCTGTCGCTCGTTACCGGGCTGGCCGGCCGTTCGTTGATTCGGGCGCTTTTATCGGCGGTGCTGGGCCTGCTCATCGCGCAGGTAGGGATAGACCTCGTCATGGGTGCGCCCCGCTTCACCTTCGGACGGATGGAGCTTTTGGATGGATTCGGAATTGTCCCGGTCGTGATGGGCGTCTTCGGTATCGGGGAGATACTGATCAACGCCGAGTCGCTGTCGCTGAGCGTCTTGAACACCAAGATGCGCTCGCTTCTCCCTACCCGGAAGGACCTGAAAGATTCCGCGTTGCCGATTGCCCGGGGCACTGCGGTTGGTTTCCTGCTGGGGTTAATCCCCGGCGTGGGAGCGATCATCCCCACCTTTGTGTCGTATGCAATGGAAAAGCGGATGTCCAAGACCCCGGAGCGGTTTGGAACCGGCATGATCGAGGGCGTCGCGGGCCCCGAAACGGCCAATAACGCCTATGCCAATGCATCGCTGATTCCTCTGTTCACTCTGGGCATCCCGGGCTCTCCGACAACCGCGATCCTGATGGGCGCTTTAATGATGAACGGCATCATCCCCGGTCCCTCCCTGTTCAAGGACAGCGGCCAGCTCGTCTGGGCGGTCATCGCCAGCCTCTACATCGGGAACGTCATCCTGTTGATTCTGAACCTGCCGCTCATCCCGATGTGGGTGGCCCTCTTGAAGATCCCTTTCTCGATCATGACCGTACTGATATTCGTTTTTTGCGTGATCGGGGCGTATAGCCTGAGCAACAGCGTCTTCGACATCGGCGTGATGCTCGGCTTCGGTCTCCTGGGTTACGCCTTTCGAAAACTGGACATTCCTCTGGCGCCGATGATCCTGACCATGATCCTGGGGCCCTTGATGGAACGAGGGCTGCGCCAGTCTTTGGAAATGTCCAATGGCGATGCGTCGATTCTCTTCACCCGGCCGCTCTCGGGGACATTGCTCGTGATCGCGCTGCTTATCATCGCTACCTCCACCTTCCGGGCCTTCTCGGCGGTAAAGGGCGAGACGGAGGTTTAATTCAGGGAGAGATCCATCGAGATCAACAGTGTCTCGCACACGGATTGTGTCACAGCGTGTCCTTTTTGACGTCTTGTCTCGCCATCCCTTTTTGTCGGTATCGCGTTTGTTAAACATCGCATTACCACGAATTACGATCAGTGAACATTTACGCTGTGAAACACGATTTTCGATTGCAATCTGCTATACCATGCCAGACCGCCGAAGCTTTCCGGTTGTACTCTGCTACAAAATGCAACAGACCTCCCTCAATGACTACAATAAACTATACGTAACATAATCTGATTTTCTTATTGATGTTGATATGTTACATTGTGTTTACTCTGCCCATAAATTCATGCATCCGTCAAGTTGATTTTAGATGGCACCGTTACCAGCTCAACCACAAGGAGTTATCCATAGCGGCCACCGCAGCTTTTTCACGGAGCAGGGCGGGGGTGGCTGTGGGTAACTCCGCCTAACCAGAT
>JAPLJY010000190.1 GCA_026388345.1 Deltaproteobacteria bacterium
GAGCCCGGGGTAGAAGGAAAGCCACCAGGCGATGTCGATGTTGTCCTTCCCCGCCGTGAGGATGTTCCCCCAGCTTGGCGTGGGCGGCTGAACCCCGATGCCGAGGAAACTCAGGGCGGATTCCGTGAGGATCGCCCCCGCAACGCCGAGTGTCGCTGTGACCAGGACCGACGCCATCGCATTCGGGAGGATGTGGAGGAAGATGATCCGGAGGTCCCCGGCGCCGATCGCCCGGGCCGCCTGGACAAAGTCCCTCTCCCGGAGGGAGATGAAGTCCGCCCGGACAAGGCGTGTCACCCCCATCCAGCCGGTGAGGCCGATCACGATCATGATGTTCCAGATGGAGGGCTCCAGGATCGCAATCACGGCGAGGATCAGGAAGAAGGACGGAAAGCAGAGCATGATGTCCACGAACCGCATGATCACCGCATCCACCCAGCGTCCGTAGTAGCCGGCCAGCGCCCCGAGGATCGTCCCGATGAGGATGGCGATCCCGGTCGCCACGAAGCCCACCTTGAGGGAAATCCCCGCCCCCCAGATCATCCGGGAGAGCACGTCCCGCCCGAGCGGATCCGTCCCGAAGGGGTGCCCTGCCGAAGGCGCGGCGAGGACGTTCTTCAAGTCTATGGCGTTCGGGTCATAGGGGGCAAGCCAGGGTGCGAGGAGGGAAACGGCGAACAGAACAATGACGATCACGCTCCCCGCAACCGCCACCCGGTTCTTCAAGAATCTTTTCCGGAAATCATTCCCCATATAAACCTCTTAAGAGACCCGGATCCGCGGATCGGCCAGCGCGTAGGAAACATCGGCAAGCAGGTTCCCGAGCAGGGTGAGGACGGCGCCGATGAAGAGAATCCCCATGACCACCGGATAGTCTCTCGCCATGACCGCCATATAGAAGAGCTGCCCCATGCCGGGAATGGCGAAGATCGTCTCGAAGATGACGCTCCCTCCGATAAGCCCGGGAACCGACAGGCCGAGGATGGTGATCACCGGGAGGAGGGCATTCCGCAGTGCGTGCCGGTAGATGACGGCCCGCTCGGAGAGACCCTTCGCCCGGGCCGTCAGGATGTAGTCCTGGCGGATCACCTCCAGCATGTTCGCCCGCATGTACCGGGAGAGGCCGGCCAGCCCGCCGAATGCGGCAAGCAGGACCGGCAGAATAAGATGTTTGATCAGGTCCCAGAGGGCCATCCCCGGCGGTAGATATTCGGAATTCAGGGAGCGGATCCCGGAGATGGGAAGCCATCCGAGATGGACGCCGAAGAGGATCATGAGCAGCAGGGCGAGCCAGAAGGTCGGCACGGCGAAACCGATAAAGACGATGACACCCGCGACCCGGTCGAAGAGGGAATCCTGGCGGACGGCGGAGAGCACCCCGAGGGGGATGGCCACAACCAGGATGAGCAGCATCGAGAGCACGTTCAGCAGGATCGTGATCGGCAGCCGTTCAAGGATCTTGTCGGCTACCGGCCGGCGGTCCGTCGAAAACGAAACCCCGAGGTCCAGGAGGGCCAGCCTCCCCACCCAGCGGATGTATTGCTCGGGAAGGGGTTTGTCCAGGTCGTACATGGCCCGGAGGCGCTCCGTCATCTCCACGGAGGCGCGTGGGTTCATCTGGGTCTGGAGGTCGGTCGGGGAGCCGGGCGCCAGGTGCATCACGGTAAAACAGACGACCGTGATCCCGAAGAGAAGCGGGACCATGAAGAGCAGTCTTTTGGCGATATAGCGAAGCATTCCTTCCGATTCACCCCTTTCTTCGCCCGCCCGCCGGGGAAATAAACATTACGAACGCTCCGGCAGTTCCATGGCCTGGAGGTTTTCCAGCATCCGCCGGAGACCCTTTTCCGAATGGGATTCGACGGTGAGGATCGGTTTGAGATTTCGCCCCCGGACCATTGCGAACAGTTCGCGGAAAGGGACATTCCCCTCCCCTACCGGCAGGTGCTCATCCGCCGTGCCGTGGTTGTCGTGGATGTGGATCTCGCCCAGGAGATCGCCCAGCGCCTCAATCCAAAGGCCAAGCGGCACGCCGCCAAAGACGTTTGCGTGCCCGGTATCGAGGCAGAAGCGGACCTGCGGGGAGGCAAGTTCATCCAGAAGGCGCTTCAGCAGTCGGGGGTCCCGTTCATAGACATTCTCGAGCGCAATGATCGTCCCCGTCCCCCGGATGCAACCGAGGAGGGTCCGCCAGGTTGCAAGGCTGTTTTCGAGCCACAGCGCCTCGGCGGAAACATAATATTTTTCATCGAAAGAGGCGTGGCAGACCACCGACCGGGGTTTAAACCAGGGGATCAGGTCGAAAACCCGGCGGAGGCGGTCGAGGGAGGTCTGCCGGATCCGGGGATCGAGTGCCCCCGGTCGGAGGTCCATGAAAGGGGCATGAAGGGTCGCCAAAAGGCCCGCATCGGCGAGACGTTCCGCTGTCTCCCGGAAATCGGCCGCCTGAAAACGGTCGAGGTCGTAGTGGCCAAAAGCGATCTCCGGATTGATCCCTTCCCGGATCGCCCAGGGTAGCAACTTTTCCCGAAGGAGATAGAAGGGCACATGAACCTGGATTTTTTGCAGAATCCCCTGCATGCGGATCTTACCTCCGTTCGCTTGAGCGTCCCGTTTACCACAAGCCTTTCCTTTTCACAACCGCCAATCAACCGTTCCGACCGGATGAGCCGACCGGATGGTCATTGACACGCCCCCCTTGTTCTGCTAATCAAAAGATGTGTCCCGCAAACATCGGGAAGACGCGGGAAAACGGCCGCCGTCACCGGCCTGGCGGTAAAAGAGCAAAGGGGGGAGATTGGCCAGAAAAAAAGAAAATGACTCACGCAAGAGGGCGCTACTGTGCGTCAATGCCTCTCTGGAAAAAAAGGCGAAGGACCTGATCATCCTCAATGTAAGGGAGGTCTCCGCCTTTGCAGACTACTTCATCATCTGCAGCGGAACGTCCGACCGTCAGGTCCGCGCCGTCGCCGCCGCCATCCAGGAGAACTTGAAAAGAGCGGGTATCCTGCCTCTGGGCGTCGAGGGGGAAGACGCGGGGAGGTGGATCCTTCTGGATTACGACGATGTGATCATCCATGTCTTTCTCGAATCCGCCCGGACCTTCTATGATCTGGAACGGCTCTGGTCCGGGGCGACGCGTATGGCCGTACCCGACGAGACGGCTTCCCTGAAGGCGCTCGCAGAAGGGATGTAACCTTGAAAGGGATCCTGACCGGGATCGCCGACCTCATTTTTCCGCCCCGCTGCATCACCTGCGACAATCTCCTGGAGCGGCACGGTCCCCTTCCCTTCTGCCCACCCTGCGTGGACGGAATACGTTTCATCCGCTCCCCCCTCTGTGCCCGTTGCGGGGTCCCTTTTCCCGTCGCGGAAGGGGAAGATCACCTCTGCGGCGACTGTCTCACGGCGGAAAAACCTTACGCGGTCGCCCGGGCGGTTGGACGGTACGAGGAAACGCTCCTGACGGCCATCCACCTGTTCAAGTACCGGGGGAGGATCGGGATCGGCGAGATCCTGGGCAGGATCATGGCCGATTTCGCCGCCGGAATTTGGGACATGAAGGTCTTTGAGAGGATCGTGCCGGTCCCGCTGCACCGCAAAAGGCTGCGGGAAAGGGGGTTCAACCAGGCCGTGATTCTGGCGCGGGAGCTCTCGAAGAGGTTCGACATCCCGCTCGATTTCACGTCGCTCCGGCGCGAGGTCTTCACGCCGCCGCAGGTCGGCCTGGGCCGTGAAGAGCGGTCGGCAAACGTTCATGGCGCCTTTTCAGCAAGGCATCCGGAGCGGATCACCGGCCGGCGGATCCTCCTCGTGGACGACGTTTACACCACGGGGAGCACGCTTGCGGAATGCGCCCGGGTCCTCCTCCGGGCGAATGCAGAGGCGGTGACCGTCCTGACGCTGGCCCGGGCGGTTCAAGATCGGGGGAGGATTCCGGAGACGGAAAGGGATTTGCCGGAGTAACGCACCGCCGCACATTTTTTAAAACGGAAGGGATCCTACGGATGAAGAAAATTCTAAGCTGGGAAGCATTGAAGAACGAGGTGGAACACCGCCGGCGCCGGGGCGAGAAGATCGCCTTCACGAACGGCTGTTTCGACATTCTCCACGTGGGACATGTCCGGTATCTGGAGGAAGCTCGGAAGACGGGGGATCTCCTCATCCTTGCCCTCAACAGCGACGCTTCCGTCCGGGCAATCAAGGGAGAGAAGCGGCCGCTCGTTCGAGAGCAGGAGCGGGCCGAGGTCGTCGCCTCCCTGGCGGCGGTCGATTACGTGACCCTTTTTGATGAAACGACGCCGCTCAAACTGATCGAATACCTGCGGCCGGATTGCCTCGTCAAGGGCGGCGACTGGAGGGAGGAGGCCGTCGTGGGACGCGATGCCGTCCGGTCATGGGGAGGCAGGGTTGTCCTCGTCCCCGTGGTCGAAGGGGCCTCCACGACGAACATCGTGGAGAAAATCCGGCAGGTCTATGGAACAGGGTAAACGCCCATCCCTTCACTTTTTACGCGGCCGTCACTTTTTACTTTACAAACACCCCGCGATCATGTAAGAGCATGTCCCCAAATCGGTCATCAGGAGATGAGGAGCGCCGTGCTGAAAACAACCATGAAACCTGAAAAGATAGAATTCTTCCGGTATATGCTGAGCCAGAAGATCAACGAGCTTCTTGGAGAAGCGGGAAGAACCGTGTCGGAGATGACGAGCGGCTCAAAAGAAAACTATCCCGATCCCAATGACCGTGCCTCGCTCGAATCAGACCGGAATTTCGAACTCCGGATCCGCGACCGCGAGAGAAAGCTGATCCTCAAGATGCAGGAGGCGATCCAGCGGATGGAAGACGGCGTTTTCGGCATCTGCGATGTTTGCGGCGGCCCGATCTCCGAAAAGAGGCTGATGGCGAGACCGGTGACCACCCTCTGCATCGAATGCAAGATGAAGCAGGAAAAGATGGAAAAGCTCAAGGGGGAATAACCCGTTCCCCTGCGATCCCGGGCGGCGATGCCGCTGCCTTCCGGTCCCCCTCATTCCCCGGTGTCCCGAAGGAATGAAGAGGGATTTTTTTTGATGCCGG
This sequence comes from Deltaproteobacteria bacterium, assembly GCA_026388345.1. Next base: position 5,080 of record JAPLJY010000190.1, read on the forward strand.
TTGACTTTTTTATGGCCGGCATCTTTTCTAGGAGCCTGTTGAAAAAGGCTCTTAGGCAGGCTGTTCAAAAATGTCCAGATGCAAGGCCCCTGAGATCCTGAGCCGTGAGGCGTACTTTTCTGGTACGTTGAACGGCGAAGGATGAGGGAAACGCAGCAAATGGACGTTTTTCAACGGCCTGCTGGAGGACCGGACGAATGTTTGTCAGGGTTGCCATTCCGATCCCCTCCGCAAAAACCTTCACCTATGCCGTCCCCGGGGCCCTCGTCCCGTCCGTGGCCGTGGGAAAGCGGGTCCTCGTCCCTTTCGGAAGGAAGCGCCTGACCGGCTGGATCATCGAAACGCTGCCCGAGACAACGCCCGATCAGACGGTCAAGGAAATCATCGATCTGCCCGATCCCGAACCCCTCTTCGGCCCGCAGGACCTTGCCTTTTACGAATGGATTTCCCGCTATTATATCCACCCCCTGGGAAAGGTCCTGGGTGAGATCCTTCCCGGCGGGATCGACCTGAAGAGCGACCGCTGGCTCCGGCCGGCAGAAGGCCCGGCCATCGGGAAATCATCCCTCTCCGCCGGACAAAAGAAGATCCTGGAGAGGCTGGCATCATTTCCCAAAGGTCTCTCCCTTCGCCATTTGGGCCGGTTGATCGGGAAAGATAACCTCTACGGCGATCTGCATCTCCTCGAAACATCGGGGCTGGTCATCTCCGAGGAACGCCTGAACCGTCCGGCCGTCCGACCGAAATGGGAAAAATGGATCGGTCTTCAGAAAAACATCCCCGCCGGAATAAAACTGACCGGGAAACAGGCGGCCCTCGTTGCCCTCCTCCGGGAGCGGGGCGACGCGCCGGTCTCCGGGCTCCCCGACCGCCTCCGGGAGGCCGCTTTTCTCCGGATCCTGGAGCAAAAGGGCGTCGTCCGCCTCCATGAAAAAGAGCTCTTCCGGGGACCGGGTCCCGCCCCGAAGATGGAAAGGAACGGAAACGGCATCGTCCCAAACGAGGCGCAGGAAAAGGCACTGCATGAAATCCGGACCTGCCTCGCCGCGGGACGCTTCTCCCCTATCCTCCTCCATGGCGTGACGGGAAGCGGCAAGACCGAGGTTTACCTCCGGGCCATCGCCGAGGTCCTGCTAAACGGCGGCGGCGCGATCTATCTCGTCCCGGAGATCGCCCTCACGACGCAGCTCCTCTCCCGCATCCGCGAACGGTTCCCGGAGAGGGAGATCGCCGTCCTCCACAGCGGCATCTCCCGGAGCGCGCGGTATGACCAGTGGAAAAGGCTCCGGCGCGGCGATATCCGCCTGGTCGTCGGCGCCCGGTCGGCCCTCTTTGCACCGGTCCGGGACCTCCGGTTGATCATCGTGGATGAGGAGCACGACCCTTCCTACAAGCAGGACGACCGCCTGCGGTACAACGCCCGGGACCTGGCCCTGGTCAGCGGAAAATTTGCGGGGGCCACGGTAATCCTCGGTTCCGCGACGCCGGGGATCCAGACCTTTTTTCAGGCGACAGGCGGCCGGTACCGCCACCTCACACTCCCCTCCCGCGTGGACGACCGCCCCCTTCCCCGCGTCGAGGTGGTCGATATGAGAACGGAACGGGACGAACAGGGCCGGACGCCCCTCCTTTCCCATGCGCTCGTCGAGGCGCTCCGGGAGACCCTGGCGCAGCGGAAGCAGACGCTCCTGTTCCTCAACCGGCGCGGGTTCCATACCTTCCTGTTCTGTCCGGACTGCGGCCATGTCTTTGCCTGCCCATCCTGCGACCTGGCGCTCACGCACCACGCCGCCCTGGGGGTTTTGAAATGCCATCATTGCGACTACACGACGAAACCTCCCGGAATCTGCCCCGCCTGCCGGGGCAATCATGTCCGCAGCCAGGGGGCGGGAACGGAACGGGTGGAGGAAGAGGCGGGAAAACTCTTTCCGGATGCCCGGATCGCACGGATGGACAGCGATACGACCTCGCGGAAGGGGGACGCGGCAAGGATCCTCCGGGGGCTGGACCGCGGAGAGATCGACATTCTCGTCGGCACCCAGATGATCACCAAGGGGCACGATTTTCCCGGGATTACGCTGGTCGGCGTTCTCGTCGCCGACGCATCCCTGAACATCCCGGACTTCCGGGCGGCCGAGAGGACCTTCCCGATCCTGACGCAGGTGTCGGGCCGGGGCGGGCGGGGAGATCAACCGGGACGTGTCGTCGTCCAGACCTTCAACCCCGGCCATTACGCCATTCGCCGGGCGCAGGAACACGACTATGCCGGTTTTTACGCGGATGAGCTTCCCCTCCGCCGGGAACTCGGCTATCCGCCATTCTCCCGCCTCGTCGGTCTCCGCTTCTCCAGCACGAAACAGCCGGAGGGGAAAAAGGCCGTCGCGGAGATCGGGAAACGGGCGCGAGAACTGGCCGTGACCGTAGCCGGCGGAAAGGTGGGCGTCATCGGCCCCGCCGAATCCCCCCTCGTCCGGCTCCGGGGGCGTTACCGCTGGCAGATGCTTCTCCGGGGAACGGAGAGCGGACCCCTCCACCTCCTGACGGAGAAGCTCCTGGAGGAGCGGGGACGCGACGGCGTGGAAATCCAGGCGGACGTGGATCCGATCCATTTCATGTAGGAGATAGCGACATGACCAAACCACGCATCCTTTTCATGGGAACACCCGCTTTCGCCGAACCGGCGCTGGAGGGTCTGGTCCGAAGAGGTTATCCCGTCATCGCCGTCGTCACGCAGCCGGACCGTCCGCAGGGGCGGGGCCGGACCCTGGCGCCACCCCCCGTCAAGGTCCTCGCCGAGAGATTGAACCTTCCGGTCCTTCAGCCGGAAAAGGTCCGGCATCCGGACTTTCTCAAAACCTTTCGGGCGCTCGCACCCGATCTCGTTGTCGTCGCGGCCTTCGGCCAGATCCTCCCGGGGGAGATCATTCACGGTCCGCGGGAGGGCTGCATCAATATCCACCCCTCGCTCCTCCCGAAGTACCGGGGGGCGGCGCCGATCAACCGGGCCCTCATCCGCGGCGATGAGGTTACAGGCGTCACGATCATGCGGATGGACGAGGGGGTGGATTCCGGCGATATCCTCCTCCAGCAGGAGACGCCGATCGGACCGGAAGAGAACTTCGGGGAGCTCCACGACCGCCTGGCCGGCATGGGCACGGAATTGCTTCTGAAAACCCTCGAAATGACCGCGGACGGAACACTCCTGCCGCGTCCCCAGGATCACCGCCTCGCAACCATCGCCCCCCGCGTCGGCCGGGAGGAGGGTCGGATCCGCTGGGACAACGATTGCCGGGAGATCGTCTCGCTCATCCGGGGGCTCTCACCCGTCCCCTGTGCCTGCACATTCCTCGACGGGAAACAGGTCAAGATCTTCGCAGCGGCGGCAGAGCCGGCGACCCTCACGGAGGTGCCGGGAACCGTCACCGGGGAGACGGCCGCGACCCTCCGTGTCGCCGCGGGGAAGGGTTATGTTCTTTTGAACGAGGTGCAATTGGAGGGGAAGAAACGGATGGCTATCCGCGATTTCCTCCGGGGCTGTCCTGTCGTCCCGGGGCAGATTCTGGGTTAGTTCAGCCGGAAAGAAACCGGATATGACAGACGAACGGAAAAAACAGAAGTCGCCCAGGGAACTCGCCATCGAGATCCTCAACCAGATTGATCAGAAGGGGGCGCACGCGGAACCCCTCCTTGACGCCGCCCTCTCCGGAACGGGCATTCAGAAGCCCCAGGACCGGGGTCTCCTCACCGAGCTCGTCTACGGAACGCTCCGGATGAGGGGCCGCCTGGACTGGATTGTCGGCCGGTTTTATCGGGGGGATGACGCCGCCCTGGAGACGCCGGTCCGGAACATCCTCCGGACAGGGCTCTACCAGCTCCTCTTCACCGACCGGATCCCCCCCTTCGCCGCGGTGAACGAGGCGGTCTGCATCGCGAAGAAGGGCTGCCCGTCCGCCGCAGGGCTGGTGAACGCCATCCTCCGGAACGCCCTCCGAGAGAAGGAGAGCATCGCCTGGCCGGACATGGCCAAGGACCCCGGCAGGGCAATCGCCATCCTCCACTCCCACCCCCGCTGGCTGGTCGAGCGCTGGCTGGACGAGTACGGCATCGATGAGACCATCGCCATCTGCCGAACGAACAACGCCATTCCGCCGCTGGCCGTCCGCGTGAACGGCCTGAAGACATCGCAGGAACAGGCAATCGCCGCGCTTGCAGCAGAGGGAATCACCGCCGAAAAAACCCGCTTCTCCCCCGACGGATTGCTCCTCTCCACCCCCGCCGCCGGCCTCCGGGAGACGGCCGCCTTCCGGGACGGTCTGGTTCGGGTCCAGGACGAGGCCTCCCAGCTCGTCGCCCGCCTCGCCGCCCCGCGGCCCGGCGAACGAATTCTCGACCTCTGCGCCGGCGCGGGGGGAAAAACGCTTCACCTCGCCGCCCTCATGGGAAACCGGGGGGAAATGGTCGCCGTCGACCTCCACCCGGACAAACTCCGTCTCCTTGCGGCGGAGGCCGGACGCCTCGGCGTGACCATCGTGAAAACCCATCCGGGGGATGCGGCCGGGACACCGGAGGTCTTTCGCGGCGCCTTCGACAGGGTCCTCCTCGACGCCCCCTGCTCCGGCCTCGGCACGCTCCGGCGGAACCCGGAGATCCGCTGGCGGATTTCTTCTGCCGACCTCGAAAAATGCCGGCAGATCCAGATACGCCTCCTCCGGGGCGCCGCGGACTGCGTGAAGCCGGGCGGCCGTCTGGTCTACTGTGTCTGTACCGCAACACCCGAAGAGAACGAGGCCGTCGCCGCCGATCTCCTCTCCACCCGGTCCGGGTTCAAACGCATCCCGCCGGAGGGGATCCCCCCTGAACTCATCGATGCCGAAGGTTTCTTCCGGACCTTCCCCCATCGCCACGGTACGGACGGCTTCTTCGGGGCGGTCTTCATTCGGACCGGTTGAACAAATGCACCATGACCCCGGCCAAAACAGCAGCGTATCGCGGCCGGGGCAATCGAAAAGATCACGTCCCGCATCCCGTGGTCAGGAGTTGGAGGTTGAAATCATAGAATGAGGTTCACCGACGAAAAAGGAACTTCCAAAAAAAACCGCGTACATTTTCTTGATCTCGGCTGGTCGGCTGTGGGTGCGTCCGTAGCAATTGCGCTGGCCCTGTGGTTTGTGGGGAGGCATGAAGGCCCTTTTCTTCTCGCCTCCCTGGGGGGATCCACCGTGTTCCTTTTTGCGTTACGGGATACCGAAGCAGCGCAGCCGCGCGCATTGTTCGGGGGGCATTTCGGGGGCGCCCTGATCGGCATTCTCTGTTTTCAGATGTTCGGCGATGCGCTTTGGGTCTCCGCCGCGGCCGTCGCGCTGACGATGGTCTTGATGGTGGCGACCCGGACCATTCATCCGCCGGCGGGGGCAAATCCGCTCCTCATGGTTCACAACCACGCCAGCTTTTACACGCTGCTGAATCCGGTTGGTATCGGCGTTCTCACATTATTCATCGCCGCGATGTTATGGAGCCGTTTGGGTCGCGGAAAGGTATATCCTGTTAAATGGCTGTAATGATTTATTTATCGGTAGTCCGGCCATATTTTTCTTGACAAGAGTTGAAAGCTGGTTTATTGGTCTGATCACTCTACAAATTTGGATCATCCTTGGTTCGAGGATAAGACACAAATTGATAGAGTTCCTGGATTTGTAAGAGGAGGTTCATCCCGATGGCAAGTGGTGTAACCCGCGATACAATCCTCAGAAGTTCGGTTGCGGAAACGCTTCTCTCATTACCCTTTTCACCCCTGAACATGCATGCGTCAAAGGTCTCACGAACAGAACCATCGTTCACTCGATAGAACAGACGTAAGCCATTAAATATTTGGCTAATTCAAGAACATGAGAAGGAGGTAAAGATATGAAGAAGGTATTTTCACTATCCAGATTGTCCGTGATTCTTATCTGTTCCCTGTCCTTGGTTTTCCTGTCCACTACAACGGCAATTGCCTGGCAGCCCGACAAGCCTGTGGAGCTTGTCGTCCCGGCGGGCACGGGGGGCGGCGCGGACGTCATGGCCCGGTTCGTTGCCCCGCTCATCTCCAAGTACAACCTTTCACCGAAACCTTTTGTCGTCATCAACAAATCGGGCGGTGCGGGCGCCGAGGGGTTCATGTATGTGAAGGGGAAAAAAGGGGATCCCCATGTCGTGGTCGTCACCCTGTCGAATCTCTTTACGACGCCGCTGGCGACAGGCGTTCCCTTCAGCTGGAAGGATCTCACGCCGCTGGCGCGCCTTGCCCTGGACTATTTCGTCCTCTGGGTCAATGCCGAGAGTCCCTACAAAACGGCTAAAGAATATTTAGACGCCGTCAAAAAAGAACCGGGGAAATACAACTTTGGGGGAACAGGGTCAGCCCAGGAAGATCAGATTATCTCCATCATGATGGAGCAGGCCTTCGGGGTAAAGTTTACCTACGTCCCCTTCAAGGGTGGCGGAGAGGTGGCGGTCCAACTCGTCGGGAATCATGTCAGCTCAACCGTCAACAATCCCGCAGAAGCCGTCAGTCACTGGAAGGCGGGGAGGTTGCGGCCGCTCGCGACCATCGACAGTGCGCGCATTGCCCTTCCGGAATGGGATAAGATTCCGACCCTGAAAGAGGCCACGGGAACGGATTTGAGTTATCTGATGCTCCGCGGGTTCTTTGGCGCACCCGGGATTACCAAAGAACAGCAGGATTTCTATGCCGACTGCCTGAAGAAGGTCACCGAGACCCCGGAATGGAAAAAATACATCTCCGACAATGGCCTCAAGGCTGCCTACCTTGCCGGACCGGATTATCCGAAATGGGTCGGAGAGCAGGAGATCATTCACAAGGAACTGATGGCCAAGGGAGGATTGCTCAAGAAGTGATGGTCCCGTGGCAACCATTTTGACCCTCCAAAGAAGCACGTCCTCCCGATCCCCTTTTTCCCGGGGGATCGGGAGATCAGGCGGTTCACGAATAGCGAATGACGTTATTGACCAAGTTAAGGAGGAGAGATGCGAAGGGCTGATATTATCGTTGCCTTAGGCATGATGCTCGTCGGGTTCATTGCATTTGCGGATGCGATCCGATTGGGTTTTGGATGGGGAATCAGCGGCCCGCAGGCCGGATTCTTCCCCTTCTACATGGGGTTGGGAATCCTCATCTGCACCATTTTTATTGTCATCAAGGCGGTTAAGACCTACCGAAAGGACGGGCCGGGAAAACCGCTGATCCCGGAAGGGGGCTTGACCCAGATCCTCTGGATTCTCATCCCCGCGATCGGCGTGTGCCTGTTGACAGAACTCATCGGTCTACACTTGGCGACAATCTTTTACCTCGCCTTCAACATCAGGGTGCTGGGAAAGATGAGCTGGGTCAAGGTGATCCTGTTGAGTGTTCTGGTGCCCTTGTCCATGTACATCGTCTTTGACAAGGTATTTCTGATTCCCCTGCCGTTGGGTTTGTGGGGGGGAAGCCTGATCCCTTTTTAAACCGTCAACCCGTAAGGAGGAGAGACCTTGGATATTTTATCGAATTGGATGATGGGGTTAGGCGTTGCCCTGCAGCCTAACAATCTGCTGATCGCCTCCCTGGGGCTCATCCTGGGGATCATCATCGGCGTGCTGCCAGGCTTGGGCGGCGCCAACGGATGCGCCATTCTGATTCCCATTACCTTCACCATGAATCCGATATCGGCCGTCATCTTGCTCGCGTGCATCTACTGGGGAGCGCTCTACGGCGGCGGCATCTGCTCCATCCTGTTCAACATCCCCGGAGAACCCTGGGCGGTGGCCGTGACCTTCGACGGGTACCCGATGGCAAAAAGCGGCAGGGCCGGCAAGGCGCTGGTCCTGTCCTTCCTGGCGCACGGCGTCGGCGGGATTTTCGGCGTCGTTCTGCTGACCTTTTTTGCCCCGATCATCGCGGAATTTGCGCTCAAGTTCGGACCTCCGGAAACGGCGGCCGTCATGGTGCTGACCTTCAGCGCCATGACAAAATTGGGTGGGAAATCCCCCTTAAAGTCGGTTGTCTCCATCTTTTTCGGTTTCATTCTGGCGGCCGTCGGAATGGATATCGTCAGCGGACAACTCCGGATGACCTTTGACCTGGTCCCGCTCATGGGAGGGTTCAACTTCATCGTTGCCGTCATCGGCCTGTTCGGCCTCGGGGAAATCTTTCTCACCGTGGAAGAGGGGCTCAAGATGGAGGGGGTTACCGCAAAGGTAACGTTTAAGGATATCCGGGATGGCCTGAAGGAACTGGTCATACACGGAAAAGTACTCGTGATGAGTTCCCTGATCGGCTGCTGGCTGGGCGTTCAGCCCGGAGGGGCGACGCCGGCCTCTTTCATGGCTTACGGTTTCGCCAAGGGTTCGGCCCGCGACAGGGATCAATACGGGACGGGGGCTGCTTCCGGGGTCATCGCCCCCGAGGCGGCGGCCCACGGCGCCGGAACCGCCGCGACCCTCCCGATGATCACCCTGGGTATCCCGGGTTCGCCCACCATGGCCGTCATCATGGGAGGATTGTTGATCATGGGCCTCCAGCCGGGGCCGATGCTGTTCAAGGAGCATCCGGATTTCGTCTGGGGGCTGATCGGCAGCATCTGGGTGGCGAACTTTCTGGGTCTCATCATCGTGATGGCCTTCGCTCCACTCTTTGCGGCAATCCTGAGAATCAAGTTCAGCGTTTTGATGCCGATCATCATCTATGTCTGTGCGATCGGCGCCTTTGCGGTCAACAACCGGATGATCGACATCTACTACATGCTCATTTTCGGCGTGATCGGGTATCTGTTCAAGAAACTGGACTACCCCATCGCGCCGATGGTGCTGGCCCTGGTTCTGGGCAGCATGGCGGAGTCGGCCTTGAGACAGGCCCTGATCATGAGCCACGGTAATCCGTTGATCTTTTTTAAACCGCCGATTGCGCTGCCCCTGATGCTCATATCCATTCTCATTTTCGCCTGGCCGAGCGTCTCCGCATGGAGGAAGAGAATCGCCGCGAAAAAGAAGGCGGGGGGATCTTGAAAGAGAACCGGTCATTCGAAACAGGGAATTCGGATGCGGAATTGGAAATTTGATATGAGGGAAAAGGGGGCTTTCCGGGACGGCTTCGCAAAAAAAGTCAACAAGCCCCCTTTTCTTTCACGACCGTGAAACCGGGAATCCTTTTTAGTTCTATCTCCCCCGGATTCCCGCCTTCGCGGGAGCGACAATTTGTTGCGAGACGATCAAACGCGGAATCCCGGCAATTCGGAGAAACGCTGCGTTTCAACTTCAATCCTGCCTTTTGCCATACGGTATGCGGTCAGAGCGGTATCTGCATGTTTCAATCTCACGGATCATGCGATCGTTGTTCGTTGAACAGAAGAACCGCTCTGTTATGGTGCTCACTGCCTGGTGGTTTACAAAGCAGTCGCTTGGAGAAGATACCAAGCCATTGAATATACCGGGATGTCAGCGCCCTGACGCATGAATTTTCTACAGGCGGGCAGACTAATTTTTCAGAGAGGTCCCGGGTATGATTGGCATGGAATGGATCGCGGGTATTATCTTCATCATCAGCATCACCCTCGTGATTACCGGCTGGATCGACAGCGTACTGGCCGCGCTGCTCGGCGTCATCTGCATGGTGTGGTTCGGGGTGATGACGGATCTCGACGCCTTCAAGGTGGTGGACTGGAACGTGATCGCCATTCTGCTGTCCATGTGGATCATTTCCGGCTATTTCCGCAGGTCGGGGGTTCCCGATTTCCTCTCCTGCGTGATCCTGAAGCTGTCGAAAGGGGATGTGGCCCTGTTCATCACCGGCGTCGGGATGCTGGCCGGGTTTGTCTCCATGCTGATCGACAATGTCGTCGTGGTTCTGATGTTTGCGCCGGTTTTTTTTCACGCCTGCCGGCGGTTCAACTTCCCCGCCTTCACCGCGGTCCTGTTCATGGCCCTGTGTGCAAACTTCATGGGAACCGCCATGCTGCTGGGCGATCTGCCGCCCCAGATGCTCCACAGCGTCTCCAAGATCGAATTCATGGGCTTCATCTGGTTCATGGGCCGGCCATCGTCCTTTTTCATACTCTGCTTCTCGTACATCTTCACCTGCGGATTTTTCTACATCTGGTTCCGCAAGAAGTACGCGGGCGTCAAGATGGATATGGCCTGCTTTGCCGATGAGAAGCCGCTGGATCACATCAAGGACAAACCCTTCGCGATCATCAGTTGCGGGATTTTTATCCTCACGATCATCGGCATGGCCTTCCGTCCCGTTTTCAACTGCCATCTCGGCTTTATCGCCATGTGGGGCGCCATCGCCATCATCCTGTTCTTCGAGATATTCAAGAAACGCTTCACCGTCGAGCTGCCCGGAGTAGAGGGGGTTCTAAGCGAGCTCGACTGGCGGGCGATCTTTTTTTACATCTCCCTGTTTGCACTGGTCGGCGGTCTCGAACATGCCGGCGTAATCAAGCTCATCGTCGCGGCAATCACCCCGATGATCAAGGAAAGCCTCATTGTGGGGTGCACCGTCCTGTACTGGGTCACGGCCCCCATTGTCGGCATCGTGGAGCACGACGCCTATATCCTGACCCTCCTGTACGTGGTCCGCGACCTCGGCACCCAGGGGATCAACCCGTGGCCCCTCTACTGGATGCTCCTCTGGGCCGGCACGCTCGGAAGCAACCTCACCATCGCCGGGGCGCCTGCGCTGTTTGTCGCCAAGACCCTGGGAGAGAAGGAAGATAAACGGACGGTCGGTCTGAGGGAGTTCCTGGCCATTTCCGTTCCCTATGTCCTGGTTTCCCTGGTGATGTGCTACATCCCGGCCATGCTGATCTGGGTGCTGCCGTTTGCCAGGTAGTTCCCACCCGGAAGATCCCCCCTCTTCTTTCGGGGAGAGGGGGGGGAGAACCGGAACGGCAAACGGAGAAAATATGACCGTGCATCCGATTTCAAAATCGAGGGTATTGGCCCTCGTCACCCTGTTGTTCCTCCTCTTCCTGCTTGCCGCCTGCTGGACGAGCAAGGCGGCGCTCCGGAAGCAGGCCGCCGACCACCCGACAATGACCATCGGATACTGGGGACATGGCTGGGAAGCCAGGCCGTTCCACGAACGGATTGCGCCGGCCCCCGCGGGACTCATCGAAAAGATCCGGATCGAAAACCGGATCGATGACTTCCCCGAAAAACCCGTGCCCGCGGATCCCGCCCCGGAATTCTCCTCTGCCCTCCGCCGGATCGAGGCCCTCCTGCCGGAGAAGGTCGGAAGGCTCGCCGCGGAACGGATCATCGGCGTCTTCCTGGTCCGGGATCTCGGCGGCACCGGCTACGCAGAGGCGGTCCGGGACGAAACGGGGAAAGAAAGGTTCGCCGTGATCGTCCTCGACCGGGACGTCCTCCTGAAACGGAAGGCCAACGACTGGGCAACCTGGAAGGAGAAGAGCATCTTCAAGGTCTCGCCGGGAAGGAATATCGATGTCACCGTCCGGATCGAAGAGGACGCCGGCAATTCGGTGGAAAACGCCATCGAATACATCCTCCTTCACGAGATCGGCCACGCGCTGGGGATGGCCGGCGGGGTCCACCCCTCCTGGAACGGCGCCCCTTCCGTCGACGCCTGGCCCTTTCCGAGGCTTTCGTGGCGGATGAATGGAACGGTGGTCGAAAGTCTCTTCGACCAGCTGTTTTTCGAACGAACAGCGATCCGGCCCTATGCCTTCGAGAAGTCGACCGTCGCCATCTCCCAGGCCGGCGGTGTCTATCTGGGGCTCGCCCGGACGAATTTTCCCACACTCCCCGCGGCCTCCGGCCTCTGGGAGGATTTTGCCGAGAGCTTCGCCCATTATCTTCATGTCGTGCGGGGGAAACGGCCCTATGAGGTCCGGATCCGGGACGCCGGGGTACCGGATGCCGTTTTCTCCTCCTGCTGGAACGAACACCGCTGCGCGACCAAAAGGGCCTACCTGGAGCGGTGGCTGGAAGATCCTCTGCAATGAATCCCCTTCTTGAAGATCCCGGGTCACCCTCACGGAGGCTTTTTGGTTGCTATTTGCCTTTATTCCATCCCCCGCTCTTCTCTGCGCGGGCTCGCAGGCTGGAACGGAGCGAATCCAATTGACTTCGGAGGCGAAAAAATGATAGGGGCATCCCGTGAATCGGACGTGAAATGCGACAATCCCGGGAAACGGCAGGGCTTCGCCGATACCCCGAAAAAGGGAGGAACCTCATGTTCATCGAACAGCGGCAGGTCGGACAGATGGCGGTTTTCGCCTACATGGTGGGTGATGAGAAAAGCGGCGACGCGCTTGTCATCGATCCGGCGGCGGATACGGGCGGGCTCATCAGCGCGGCGGAGGAAAGAGGGGTTAAAATCCGTTACATCGTCAACACCCACGGCCATGTGGATCACATCGGCGGCAATGTGGACATGAAAGAGAAGACGGGCGCCGCGATCATCATCCACGAGGACGATGCCGAGATGCTCGTTTCCACCCCGGCGGCGATGCTCCGGATGTTCGGCGCGAAGCAGTCCCCCCCGGCCGACCGGACGGTCCGGGACGGCGATCTCATTGAGGTCGGCGGGGTCAGGCTTCGGGTCATCCACACCCCGGGTCATTCCCCGGGGAGCATGGTCCTCCTGCTGGAAGGCTACGCCTTCACCGGCGACACCCTCTTCGTGGAGGCGGTGGGAAGGACCGACCTGCCCGGCGGCTCCGGAGAGGTGATGTTTGATTCCATCCAGAAAAAACTCTGCCCCCTTCCCGACGAGACGGTGGTCCTGCCGGGACACAACTACGGGAGCATGCCGACCTCGACGATCGGCCACGAAAAACAGTTCAACCCCTTCCTGCGCTGATTGGAAAAAGGAGACAGGCCATGAACAACCCAGGGATCATGAAAACGGATTTTCAAGGAATGACGATCGCCAGCATGGGAAAGGTCCGCGACATCTACACCTTCGATTCCCACCTTCTGATCGTCGCGACCGACCGCATTTCCGCCTTCGACTTCATCATGCCAAACCCTGTCCCGGGGAAGGGAGAGGTGCTGACGCGCATGTCCGCCTTCTGGTTCGGGAAGATGATGGACATCCTCCCGAACCATCTCGTCTCGACCGATCCCGATTCGTTTCCCGCTGCCTGCGCCCCCTACCGGGATCTCCTGCGGGGCCGGAGCATGCTCGTGAAGAAGGCAAAGCCCCTGCCGGTCGAGTGCATCGTGCGGGGGTATCTGAGCGGCTCCGGCTGGAAGGATTACAGCTTGGGAAGGACGGTCTCCGGGATTGCTCTCCCGGCGGGGCTGAAGGAGTCATCAAGGCTTCCGGAGACCCTCTTCACCCCCTCCACCAAGGCCGCCGACGGGGAACACGACCTGCCGATCAGCCGCAGGGAGATGGCGGAAATCCTCGGCGCGGACCTGACCGACCGGATCATCCGGGCAAGCCTCTCCATATATGAACGGGCGGTCGCTATCGCCGACAAGGCGGGAATCATCATCGCCGACACGAAGATGGAATTCGGCCTTTTGGACGGGGAGCTCATCCTCATCGACGAGCTCCTCACCCCCGACTCCTCCCGGTTCTGGCCGAAGGACGATTACGCGGAGGGGCGTCCCCAGAAGAGCTTCGACAAGCAGTTCCTGCGGGATTATCTGATCTCCATCCGCTGGAACCAGAAGCCCCCGGCGCCGGAGCTCCCCGCGGAGATCGTCGCGAAAACCGGCGAAAAATACCGCGAGGCGCTGAACCGACTGGTCCGGTAGACGCCGCTCAGGTTGACAGCCGCAATGCGAATTACTATGTTACCGCTTGGTGGTGGAGGCGACAGTGAGGTTTTGCGACCATTCATGAGAATGATATCATTGTAGGGATTCGGAAAATCATCCGGTCCCGGGCGGCGGGAAAGACGAGCCGGCGGGAATCGGGTAAATTACTGCGGAAGGAAGTCGAAAGGGCGAATGGCGTCAAAACAGTGTTACTATGAAATCCTGGGCGTGGAAAGAGGCGCCTCGGGAGATGAGATCAAGAAGAGCTACCGCAGGCTCGCCATGCAGTACCACCCGGACCGGAATCCGGGGAATCGGGAAGCGGAAGAGAAATTCAAGGAGGCGGCCGAGGCCTATGAGGTCCTGAGCGACTCCGAAAAACGCGAGATTTACAACCGTTACGGCCATGAAGGTCTGAGTGGAGCCGGCTACCGGGGCTTCTCCGGTTTCGAGGACATCTTTTCAAGTTTCGGCGACATCTTCGGCGACGTCTTCGGCTTCAGCACGGGACGCAACCGCTCACACACGGCCGCCCAGGCCGGCGCCGACCTGCGTTACGACCTCCGGATCTCCTTCATGGATGCGGCCATGGGGACAAGTACCGAAATTGAATTGGGAAAATACACCCTCTGCACCGCATGCCGGGGATCGGGTTGCGCCCCGGGAACCTCTCCGCAGGTCTGCGGCCGCTGCAACGGGCGGGGCCAGGTGACGCAGTCCAGCGGTTTTTTCAGCATCAGCACAACCTGCCCCCAGTGCCGGGGACAAGGGGGCGTCATCACGGCCCCCTGCAAGGAATGCTCCGGTGTGGGAAAGGTCCGAATCGCGAAAACGGTTCAGCTCAAGATTCCGGCCGGTGTGGAGACGGGATCGCGTCTCCGGTTGCGGGGCGAAGGAGAGGAAGGTGAATACGGCGGCCCGAACGGCGATCTCTATGTCTTCATCGAGGTGGAACCCCACGAAACCTTCGAGCGCAACGGAGACGACGTCTTCTGCCATGTTCCCATCACCTTCGTCCAGGCCGCCTTGGGGGGGAGCGTGGAGGCGCCGACCCTGACGGGTACGGAGAAGCTGAAGATTCCCCGGGGAACGCCGACGGGCAAGGTCTTCCGTCTGAAGGGCAAGGGCATCGCCCATCTGCGCGGATACGGGCGGGGCGACCAGATCATCGAGACGGTGGTCACCATACCCTCGAACCTAACCAGAAGGCAGGAGGAGCTGCTCAGGGAGTTCGACCGGCTGAGCAGTGAAGAGGCAACCCATTAACGAAAATGGTTGAAAATCCTTACAGAAAGGAAAAATCATGCGAACAGCAAAAGGATGGATCGTATTACTGGTCATGGGCGCTTTTCTGATCTCCGGCTGCATGGCGGCGCTGGTCGGCGGTGCGGCGTTGGGCTCAGGTTCGGGAACCTACTTCTTCATCAACGGCGAGATGAAAACCGACTACTATTACTCCTTCGACTCAGCCTGGAACGCCTGCCAAAAGACCGTGGCGGATATGCGCGGTCTGGACGTCCTGCCGGAAAAGGAGATCGGGAAGGGAAAGATCTCGGCCGTGATCGATGATGAAAAGGTCCAGATTTCCATCATCTACAAGGCCAAGAACGTGACCACGATCTCCATCCGTGTCGGCCTGATCGGGAATAAGCTCTCTTCCCAGCTCATCCATGATAAGATCGGGGACAACCTGGTCAGAAAGTAGGCCTGTGCGGGACGGTGCCGGTATGGGTTCCGCACCGCACTATTCGAGAACGGATGAGGGCTGATGAAAAAAAAGTGGTTTGCGGGCCTGGCGCTCAGCGCCCTGCTGGTGTGGCTCTCTATCCGGGGGATTGAGTTCCGGGAGGTGATCGACGGCTTCCGGACGATCCGCTGCGATTACGTCCTTCCCGCCATTGCCGCCATGTTTCTCATGCAGCTCCTGAGGTCCATCCGCTGGGGGCTTATTCTGAGACCGATCGGGAAGGTCGATCAGCTCTCCCTCTTTTCCGTCACCAGCGTCGGGTTTCTGGCCATTATCGCCATCCCGGCGCGCCTGGGAGAGCTGGCCCGGCCCTATCTCATCACGAAAAAAAGCCGCATCCCGATGAGCTCGGCGCTCGGCACGATCTTTGTGGAAAGGGTGCTCGACAGCCTCACCGTCCTCATCATCGCGGTGCTCGCCTTTTTTTTCACCCCGCTACCGCCGTGGCTCGTCCGTTCCAGCGCCCTCTTCCTGCTGGCGATGCTCGCCCTTTCCGCGGTGATGATCCTGATGGTCGTCCGGCGCAAGGCGACGCTTCGCGTCCTGGCCCCACTCATTGGAAGGCTTCCGGCGCGCTATGCCGGGGCAGTGAACCGGCTGATCGACCATTTTATCGAGGGATTCCGAATCATGGTCGATCCGGCGCTCCTGCTTTCGGTCACCCTCCTGTCGATCGTCATCTGGCTCGTCGACGTGCTGGCAATCTATCTCCTCTTTCTGGCCTTCGGCCTCCACCTGCCGGTCGCGGCCGCCTTCGTTCTCATGATCATTCTGATCATCGGGATTGCGATCCCCACGGCGCCAGGCTTCATTGGAAACTGGCACTACTTCTGTATTCTCGGCCTCGGCCTTTTCGGAATCCCGAAGACGGACGCCCTGACCTTCGCGATCATCTATCACGCCCTCTCCATTGGGATCGTAATCCTTCTGGGATTCATCTTCCTGCCCTTCAACCGCTTCTCCGTTAGCGATCTCCGGCGTCAGACCGGGTCTTAGGCTGTTGAAAAACGCCCGTCTGCTGCGTTTCCCTCATCCTTCGCCGTTCAACGTACCAGACAATACGCATCACGGCTCAGGATCTCGGGGGCCTTGCATCCAGACGTTTTTGAACAGCCTGTTAATTGTCCGCACCATTCCCGGCGTCGTTTTTCACCTCCAGATCGTAGCTTCGGATCTTCTTGTGAAGATTGCTCCGTTCCAGGCCGATCGCCTCAGCCGTCCGGGAGATATTGCCGTCAAACTCCCGGAGTTTGCGGACGATGTACTGGCGTTCGAAGTCCTGCTTCGCGGCGCGGAAGGAATCGGAAGCGATCTCCGATTCAGGGGGGGAAACTGGCATCTTCCCCTCCTCGAACAGGGGTGCAATATCACACTTCGAGATCACTCCGGCCTGCGTCATGATCACCAGACGCTCGATGATGTTTTTCAGTTCCCGAACGTTTCCGGGCCAGTGGTACCTCATCAGGACGGTCATCACCTCGTCGGTAACCTTTTTTTCTGCATCGCCCTCCTTCTGGGCAAAATCCTTGAGAAACCGATCGACCAGGAGCGGGATATCCTCCCTCCGCTCGCGCAGCGGGGGAATCCGGAGCGGGATGACGTTCAGGCGGTAGTAGAGATCCTGACGGAAACGTCCCTCCTCCATCTCCTTTTCGAGGTCCTTGTTTGTAGCGGCCAACACCCGGACATCCGTGGGGATAAGCCGGTTCCCGCCGACCCGTTCGAACTTCTTTTCCTGGAGGATCCGGAGCACCTTCGCCTGCGCCTTGAGGCTCATGTCGGCCACCTCGTCGAGAAAAATCGTCCCCTCGTTGGCCAGGTCGAACTTCCCTCTTTTCTTTGCCGTCGCCCCGGTAAAGGCCCCCTTCTCATGGCCGAACAGCTCGCTCTCGATCAGGTCTTCCGGAATCGCCGCACAGTTGACCTCGATGAAGGGTTTCTGCACCCGCCGGCTCTGGCGGTGAATGGAGCGGGCGACCAGCTCTTTGCCCGTCCCGTTTTCTCCCATGACCAGAATCCAGGCATTTGTCGGGGCGACGATGCCGATCACCTCCTTGAGATCCTGGATCGGACCGCTGTTCCCCGTCAGCTCATATTCGTGGCTGACCCTCTGCCGCAGGAAGAGATTCTCCTCTTCCAGACGCACGAGGTCCAAGGCGTGGTTGACCGCCAGGATCACCTTTTCGAGCGAGAGGGGCTTCTCAATGAAATCGAAGGCCCCGAGTTTGGTCGCCTTCACGGCCGTTTCAATGGTGCCGTGACCCGACATCATGACGACCTGCAACTGTGGGTGAGCGGCCTTGATCGCCTTGAGGGTCTCGATCCCATCCATCCCCGGCAGCCAGATATCCAGAAGAATTAGCTGGGGCTGTTCTTCTTCCAGAACCCGCAGGGCCTCCTCGCCGCTGCCGGCCGTAACCACCTCATACCCTTCGTCGGTCAGGATTCCCTCGAGGGTCTGGCAGATGCTTTCTTCGTCGTCTACAATCAGGATTGTCTTGTTCATGATTCCGATTTCGCCGTCCTTTTCTTTTCGCTTCAGACGCAAGGAGACCGTGATCCACCATCGTTACCTACGCCTTGTCGTGAACGGGCAACTCGAAGGTCACGACGGTTCCCCGGGGATGGTTGTCCGCAACGCGAACCCAACCATGATGATCTGCGATGATGGAATTGACGATGGCCAGACCCAGACCCGTCCCCGACCGTTTTGTGGAAAAATAGGGTTCGAACATCTTTACCTTATACCCGGGTGGAATGCCGCAGCCGTTGTCTGCCACATCCACCCTCGCCGTCCTCCCGTCCCCGCTGTAGGAGGTCCGGATCTCGATCCGGCCGGTTTTTCCGCCGACCGCCGCCACGGCATTGTCGAGCAGGTTGACCATGACCCGCCGGATCTGCTCCGGATCGAGCATCAGTTTCGGAATGTCGGCGCCTTGCTGAAAATCAAACACAATCTCCTTGTGGGCATCCTGGAAGAGGATTACAGAATCGCGGATCACCCCGTTGAGGTCGTTAAGCGCCAGACTCGTCACCGGCAACCGCGCATAACGGGAAAATTCATTCACAAGGTTTTTCAGGACCTCGACCTGATCGATAATCGTCCGGGTACATTCCCTAAAGACGCCGTCATCCTCGCCCAGCCGGTCACCGTATTTTTTCTGAAGCCTCTGGGCGGAGAGTTGAACTGGGGTCAGGGGGTTTTTGATCTCATGGGCCATACGCCTGGCGACCTCCCGCCAGGCAGCCGCCCGCTC
>JAPLJY010000197.1 GCA_026388345.1 Deltaproteobacteria bacterium
GGAATGGATTCATCTTCCCGGATTCTTCCGACCAGGGTCTCATCATGGCCGGCGGCATCAATCGCGAGCGGATACTTCTTCCACTTTGGATCGTCAACCACCCGGACGCCGGGCGCGGTCGAAAGGAGGCTGCGGACCTCATCCGGGGTAATTTTCCTCTCCGTTTCGATGTTGATGGATTCGGAGTGCGCATGAAAAACAGGCACCCGGACCGTCGTCGCCGTGACCGCAATCGAAGAATCGTTCATGATCTTCTTGGTCTCGTTGACCATCTTCATCTCTTCCTTCGTATAACCGTTGTCGAGGAAGACATCGATATGGGGAAGACAGTTGAATGCGATCCGGTAGGGATACACCTTGACGACCGGTTCCTGGCCATTCATCAGGGCCTGAGTCTGGAGGGAAAGCTCCTCGATTGCCTTTTTCCCTGTTCCGGACACGGCCTGATACGTGGAAACCACAATCCTTTTGATCCGGACCGCATCATGAATCGGTTTCAGGGCAACAACCATCTGAATCGTAGAACAGTTCGGATTCGCGATGATTCCCCGGTTCTTGTATAGGGCAATGGTCTCTGGATTCACCTCTGGTACGACCAGGGGGATCTCCGGCACCATGCGGAAGGCGTTCGTGTTGTCAATGACGACACAACCGGCCCGTGCAGCGAAGGGGGCGAACTTTTCACTGATGCCTCCTCCCGCGGAGAAAAGACCGATTTCGATTCCCGGGAAGGAGTTCTCGGTCAAAAGCTCCACCGGCAGGGCCTTCCCCCGGAAGGTGAGCTCTTTTCCAATCGACCTTTCCGATGCGAGAAGCGTCAGCTTTCCCACCGGAAATTGACGCTCCTCCAGAATCTTGATCATCTCATTGCCCACGGCTCCCGTGGCGCCCACAACGGCAACATGGTAATTTCTCATACAATACTCCCTACGCTGAATTTCATAGGTCCCCGCACCAGGTCTGACCCGTCGTCTATTTTGCTTCCTACAACGGATGATCCTGACATTGGGACTTTCGTGCCCTGAATTCCGTTACCAACTTTCTGCCGATCCTGCAAAGAGCCCATGCCGGGCCCGAGAGGCTGTATCCGAAGGCGAACGTGAACAGCATAATCTGAGGTTCCGCCACCACGATCACCAGAATCACCACAATCAAAACGAAGGACATGAAAGGCTTGCGAGAGAAATAATTGAGGTCTTTGAAGCTGTAATATTTAATGCTGCTGACCATAAAGAGCGCAATGGCAACCACGCCGATCATGATTGACGGGTCGGGAAAGCGCCCTTCTCCGCCAAGATAGTAAAACAGCAGCACCCCCGTGGCCACGACCGCGGCGCCGCCTGGTATGGGCAGGCCGTTGAAGACGCGACTGTCGATCACGCCGACCTGGACATTGAACCGGGCCAGGCGAAGAGCCCCGCAGACGACGAATAGAAAAGCCCCGAGCCATCCCCACTTCCCGTAGGAAAGCAACGACCAGTTGTAGACCATGATGGCCGGCGCCACGCCGAAGGTCACCAGATCGCACAGAGAGTCATACTCCCCGCCGAACTTGCTTGTCGTATGGGTCGGCTGTCCAGAACCACCGCAATCAGGATCGTCACCGCCGCGATCTCATACATTTCTTTCATGGAGGCAATCGCTGAATAAAACCCGCAGAAAAGATTGGCCGTGGTAAAGAGATTCGGAAGGACGTAGATTCCCTTTTTCATGCGGTCCCGCCTGAATGACGCATTGTTTTTCATGTCAGCTCTCCTATGGGCGTCTCGCCTGCCCGCACCTTTTCTCCAACTCTGACGAGAATGGTCGAGCAGAGCGGCAGAAATACCTCAACCCGCGAACCGAAACGGATCAGACCGAATCGTTCCCCTCTGGTCACCTGCATCC
>JAPLJY010000177.1 GCA_026388345.1 Deltaproteobacteria bacterium
GAGATGACCGAGGTCGCGGAAATCCTCCGCCATGCGACGAAACGCAGCCTCATCATCCTGGACGAGGTCGGAAGGGGAACGAGCACCTTCGACGGCCTCAGCATCGCCTGGGCGACGGCGGAATACATCCACGACGCCCCGTCGCTCGGGGCAAGGACGCTCTTCGCCACCCACTATCACGAATTGACGGAGCTGGCCGTCACGAAGGAAGGGGTCCGGAATTTCAACATCGCCGTCCGGGAGTGGGGGGAGAAAATCATCTTCCTCCGGAAGATCATGGAGGGGGGAACCAACCGGAGCTACGGGATCCAGGTGGCGCGGCTTGCGGGAGTGCCGTCCGAGGTGATTGCCCGGGCCAAGGAGATCCTCCGCAATCTGGAGGGGGGTGAACTCGATGCATCCGGAATGCCGAAGATCGCCCGGGGCCGAAGGGCGGATCGGAAGAATGCCAATCAACTCAGTCTGTTTGCCGGAGAAGGTGATGCGATCCTTGAGGAAATTCGCGGCCTCGATCCGCTGAGACTGACGCCTCTTGATGCGCTGCAGCGTCTGAGCGACTGGAAGACGAGGCTGGAATAGGATGGACGAAAGCGGATAAGATCATGACGGATACCACGTCGAAACCGGGTTACGAACTGACTCAAGGGGAAGAGGGAAGCGCGCTGGCTCTTTGCCTTCGGGGGCGGATTACGCTGGGTGATGCGGAGAGCCTGTTCGCCCGGATGAATGACGCCGTTGCGGGAGGGAATCCTGCGTCCGTCCGGATCGACCTGAGCGGGGTTTCCTACATGGACGGCGCCGGCGTCCTGACCCTGCTGCGTCTGGAGGATTCCATCCGGGGAAAGGGTATCCCCTTCACCCTGGTTCGCGTCCCGGAGGAGATCCGGGGGGTCATGGGACTGATCGACCGGGAATCTCTGACACGGTCTCCGCTCCGCGCCGAAGGCGGACCGGTCGGCATTGTGGAGGGGCTCGGATCGGCCAGCGTCCGAATCTCGAAGGATTTTGTCGCTATGCTGGCCTTTCTGGGGGATCTGGTTGCGGCGGTCATCCATCTGCTCCGGCATCCGCGCGAGGTGCGCTGGGAGGATGTCTTCTTCTACGTGCGGCGTGTGGGCGCAGAAGGGCTTCCCATCGTCGGACTGATCAGCATCCTGATCGGCCTGATCATAGCCTTCATGTCCTCGCTCCAGCTCAAGCAGTTCGGGGCGAACGTCTATGTGGCATCGCTGGTGGCGGTGGCCATCGTCCGGGAACTTGGGCCCATCATGACCGCGATACTCGTGGCCGGCCGCTCCGCATCCGCTTTCGCCGCGGAGATCGGGACGATGAGGGTGAATGACGAGGTAGACGCCCTGGTCACGATGGGTTTCGACCCGATCCGCTTTCTGGTCGTCCCCAAACTGATCGCGACCGTGATCGTTCTGCCGCTTCTGACCATCTACGCGGACCTGTTCGGGATCCTCGGGGGGATGATCGTCGGGGTTGCGGGGCTCGATCTGACGGCCTACACCTATCTCCAGGCGAGCCGGAGGAGCATTACCGTATTTTTTCTGAACGCGAGTCTCGTCAAGGCGGCGGTTTTCGCCTGCATCGTCGCCTGGATCGGATGCCAGCGCGGGATTCAGGTACGGGGCGGCGTGGAGGAGGTGGGTGCGGCGACCACGTCGGCCGTGGTCACGGCGATCCTGCTGATCGTAGTCGTGGATTCGGCGTTTGCCGTCGTTCTGAACTACCTCTAAGGGAGATCGATTAAGGGAGATCGATGGAAGGCAACAGAGATAACGTTCAGATTCCGGATGATCCGGTCATTGTCGTGGAGGGTCTGACGGCCGGCTTCGGCGAGACGACGATTCTCGAGAACGTGAATCTAAAGGTCTTGCGCGGGGAGATCCTCTGTATCGTTGGGGGAAGCGGCTGCGGAAAGTCGACGCTCCTCAAGCACATGATCGGTCTCATCCGTCCCGAATCCGGAAGGGTTTTGGTGGGCGGCGACGATGTCGCCGCCGTCGATGACGAAAGGCTAAACCGGATCCGCAGAGGGATCGGCGTCCTCTTCCAGTCGGATGCCCTCCTCGGATCGATGACCCTGGGGGAAAACGTGGCCCTGCCACTTTCGGGTTTCACGGGGATTTCCGCCGAAACCGTAAAGCTGATCGTCCGGGTGAAGTTAGGGATGGTGAATCTCGCCGGGTACGAGAACCACTATCCAGCCGAGCTGTCGGGAGGCATGAGGAAACGCGGCGGTCTGGCCAGGGCGATGGTCCTGGATCCGCAGATCCTCTTCTTTGACGAACCTTCGGCCGGTCTGGATCCGATCAACTCGGCGGAGCTGGAAACGTTGATCCGGGGGATCAATTCCGGTCTCGGGACGACGATGGTGATCGTCAGCCACCAGGTCGAACTGGTCCTCCGCGTGGCCCACCGAATCCTGATGCTGGATCGCGGCGCCAGGGGGATTGTCGCAGCGGGGTCACCGGATGAGCTCCGGGATACGGCAACCGATCCGCGGGTCCGGAATTTTCTCTTCCGGGGAGAGGCTGCGATGGGGAAAAGGTGAAGCGATGGCGAGAAGAAATTCGAATTTCATGATCGGTCTTTTTGTGACGGCGGGGGTTGCAATCGGCCTTGCGGCCATCGTCTGGCTCGGGGCGTCGAAATATTTCGAAGAGGGATCGCTTTACGTGTCCTATTTTGACGAGTCCGTTCAGGGGTTACAGGTCGATTCGCGGGTGAAATACCGGGGCGTGGACATCGGAAAGGTGCAGAGCATTGGGGTTGCTCCCGATCACAAACTGGTCGAGGTGGTCATGAAGATCGATCTCGACGGGGAGAGAGGGAAAAATCTCGTGACCCAGCTTCGGGCCGCAGGGATTACGGGGATCGTCTTCATCGAACTGGACCGGAGAAACGCGGAGGACCCGATCCTGATGCCCCCTTCGGGAATGGAGACCCGCTACCCGGTGATCGCCTCGCAACTCTCTCAGACCAAACAGATGCTCACGAGCGTGGATAGGATCATGAGTAAGATCGAACAGGTGGATCTCAAGGGGATCTCCGATCAGCTCAAACAGACATCGCGGGCGGTGGAGACCTTCCTCTCGGGAAAGCAGATGACGGGCATCCTGGCGAAGCTCGATTCGACCGCCGGCAGCCTCGACCAGGGATTGCGGCGGATCGATCGGATCCTGGCGGAAGGAAGGGTGGAGGGGGTTCTGGAGGAGGCGAGGCAGGGGCTGCAGGAGTCGCGCAAGACGCTTGCCGATGCCCGGGAACTGGTTGCCGCGGTCCGGGGGGAAGTCAAAAACCTCAAGGCGTCGGAAACCGCAGACCGTGCCGGACGCCTGTTAGAGGGGATCGACCGGCGGACGCGCGGAATGAAAACAGATTTCGAGCGGACCACCGATGATATCCGTCGGGCGGCGGAGAGCCTCAAGCTTCTTTTGGAACGCCTGCATGCGAATCCCTCGGATCTGCTTTTCAGCCGGCCTCCCGTTGACGACGGACCGCAAAGAGGAGAGGTGGAAAGATGAAAAAAAGGATCGGGATCATCCTGCTGATCGGTCTGTTGTCCGGCTGTATAGGCGGAACAGGACAAACGCCCTTCATACGGCAGTACGTTCTGGAATACCCGCCGCCGCAGGGCGGCGGGCGGCCCGCGGTCGATGCGATGGTCCGGGTGGAGCGGTTATCCGCGGACCGCATGTTCATGGGGCAGGCCATGCTTTATCGCCAGGGGCCCTTCCTGCGGGAAGCCTATCCGGCGCAACGCTGGCGGGTCGGCCCGGGGGACATGGTGACGGAATTTCTTCGGCGCGATCTTCGCGAGGCGGGTCTCTTCCGCGCGGTTCTCTCGGAGCGGGACGCCGAGGAGGTCCGTTTTTCCTTGACGGGCGGGGTGGAGGAGTTTCTCGAGAGCTGGGAAACCAAGAAACGCAAGGCCCTCCTCACGGCGACGATCACGCTGCTGGATCTCTCCCGGAAGGAGACGGCCTCTCTGGTGGTCTTTCAGAAGACCTACCGGCTTGAGGCGGCCGTCGCCGGGGAAGGGGCGGCAGGTCTGGCCGCGGCGATGAGTCTGGCGATGTCTGATCTTTCGCGACAGGTGATCGCGGACATCGCCTCAGCCCTCAGGGCGCCCGGCAGATGAGCCGGGATGCCGGACGACACGAGACTTGGAAAATCGTGATCCCTCCGCGCGCTGGACATTTTTCGACCCTGCACCTCCTCGCTTCGCTGCAAAGACGAAACTCGCGCTTCGCGCTCAAACAGTCGTCTTTGCGGGCGCTCCGCTGTGGAGGCAGGGGGCCCCGAAAAATCTCCAATGCGCGCTTTAAGGGATCCGACTTCCATGTTGTGAAAAGGTCCCAAAGCCTGATTCAGGATTATTTGATGCAGACCCGCCGGACCTGCTTGAAATCGGTGACGCCCTGGATTGATTTGTAGATGCCGTCCTGCAGAAGGGTCGTCATCCCTTCCTCCATGGCCAGGTCCCGCATCACCTCGACCGACTCGTGCTTCTGAATGAGCCGTTTCATGCCGTCCGTGGCGACGATGAGCTCGTGGATGCCCATCCGGCCCTTGTATCCTGTATTACCGCAGATATCGCATCCCTTCGGCCGGTAGAGCATGAATTTGTCGTCGTAGGGGATGTTCAGCTTCAGAAACTTCTCCTCGCCGTAACTCTGCAGAATTTCGTCGTATTCCGTGAGGTCGGGATGGTAGGCCTCCTTGCACTTCTTGCAGAGGGTCCGGACGAGCCGCTGGGCGAGGATGCCCAGGAGGGCGTCGGCAAAATTGAGCGGGTCGATCCCCATGTCGAGGAGGCGGACGATCGTTTCCGGGGCGCTGTTCGTGTGGAGCGTGCTGAAGACGAGGTGGCCCGTCAACGACGCCTCGACGCCGGTCTTGGCCGTTTCGAAATCCCGCATCTCGCCCACCATGATCACGTCCGGATCCGCCCGGAGGAAGGCGCGCATGGCGGCGGCGAAGTCGAATCCGATCTTCGACTGCACCTGGACCTGGCGGAGTCCGTACTGGGTGATCTCCACGGGGTCCTCGGCCGTCCAGATCTTCCGGTCGGGGGTGTTGATTTCGTGGAGGGCGGCGTGCAGGGTGGTCGTCTTGCCTGAGCCGGTGGGGCCGACGACGAGGATCATCCCGTAGGGTTTATCCAGGATGGCCTTGAGTTCCCGGAAGTTGCGCACCGACATGCCCATCGCGGTGAGGGGCAGGATATTCCCACCCTTGGACAGGATCCGCATCACGACATCCTCGACGCCTCCCTGGGTCGGGATCGTGGCCACGCGGAGCTCGATCTCCTCACCGCCCGGCTTCCGGAACTTGATCTTGCCGTCC